>JACVRR010000013.1 GCA_014534345.1 Thermoleophilia bacterium | reverse complement strand
GTCGTCGACCAAGGCGGCGTACTCGGCGTCGCGCGCCTCGTCGGGCGCACGCAGGATCGAGGACGGGTGCACCGTCGCGGTCGCGTGCGGCGCGAGCGGCGATTCGACCAGCGTGCCCCGCTCGCGGGTGACGCGGAACTGCCGGCCGAGGAGCGCCTGCGCGGCGGTCGAGCCGAGGCAGACGAGGACGTGCGGGCGGACGACCGCGAGCTCGGCCTCGAGCCACGGCCGGCAGGCGGCGATCTCGCCCCAGTTTGGCTTGGCGTGGATGCGGCGCTTCCCGCGCGCCGTCCACTTGAAGTGCTTGACCACGTTCGTGACGTAGGCGAGCGAGCGGTCGATTCCCGCCTCCTCCAGGGCCCGGTCGAGCAGGCGCCCGGCCGGCCCGACGAACGGCCGTCCCATCCGGTCCTCCTGGTCGCCGGGCTGCTCGCCGACGAGCATCACCTCCGCCTCGCGCGCCCCCTCGCCGAAGACGGTCTGCGTCCCCGTCCGCCACAGCGGGCATGCCTGGCAGCCGGCCGCCGCCTCGCGCAGCGACGCCAGGCTCGGCCTGGCGGGAACGAGCGGGGCCGCACTGCCGGTCTCGACGGCCACGAGCCTCGTATGCTTCGCGTCCCCGCGGCGCAAACGCGCCGGATCGCCTCGAGGAGGGAGCGATGCCCAAGCTGCTCGTCCACCTTGCGACCGGCCCCGAGCACCCCACGCGGGCTGCCCTCGCGCTGCTCGTCGCCCGCACGGCGGCGGGCGAGGGGCACGACGTCCAGCTGTTCCTCGCCGGCGACGCCGTCCAGCTCGTCCGTCCGGAGACCGCCGAGGCCGTCCACGGCGTCGGCACCGGCGCGTTCGCCGAGCACCTGCAGGCCCTGCGCGAGGCCGGCGTACCGGTCTTCCTGTCCGGCCTCTCCAGCAAGGCCCGTGGCGTCGAGGGCGGCCCCGGGCTCGAGCTCGCGCCTCCGCAGAAGCTCGTCGAGCTCTCGCTCTGGGCCGACGCGACGCTCACGTACTGACGTTTGACGCCCCACCGCCGAGGCGACGTTGTCAGCAATGGCGCGGGATCCCGACTACGAGCCCGCCGACGAGGTCACTGCCGTCCGGCGCGAGGAGGCCGTCCGGGAGGGCCCGCCGCGGCCGCCGTGGTGGCGCGAGAACTGGTGGATCTGGGGGCTGCTGCTCCTGCTCTTCGTCGCCGCGCTGATCGCGTTCTTCGCCCTGCGCGCCGCCGCCGACGACGACGACGAGAACGGGACGCGAACCGTTCCCGAGCTGATCGGGTTGCAGGAGGACGACGCCGTCAGCCGCGTCGAGGACCTCGACCTCGACGCCGACGTCCGCGAGACGCCGAGCGAGGGGGACGAGCCCGGAACGGTCGTCGACCAGAGCCCCGAGGCGGGAACTGAGGTCGAGACCGGGACGCGCGTCCTGCTGATCGTCGCCGAGGAGGAGGAGACCGAGACGGAGACCGAGACGCAGACGCAGACCGAGACGGTCGCTCCCGAGGCCGTCGAGGTGCCCGACGTGGTCGGCCTGGACCACGTCGAGGCCGGCGCGCAGGTGGACGATGCCGGGCTGGTCGCAAACACCTTCCCCGTGCCGTCCGAGGAGGACCGGGGGACGGTCGTGGCTCAGAACCCCGACCCGGGTACGGAGCTGAACGAGGGGAGCGCGGTGCGCCTGAACGTCTCGCTCGGGCCGGGCGAGCGCGGCTCGTTCGAGGTTCCGGACGTGACGGGACTCGAGGAGGCCGAGGCGCGCGACCGCTGCCGGCGCGCCCGCTTCACCTGCCTGACCGTCGACCGCGACGCGCCCTCCGAGGAGGAGGTCGGGGAGGTCCTCGACCAGCAGCCGGCCGCCGGCACGATGGCCGACCAGCTGAGCCAGGTCAGGCTGTTCGTCGGTCGCTAGACGGAGCCGCGCGGGTCAGGCGCGCGGTTCCGCCAGCCGCGGCAGGGCGACCGCGAACGTCGCTCCGCCGCCGTTGCCGTTCTCGACCCAGATCCGGCCGCCCATCCGCTCCACCAGCTCGCGGCAGATGTACAGGCCGAGCCCCGTGCCGGACACGCCGGAGGTCAGGTCGGGGTCGAGGCGGTAGAACTTCTCGAAGATCCGGACGCGCTCCTCGGCCGGAATCCCCGGGCCGCCGTCGTGGACGCGGGCGACGACTTGCCCCTCGCCGGCGGCGAGGTCGACCTCGACGGGCGCGCCGGGTGCGTACTTGAGCGCGTTGTCGAGCAGGTTGGCCAGCACCTGACGGACCTTGGCGGCGTCGGCGAGCACGGGCGGGAGGCCGGGCGGCGCTGTGAAATCGATCGGCTGGGCGTCGCTGCGGGCGCGGGCCGCGGCGACCGCGCGCGCGGCCTCGGCCGCGAGGTCGACGCGTTCGGTCGTCAGCCGGATACGGCCGCTGTCGAGCTCGGCCGCGGTGAGGATCTCGTCGACGATCCGGGCCAGCCGCTCTGCCTCGCCGGCCACGATCGCGAGCAGGTGCCGCCGCTGGCCGTCCGGGAGCAGCACGTCCCCCCGCTGCAGCGTGAGCGCCGCGCCGTAGATCCCGGCGAGCGGCGTGCGCAGCTCGTGCGAGACCGTCGCCACGAAGTCGCTCTTCGCGCGCTCGAGCGCGCGCTCGGCGGTCTCGTCGCGGAAGGCGTAGACGACGCCGTCCTCGCTGCGCACGGCGATCGCCGACACCCACAGCTCGCGCTCTCCGACGACGACCGGGAGGCTCTCGCGCGCGCTGCCGATGTCGCCGTTCCCGAGCCGGCCCGCGACGACGCGCCAGCCGGGGACGACCTCGTCCATCCGCCGTCCCACCGCGTCGGCGGCCGCGAGCCCGACGATCCGCTCGGCGGCCGGGTTCCACAGCCGGACGACGCCGGCGTCGTCCACCAGCACGACACCGTCGCCGACCGCCGCGAGGACCCGCGCGGCCTGGGCACGCTCGTGGGCGACGGCCCGCGTCCGCTCGGTCGTTGCGGCCAGGCGCCGCCGCTCCGCCTCGGCGCGCTTGCGGGCGGAGATGTCCTCGACGACGGCGATTAAGTGGAGCGGCCGGCCGTCGTCGTCGCGGAGCAGGGAGGAGGTGACGCTGACCCACACAGGCCGTCCGTCTCCGCGGAGGAATCGCTTCTCTTGCGAGTAGTGCTCGATCTCGCCCGCTACCAGGCGGGCGTTCAGGCGGGCGTTCTCCGCCCGGTCGGCCGGGTGCGTCGTCTCCGCCTCGGTGCAGGCGAGCAACTGCTCGCGCGGGCGTCCGACGATCGCGCACAGGCGGTCGTTGACGCGCAGCCAGGCGCCGTCGAGCCCGACGTGGGCGATTCCGACGGCGGCGTTGCGGAACGTCGCCCGCAGCCGCGCCTCGCTCTCGCGCAGCTCACGCTCGGCGCGCTCGCGCGCCTCGATCTCCGCCTGGGCCGCCTCGTACAGCTTCGCGTTTCGCACCGCGGCCGACATCTGCGCCACCAGCGCCTCGATCAGCTCCACCTGCTCGGCCGAGTACGTCTCGCGGTCCGACATCAGCTGGACGACGCCCATGACGCGGCCTTCGTGCTTGACCGGAACCATGATGGCGGCGCGGGTCGCGGCCGGGCCGGCGTCCGGGATCTTGCGCACGTGCCCGCTCGCGTCCACGTTGTAGAACGTCCCCTTGCCTTCCGCCGTCCGCGCGGGGACGTCGTTCTCGAGCAGCGTCTCGCCGGTGCGGATGACACGCGTCTGCATCCCCTCGCCGGACGGGTTCGGCTCGAGCGGCGGCAGGACGGCCGGATCGAGCTTCTTGCCGTCCGTCCACACGTACTCCGCGCGGATCAGGTCCTCGTCCGCGTCGTAGGACGAGACGACGACGCCGTCGTGCGGGACCGTCTCCGCGAGCAGCTCGTGGAAGCGGTCGTAGACCCGCTCGGTGTCGAGCGTCTCGGCCAGGTGGCGCGCCGTCTCGACCAGCAGCCGGGCGACCTCGGCGCTGCGGATACGGCCGCCGCGGCCGCCCACGACGAGCCGCCGCCGCTGTGCGTAGCGGGCCCCGGTCCCCATACGAAAAGCGTACTCTTCGTCCGGCGAAACCGCGAGGGCCGGACGCCGGCCGGGGCGCTCGCACTCCGCCGGTGCCGCCTGAGGCGGCGCGCGCGGCCGGCACACTGCGAGCGATGGGCAACGCGGGGCGCTACCGGTTCGACGACCTGGGGTGGCTCCAGTTCGAGCGCCTGTGCCTCGCGCTCCTCGACGGCGAGCACGTGCGCTGGGAGGAGCGCGACTTCGGCCGCGTCGGCATGGCGCCCGACGGGGTCGCCGTCCCGAGCGACGCCGCCCGGCTGGCGGCGCCGACGCTGGTCGTCGTCGCGTTCGTGCGTCCGTCCCGACGTTGGCGCCGGCGGCGGCCGCCCGAGCTGCAGCGCCTCGTCACGAGCGAGGCCGACCGAGCGCCGGTCCGCTCGCTCGGGTCGATCCTGGTGCTGACGAACGCGGACGAGGCCGTGCGCGGCGTGTCCGCGCCGCTCGTCCAGCTGGGCCCGGAGCGGCTCGCCGAGCTCGTCGACGCCGATTCCGGGCTGCGCCTGCGCGTTCCGTCCATCCTCGGCGTCGGAGACCCCGGCCGCCTGATCGCGCCGGAGGTCGCGGCGCGCTCGACCGCCGACGTCGACGCGGCGTCGGCGCTCGCGCCGGTGTTCGTGCCGACGCGCGCCTACGCGCGTGCGCTCGACGTCCTGCTTCGGCGCCGTTTCAGCGTGCTCACCGGGCCGCCGGAGATGGGGAAGACGGCGATCGCGCGGATGATCGCGCTCGCACGGATGACCGACGGGTGGGAGGCGCACGAGTGCATCCGGCCGGAGGACCTCTGGAGGGCGTTCGCGCGCGACCGCGCGCAGGTCTTCGTCGCCGACGACGCGTTCGGCTCCACGGAGTACCGGCCCGATGCGGCGGAGCGGTGGGCGCTCGAGCTCGACCGGGTGCTCCGCGCGCTGGACGACCGGCACTGGCTGATCTGGACGTCACGGCCGGCGCCGCTGAGGGCGGGGCTCGGCAGCGTCCGCCGCGAGCACGGCCTCGAGCGCTTCCCGCAGCCGGCGGAGGTCCAGGTCGACGCGGCAGCGCTGGCCGTGGACGAGCGTGCGCTGATCCTCTTCCGGCACGCGAAGGCGGCGCGGCTGCCCGAGCGCGCGCTCGACGTCGTCCGCACGCACGGCTGGAGCATCGTCAACCATCCGCACTTCACGCCGGAGCGGACCAGGCGGTTCGTCGCCGAGCGGCTGCTCCCGCTCGCCGCCGCCCGCGGGCTCGAGAGCGGCGCGCTGGCCGCGGCGGTCGCCGCGGAGATTCGCGAGCCGACGGAGGCGATGGCCGCGTCGTTCGCCGCGCTCGCGCCGGAGCACCGGGCCGCGCTCGTCGCGCTGCTCGACGCGCCGCCCGGCCCGGTCCCCGAGCGCGACTTCGCCGCGGCCGCTCGTCGCCACTCGGGGAGCGGCCTCTCGCGGACGCACACGGAGCTCGTCGACCGGCTGACCGATCACTTCGTCCGCGTCGTGCCGCCGAGCGCGGTCGCCTGGGTCCATCCGAGCTGGCGCGATCTGGTCATCGCGGAGCTCGCCCGCGACGCGGCCGCGCGGCGCCGATTCCTCGAGCAGTGCGGACTCGAGGGCATGCTGCTCGCGGTTTCCGTGGCGGGTGGCGTGGCGGGCGAGCGCGCGCTCCCGCTGCTCGTCGACGACGCCGACTGGGACCTGCTCGCGGCGCGTCTGGAGGGGATGACCCCTGAGCTCGACGAGCCGGCCGCGATCCGGCTGCTCGGGTCGCTCGCCGCCGCGCTCGACGCCGACGTGCCGGAGCGCGCCGGCCACGAGCTCGCCGCGCTCGCGGAGCGTGCGCTCGAGACCGCCGCCGCCGCGTGGAACGGGTGCCGGGTAGCACCAGCCGTCGGCGCGCTGGAGAGCTGGCTCGCCCTCGCCGCGCGGGTGCCGGATCCGCCGGCGGCGCCGCAGCTCGCGCGCACCTGGTTCGAGCTCGTCCCGACCGACGCCGTCGACCTCGGCTCACGCGACGAGCTCGCGCGCTTCGACGAGTGGCTCGCGCTCGTGGAGGTCCTGGGACGGCTCGCGCCGGACGAGCTCGACCGCCTCCGCTTCCCGGAAGCGCAGCGTCACATCCTCGACGAGTTCGTCCGCGCGGCCGCGACGGCCCCGGCCGAGACCGAGGAGCTCGTCGCCCAGGCCCTCAACCGGGTCCGGCGCGTGGCGCCCGACCAGGCACCGGCCGCGTTCCGCGCGAAGCGCGCGCTCGAGCAGCACGAGGAGCCGTGGTTCGAGGTGCGGTTCGAGACGAACCCGCGCCGGCCGGAGCCCGCGCCCGTGGACCGGGAGCTGGTCGCGCGCGTCCTCCGCGACCTCGGCTAGCGCTCCCTCCCCCGCCGACCGAGGCGCGACGCCGCCGGCCGTTGCCGCCGCTCGCGACGGATGGGACACTGGACAGCCGTGCCCGTCACCGTGAACGACATCCACTCGGCGCTCAACGCGAGCGCCGTCGCCGAGGAGGTGCCCGTCGACTCGCTCGACGCGATCCGCGCGGCCGTCGAGCGCGCGCGCTCCTACGCGCTCCCGCTCGCGATCGCCGGCGGCCGGCATGCGATGGGCGGCCAGCAGTTCTGTGCCGGCGGTCTGCTCGTCGACACGAGGCGTCTGGACGCGGTCCTCTCGTTCGACCGCGAGCGCGGCCTGGTCGAGCTCGAGGCCGGCGTCCAGTGGCCGGCGCTGATCGACTACCTCGAGCGCAGCCAGGAGGGCGTGGAGCGCCCTTGGGGAATCGCGCAGAAGCAGACCGGGGCCGACCGGCTGTCGCTGGGCGGCGCGCTCGCCGCCAACGTCCACGGCCGCGGCCTGGCGATGAGACCCGTGATCGCCGACGTCGAGTCGCTCGTCCTCGTGAACGCCGACGGCGACGTGCTCACCTGCAGCCGCGACGAGAACCGAGAGCTGTTCCGGCTCGCGGTCGGCGGCTACGGGCTGTTCGGGTGCGTCTACTCGGCGCGGATCCGCCTCGTTCCTCGCCGCGTCGTCGAGCGGGTGGTCGAGCTCGCCGCGATCGACGAGCTCGCCTCGCTCTTCGAGCAGCGGATCGCCGACGGCTTCCTCTACGGCGACTTCCAGTTCGCGACGGACAGCGGCTCGGACGCGTTCCTGCGCCGGGGCGTCTTCTCCTGCTACCGCCCGGTGGAGGCCGCCGGCCCGCCGCCCGCCGGGCAGCGGGCGCTGAGCGCGGACGACTGGGAGCGCCTGATCTATCTGGCCCACACCGACAGGGCGCTCGCCTTCGAGCAGTACTCGCGGCACTACCTCGCGACCTCCGGCCAGCTCTACTACTCGGACGCCCACCAGCTCGCCGACTACGCCGACGGCTACCACGAGGCCCTCGACGCGCGCCTCGGCAGCGGACAGCGCGCGACCGAGATGATCACGGAGGTCTACGTCCCCCGCGAGCGGCTCGCCGACTTCATGGCCGCGGTCGCGGGCGACTTCCGCACGCACGACGTCAACGTCATCTACGGGACGATCAGGCTGATCGAGCGCGACGACGAGTCGTTCCTCGCCTGGGCGACCGACCGCTGGGCCTGCATCATCTTCAACCTCTGCACGACGCACACGGCCGCGGGGATCGAGAAGGCGGCCGAGGACTTCCGCCGGCTGATCGACCGGGCCCTCGAGCGCGGCGGCAAGTACTACCTGACGTACCACCGCTGGGCGACGCGCGAGCAGGTGGACGCGTGCTACCCGCAGTTCCGCGAGTTTCTCGCCCGGAAGCGCGCGTACGACCCGGACGAGCGCTTTCAGAGCGACTGGTACCGGCACTACGCGGCCATGTTCGCGGAGGGGTGAGCGCGCTCGGCGAGCCAGCGAGGTTCGTGCTCGTCGGCGCGGGCGGCTACCTCGTCAACCTGCTCGTCTTCTCGCTCCTCTACGCGCTCGCGACGCCGTACGTCGCCGCGGCGCTCGTCTCGTACTTCGTCTCGAACGCGCTCATGTACCTCGGCAACCGCTACTTCACCTTCCGCCTCGGCCACGAGGGGTTCGTTGCCACGTACCTGCGCTACTCGGCCGTCGGCGTCGTCGTCGTGGCGCTGAACGCCGCGCTCCTCGCGTCGCTCGTGGAGGGGACGGGCGTCCACCCCACGCCGGCGCAAGCGCTCTCCCTCCTGCTCGTGACACCGGTCGCCTTCCTGCTCAACAAGCGCTGGACGTTCCGGGTCAGGCCGGCCGAGCCGCGCGCCGAAGATACGCGGCAATCTCCCGCGCGAGCCGCTTCGACTCGCGCCGCGCCTCGTACAGGTGGCCGCGGATCGTCTCCTGGAAGCCGGTGAAGTAGAGGCCCGGGTACGGCGTCGCTCGACCCGAGGGGAAGCGCAGCTCGCCCCGCTCGTCGACCACGTCGGGCAGCTCGAGCAGGTCGCGGAGCCCCGTGGTGAAGCCCGTCGCCGCGACGACGGCGTCGAACTCCTCCTGCGACCCGTCGGCGAAGACGGCGCCGTTCCGCGTCAGCGCGGCGAGCGCCGGCCGCACCGTCACGCGGCCCCGCCTCAGCTCGCGCAGGAAGCCGACATCGATCACGGCCGGACGGCGGGCGGTGAACGGGCCCCAGCCCGCGCGCTCGAGCCCGTACGGGCGCAGGTCGCCGACCCCGAACCGGCGCACGGCGGCGCCGACGCGGTCCATCAGCGCCGACGGGAGCGGCGTACCGGCGATGCCCGCAATCTGCACGGGCAGGACCCCGAAGAGGTCGCGCGGCACGATCGGCGGCGGCGTGCGGACCGAGACGGCGACGCGCGCCGCGCCCTGCTCGGCGAGGTCGGCGGCGATCTCGGCGCCGCTGTTCCCGAGCCCGACGACGAGCACCGACCGCCCGGCGAAGTCGGACCCGCTCGTGTAGGCAGACGAGTGCAGGAGCCGGCCGGCGAACTCCGCGCGGCCGTCCCAGTCCGGCACGACCGGGACGTCGTAGTGCCCGGTCGCGACGACGACGGCCTCCGCCTGCCACGTCCCCCGGTCCGTCTCCAGCTCCCAGCCCGAGCGTTGACCCCGCCGGATCCGCCGTACGGCGTGCGCCAGGCGGACGTCGAGCCGGAACTGGCGCGCGTACGCCTGCAGGTACGCCGCGAAGCCGTCCTTCGGCACGTAACGGGGATAGCTCCGCGGGATCGGGTAGTGCGCGAGCCCCGAGAAGCGGCGGGCCGTGTGCAGCTGGAGCCGCTCGTACCGCCGCGCCCACGTCCCGCCGACCCGCTCGTCCCGCTCGAACAGCAAGGGGTCGACGCCGCGCCGCGTCAGCGCCGCGGCCGCGGAGAGTCCCGCCGCGCCGGCACCGACGATCGCGACCGGCGCGGCCGCGGAATCGTCAGGAGGCATGGAAGCTGCCCACGACGAACAGGAAGCTCGCGAGGACGAGGTGGAAGACGATCGGGATCGTCCCGCCGAACCAGCGAGCCTCCGGCCGGCGCGCCATCCGCACCGCGTAGCGGACTGCCATCGCGCCGGCGTAGACGCCGCTGAAGGCGATCACCGCCCAGCCGACGGTGCCGTGCCGCTCGCCCGCGGGCCCCGTCTCGCCCGCGAAGGAGAGGGCGAGCCAGAGCATCACGACGATGATCACGAGCTGCGACGGCAGCAGCAGGTGGTACGGCATGAGGTTCCACTGCTCGGTGGGCGGCAGCCAGGCGGGCCGGCGGCGGCGCACGTAGAGCTGTCCCGCGACGCGCAGGAGGAAGAGGCCCGTGAACAGGAACAGGAAGGGCGCGGCGAAGCGCGCGTCGACCGGGTCGCCGGCTCGCGCGGGGAACACCGCGAGCGCTCCCGCCGTGACGGCCAGCGTCGCGACCAGGCCGAGCTTCGTAGCAGCGGGAGTGGGGGCCTCGCCCGGCTCCGGCGTGACGGCGTCTGGCGCGGTCGCTACCACCTCGGGACCTCACCCGAGTAAAACTGGCTGCGATGACCGCGTCAATCGCGCCGCTCCTGCGGGCCGCAGGGCCGGCGCTCGAGCGCGCGCTCGCCGTCGGCGCGCTCGCCGCACACCTGTCTCGCGACGCGTCGCTCGTCCCGCGCGAGGAGAACGACCAGGTGCTGATCACCGCGGGGTCGGCCGCGATCGGCGCGGCGACCGGCTTCGGCGCCGACCTCGTCCTCGCCCGGCTCGGCCGCCGCGTGCCCGGCGGGCGAGTAGGGGCGAGCGCGCTCCTCGGCGGCGCGGGGGCTTCCGGCTGGGTCTGGGCCTCCGAGGTCGAGGAGCGGAGGCCGCTGGTGAACGCCGCCGAGACGGCGTGCGCGGTCGCGATGGCGGCGGCGGGTGTGGGGGAGGCGGGCCGCCTCGCGCTCTCGGCGCTCCCCGCGCCCGTGCGCGCCGCCTTCGCGAGCAGGTCCGCCGCGTTCCTCGCGGCCGCCGTGCCGGCGCTCCGCGCGCTCCGGGGACGGATGGCCGAGCCGGCCGACCGGGTAAAGGCGTCGCTCTCGTATGAGTACCTGCCGACCGTGTCGGGTGGGCACGGCAGCCTCGCGCCGCTCTCGACCCTCGACCGCGAGGGGAGGAAGTTCCTCGGGCTGGCAGTCCCCGAGGGCGAGATCGCCGAGGTGATGGGACCGCCGGTGCGGAGTCCGATCCGCGTCTACGTCGGCGTCGAGACGGCGCCGAGCCCGGTCGCGCGCGTGGAGCTCGCCGTCGCAGAGCTGGAGCGCCTCGGCGCCTTCGAGCGGCGCCGGATCCTCGTCGCCTGCCCAAGCGGCGCGGGGTTCGTCACGCCCGTCCCCGTCGAGGTGGAGGAGTACATGACCCGCGGCGACCTCGCGTCCGTCGCCGTGCAGTACAACAACCAGCGCTCGCACCGCTCGCTCGACAGGGTGCCCGTCGGCACCGAGACCACGCGCCTGCTGCTCCGCGCGCTGCGCCGGCGGATCGACGAGCTCCCCCCGGACACGCGGCCCGAGCTGGTCACCTACGGCGAGAGCATGGGCGCGTGGATCGCCGCGGAGGTCGTGACCGAGGACGGGCTCGGCACGATCGACGAGCTCGGCGTCGCGCACGCGTTCCTGATCGGCGTCCCCTACCAGGCGCGGCAGAAGCTCAGGCAGCTCGTCGGGGATGTCTCCGCGCTCCCGCCGAGCATCGGCGTCTTCGAGACCTCCGAGGACGTCGTCACGCTCTCCGAGCCCCAGCGCGCCCGGCTCGCGTACGCCCTGCTCACGCACCCCGAGGATCCCGTCGCGAACTTCAGCGGCCTGCGGTTGGTCGTCGAGCGTCCGACGTGGCTGACCAAGGGCGCGCGGCGTCACCCGCGCGTTCCCCGCTCGATGCGCTGGGTCCCCGCGATCACGTACCTGCAGGTGCTGTTCGACGTAAAGAACGGGACGAGCTTCACCGCCGACTTCGAGGCGTACGCCCACGACTACCGCGCGGGGCTCCCGGCTGCCCTGCGAATCGTCTTCGGCCACTGCGTCGATGTCTCCCCGGAGCAGCTCGCCCGGATCGAGGAGTGCACGGCCGCGTCGGCGCGCGCCCAGGCGGCGAGGGAGGCCGCCGCCCGCCAGCGACCGCCGCTGCCGTCGGCTGGCTATCCGGCGTCGCGTCGGCGCAGGCCGGCGCGCCTCGGGCTCAGGCGTTCCAGCGGTGGCAGTGGCCGCGGGCGATGACCCGGCGCTTCCCGCCGGGGACGGCGATTCGCTCGAGGCGACCGAACGGCGAGGTCGTCCGGCCGTACCCGACACCGGCGAGCACCCACCGTCCGTCGCGGTCGATGGCCTGTCCGAACAGCGCGTGGCTCGCGTCCCGGCCGGTGATCAGGCGAGCGGCTTCCGCCCGGCGCGTGACCTCGGCGCCGTGCTCGGCGTCAACCGGAACACGGTGCGGGCGGGCGCTGCGGACGCTGCGCGATGAGCGCCTGGTTCGAGCGCGTCGGCGAGGCGGGATGACGCGACCGGGGGATCTTCCGCGCGAAGTGCGCGCCCGAAACCAGACGCATGGGGCCCACCGCGGGACGGTAAGACAATGCTCAAGCTCGTGGCAGCGACGGTGCTCCTCTGCGCCCTCGGGGTCGCGCTCGTAGGGCGCGGCGGCGACCGCGGCGACGCCGAGGGCTGCCTCGAGGACGAGGGCGCCGTCGTGACGCAGTCCGACTTCTTCCGCCGCGCCGTCGGCGACCATCCGCTCGCGCGCCTCGCCGACGACCACGTGGTCGACGTCCGCCTGGACGGCGAGTCGGCGATCGTCTTCTTCGCCGACGACGAGGAGACGGCGCTCGACGTGATGAGGGTCGCGTCGCTGATCAACCTCTACGCGCCCGAGCGCCTCGGCAACATCGTCGTAGGCTGGAACGAGTACCCGCTCGAGGCGGCCGCCGCGACGGTTCGCGGCTGCCTCGACTGAGCGCGAGGTCGCCGGTTCGATCCCGGCACGCTCCATCCGCGACCGCGAGCCTCCGCGCCGGGTGTGCGACCGGCTTCTGCGGCTCGGCACGCTGATCGCGGCTCGGAAATCCTGTTCGGGCAGTTCGGCCCGATGCTGGTCGCTTCCGTCAAACCGTTTGCCCATCCTGGTTTGCGGACCCATGCCGGTGCGCCTGCGAGGAGTGGGCAGAAGAGCGTTTGCGACCGTTTCCTTAGCAGAACGTTAGCTGCGACCTGCCGTGGCACTTGGGCCGCGGCGCTCGTCAGTTCGTGATGAGGGACGTGGTCTTCGCCGTCCTCGGCCTGGCGACCGTCTTCCCGGTCTCCAACTCGACCACCTCGAACTTCGTGTTGTCGTCGAAGCCGAGAAATCCGTACTTGCCGATGAGCTGTGCGTCGAATCCCTCGTCGCGACAGATTCGGGCGAACTCGTTTCCGTTGAGGCCATACGCGACCAGGCCGTAGCTCTGGCGGCTGCCGGCGCACCACGGCTCGGACGCCACGAGGTAATCGGCCGACAGGCGCACCCCGTCGATGCCCTCATTGATCGCCCGCACGCTCCAGCTCCTGGTGTCGATCAACGAGAGGCCCGCCGGATCCATGACCACTTCTCGCTGATCGTTGGAGATCGTGTGATCGGCGCCGCTGACGGCGACCAATCCGCTGCGCAGCCAGATGGCATGCCGGACCGGCCCCTCGATCAGCTTGGCCTGCGCCTTCGGCTCCAGCCAGTTGTGGAGCCGCTCGAGCAACGAAACGGGCCGAGAGAGGCTGTGGAATGTGACGCGCATGCTTGCGAGGTCGATCTCAGCGACCTCATCGCCTGCGGGAACGACGAGCGCCCGCTGCCCGTCTGGATCGACGGCCAGCGCCGGGATGTTCTCGGTGGCACGGAAGTCCGCCTCGTCGTCGCCCTGCTTCGTCGTCGAGCCGCCGACGATTCCGCCCAGCTCCTGGGAGGACGTCCCTTTTTCTCCGAAGACGACCGCCTTGAGCGGGCCGATCCCCTCGGTCGGGGCGACAAGCGCAAGCGCTCCGCCTGCGATCGGCTGGATGTCTCCGAGCAGTGAGCCGTCGACCTGCCGAGTCTCGAGAACCTGGCGGGCTTCGGGATCGATAAGCGCGATCGTCGACTGTCCGACAGCTGCGAAAAGCGTTCCAGAGCGAGCCCAGGCGAGTCGGCTTACGTAGCCTGGGACTCCGAGGTCGACGTCCCCGAGCAACCGCATGCTCTGCAGGTGGACGAAAGCGATGCTCGGCGGGTCGTGCGTAGCGATCGCGAGCTTGTTCGCATCCGGCGACAGTTCGGTCACCGCCCCCTGCGCGCTGAGCGTCAGTCGCTGCGACCGCGGAGCAAGCGTCTGCGGATCGAGCTTCGCGAGCTCGAGCTCCCCAACGCCTCCGGGTGGCCAGACGAAGCCGAATAGCTGGCCATTGAGCTCGAGCCGGGCCGTCGGCTCTCCAGCGGCCACCGCGCCATCGTTCCCGCCCTCATTGCCTCCGCAGCCGGCGGCAGTGAGGACGAGACCGAGCAGGGCGAGAGTAGAGCCGATCCTCACGACCTGATTACACCACGTCGCCCAAGCATGTTCCGATCCGAGTTGGTGGCGACGGGCTCACCGACGACAGCTGCGAGGCGCAATAGCACGCGAGACGCAGATGCATCCTTCGATGCTCGGTGTCAACTCGGACAACTCTGATCAGCAGCCTTCGGCGTGCCGTCTTTGTCGAGCGCGTGCTGGTGAGCCACGCCGCAGTCCTGACGCAGGCTGACCTAGGCTGACGCCGTGGCCCCGGTCCCCGTACCACTCCGGAGGGCGCTCATCGAAGCGATGGGAGGCTGGGGACCCTTCACCGTCCGCGAGATCGCAAATCTGTTCGAGGACTATGAGTTCACTGAAACCGCGGAGGTCGAACCAGAGCAGGGCGTCCGCCGTACGACCGCGGCCGAGTACTTGGCTCCGATCGCTTGGGACGACCCGGATCAGCGAACGCGTCTCCTCACACTGATCGAAGCCGTCCTCGACAACTACCCGGAGCATGGAGAAGACGCGGGCGGTGTCGGCACAAGACTTCGTCGAGTACGGGATCGCGTTCAGGCGGCCGCAGAGCCCGTCGATGGACCTCATGCGGCGGCGCTGGCAGAGCCAGAGAGAACAACCGATCTCGGATCTCGATGATCCCTTCGACGTCTGGCCCCCCGGCCGAATCCGCCTCTTCTTCAGCCACACGGCTGTTCACCGCGAACTCGTAGGTTCGGTGGCCACGGCACTCGAAAGGTGGCCATTTGCGTGCTTCGTCGCCCATGAGGAAATCGAGCCATCACTCGCTTGGCAGGAGGTAATCGAGTCTGCGCTCTCTACTTGCCACGCTCTCGTCGCGTTCGTGACGGACGACTTCCGGACGTCGAACTGGTGCGACCAGGAGCTCGGTTGGGCACTCGGCCGGGGCCGTGTAGTCATCCCGGTGCGTCTGACTTTGGATCCGCACGGCTTCGCAGGGTCGATCCAGGCCGTTCCGTCATCTCTCGAGACCGCGGCTGGCGTTACCGCCGAGAAGATCGCCTCGGCGCTGGCGACAGCGGTGTTTCGAGGGACCCGCCCAGGATCTGAGCTCTTGCTTGATCCATTGACTGACGCGATCATCGACCAGTTCGCAGCGAGTCCATCGTTCGACCTGACTCGTCGGCGTTTCGAGTTCCTGCGGCGCATCCCGCGAGCAATGTGGACACCTGAGCGACGCCTCCGTGTTGACGCGGCTTGCGAACGCAATGCTCAGATCCGGGAAGCGGGTCTGGGCGACGGACGCCCGGTACCCGAGGCCGTCCGGGCCCTTTGGGAGTAGGCATTCAGCGTGCGTCTCCCCCACGGCTGCCGCGGTTCCTACCGCGAAAGCGACGGATCGCATCGCGTCACGAGCCCGTTGCGCGACGACCGAGCATCGTGGATGCATATGTGCCCCGCTGGCTATCCCGGTGAGTAGCTGCCCCAGCTCGTCACCGAGCTGCCGCCGGCGAATAAGCCCGAGACGTGGAAGCGGTGGCTCTACGAGCGCACACGACCGCGGCGAGGTGCCGGGGCGAGGTCAAGATCGGCGGAATGCTCTTCTTCGAGCGCGAGCCCGCGCTGGCGTGGCTTCGCGCCGGGGCAACGACACGCTAGGCGCGAAGGGAATGGCACGAGGATCGATCGTCAAGCGCTCGAGCGGCAACTACGCGATCGTGTACTACGTCGCCGCGGGAAGCAGAAATGGGAGACGATCGGCCCAAGCCGGCACGAGGCCGAGCGCGCTCTCACGGCCAGGAAGTGCGACGTCGACACCGGAACGTGGCGGGAGCCAAGCAGCGAAACGCTCGCCGCGTACGCCGAGCGCTGGCTCGCGCATCGGGATCCGGCCCGCGGCGGCGGGCGGACCCGACTCTCACCGTCGACGTTCGAGGGCTATCGGCTCAACCTCCGGAGACACGTGCTCCCGCGCCTCGGTGACCGAGCGCTCTCGTCGTTGCGCACCGAGGACGTCGATCGGCTCATCGCCGAGCTCGAGGCGGGAGGCAGCGCGCCCGGAACGGTCCGCAACGTGATCGTTCCGCTCGGCAAGATGCTGGCCGATGCGGTCCGCCAGGGGCTGCTCCTCGCGAATCCGGCCGCACGAACGGATCTGCCGCCCGCGCAGACTTCGCCGGCAAGGAGATCCCGCTTGAGCACACCGCGACGATCCGCCGAGCGCTGATCGACTTGCGCTGCTCGATCCCCTCCGTCGAGAGCCTGACCTCTTCTTCGTCTGCCTCTTCGACGTCGCGCTTGGGACGGGCCTTCGGCTCGCGAACTGCGTGCGCTGTGCTGGCGCGACGTCGACCGCGACCGGCGGCTGATACGCGTCGAGCGCGCCTACTCGCGCCAACAACTCCGGAAGCCGAAGACGGAGTCAGGCGTCCGCTCCGTGCCGTCTTCCCGTCAGTCGAGGCGGCGTTCCGCGAGTTCGCCGCCCGGGCGGTGGAGCGCGGACGCTACGCGCCGGAGGAGCTCATCTTCGCCTCGATGTGCGGGACGCCCCTTCAGCCGTCGAACTTCCGTCAGCGGGTCTGGGATCCCGCACTTCGGCGTGCTGCGCTCGACCGCGAGGGCTACCGCTTCCACGACCTGCGCCGCACCTGCGTCTCGCGCCTCGTCGCCGCCGGCGCCGACGTCAAGCTTGTCCGGGCCGTCGCCGGCCACGCCAATCCCGTCATCACGCTCAAGCGGTACTCGCATCTCCACGACGCTCGCGTAACCGAGGCCGCGGAGCGCTTCGATCCCGCGCGAGCGACCTAAGGCTTCAGCCGAGCTTGTACGGGTCGCGGAAGAGCTCCGCGGGCTCCGGCACGTTCGCGACGACCTCGCAGTCGCAGTATCCGCCGAAGTGCTCAACGGTCGACCGTACGGCGTCCTCATCGAGGCCCTGCTCGCGCGCCCACGCAACAGTGATACGCAGCGTGTGGTCGCAGCCCTCGTCAGGAAGCGCCAGATCGAGATGATCGAGCAGCGCTTCTAGCTCGGGTCGAGTCAGCCCCACGTGCGCAAGCGTCTCGGCGTGTTCTTGCGCCTTGAACGCCGTCTTCAGCCGCTTCTTGTCGGCCTTGTCCACCTTGTCTGAATCTTCGCCGGGCGATGGCTTGCCGACAACCCCGGGGGGCCGGGTCCGCCCGTGATTTCCTTAGCAGCGGCTTAGCCGCATCGTCGGAACAGTCAGCAGAACTAGCGACTTTCCAGCGACTTCCCGATGGAGCGTGCCGGGATCGAACCGGCGACCTCCGGCTTGCAAAGCCGGCGCTCTCCCAGCTGAGCTAACGCCCCTCCCTTTGGAAGTGTAGGCCCCGGCGGGGCGCACGTCGGTCGACAGAGCACGATCGCGTCCCCCGGCCGAAGTCGTCATGGCGCCGCGAAGCGGCGCCGGACTTCGGCCGGTATTAGACTCCGCGCGTGGCTCA
Source organism: Thermoleophilia bacterium (assembly GCA_014534345.1). GTDB lineage: Bacteria > Actinomycetota > Thermoleophilia > Gaiellales > Gaiellaceae > JACVRR01. The sequence continues at coordinate 19,536 of JACVRR010000013.1, read as the reverse complement.
GGCGCCCCCCGACCTGCTTACGCGCGTTCCGCTCTTCGCCGACCTGCCCCGGCGCGACCTCGAGCGGATCGCCAACGGCATGAAGGCGCGCCGGTTCGCGGCTGGCGACGTCGTCGCTCGCGAGGGCGAGAGCGGCGTCGGGTTCTTCGTGGTCGAGGACGGGCGGGCGACGGTTACCGTCGGCGGCCGGGAGGTCGCGAAGATCGGCCCCGGAGACCACTTCGGCGAGATCGCGCTCATCGCCGACAAGGGGCGAACGGCCACGGTCACTGCCGACACGGAACTGCGCTGCTACGGGCTCACGCGCTGGGAGTTCCGCCCGGTGGTCGAGTCGAATCCGCAGGTCGCCTGGAAGCTCCTCGAGGCGGTCGCGCGGATGGTCCGGGAGGCCGAGCAGCGGGAGTCGTGAGCGCCGGCGGCGCCCGAAGCGCTTGGCCCGTTCCCGAATATGCGTTTTCATTAGGAGATGCCGCTGCGGCATCCCTCCGACGCGGAGCTCGTCGCCCGTTGTCGCGCGGGCGACGCGGATGCGTGGCGGTTGCTGGTCGAGCGCTTCTCGCGCTACGTCTACGCGATCGCGGTGCAGGCCTACCGCCTCTCGTCCGAGGACGCAGACGACGTCTTCCAGGAGGTCTTCTCCCGCGTCTACGAACGGCTCGACCAGCTCCGTCGCGACGACGCGGTGCGGCCGTGGATCGGGCAGCTGACCCGCCGCATCTGCCTCGACCGGATCCGGGAGCGGTCGACCGTCGACCTCTCCGACGAGGAACTCGAGCCGCGCGACCTGGACGAGACGGTCGAACGTCTCGAGCAGGCCTGGCACGTGCACGAGCTCCTGGGGACGCTGTCCGAGCCGTGCCGCGAGATCCTCGATCGCTTCTTCGCCCAGGATCAGAGCTACCGGACGATCGGCGAGGCGCTCGAGCTACCGGCCGGCACGATCGCCAGTCGCATCTCCCGCTGCCTCGCCGCCCTGCGCCGGAGCTGGGAGACCGCGGAGGGAAGAATCGAACCGTCGGAAGCGTCTAGCGGAAAGACCCGATGAGCTACCTCGACGAAGAGCGCCTGGCCGAGCTGATCGCCGCGCTGCCGCCTGCTCCCGAGAGCTGGGTGCGCGCGGCGCAGGAGCTGCCGCTCGCGCGGGCGACGATGGACCTGATCGTCGCGCGCGCCGAGGCCGACGCGGAGTACCGTGCGCGCCTGATCGCCGACCTCGAGTCGGCGCTCGCCGACGCGGGCTTCGAGCCGCGCACGCGCCTCGTCGACGAGCTCCGGGCCCGCCTCGAGTCGTGACGCAGGGCGCGCGCCCGACGCGCGAGCCGTCGACCACCCTGCTCCAGGCCCCGGTCGGGGCGCTGATCGACGAGCTGGCCGCGGACGGGCGCGTCCCCGGCGCCGGCTCGGTCGCGGCGGTCGTCGCGGCGATGGCCGCTGCCGTGGTGGCGATGGCCGCGCGGGCCGCCGCCGGCTCGTGGAGCGACGCCAAGGGAGCGGTCGCGCAGGCCGAGGCGCTGCGGCGCCGGGCGCTCCCGCTCGCCGACGCGGACGCGCACGCGCTCGCCGACGCGCTCGCGCTCCTCGCGCTCGGGCAGGGCGACGACGCACCGGCGGCGGAGCAGCGCGACTTCGCGCTCGGCAAGGCGCTCGCGACGGCCGCCGAGGTGCCGCTCGCGATCGTGCAGGTCGCCGCGGACGTCGCCGCGCTCGCGGCCGACGTCGCCGAGCACGGGCGCGCCGATCTGCAGCCCGACGCGGTGGGCGCGGCGGTGCTCGCGGCAGGCGCGGCCCGGGCGGCCGCGCATCTCGTCTACCACAACCTCGCCACGACCGACGACGACTTCCGCGTCCTCGCGGCCCGCTCGCTCGCCGCGGCGGCCGGCGCCTGGGCCGAGCAGGCGCTCGACCGCGGCGGCTGAGCGCGCCCGGGCGCCGCCGACTACGATCGCGCCGTGGCCGAGCCGGAGCCCGAGCAGGCGAAGGAGGAAGGGAAGGCCGAGGAGCGGCCCCCCGAGGAGCCGAAGCGGAAGCTCCCCGCCTGGAGCCTGCCGTCCGACGCGATCGACCGGATCACGATGCCGTTCCGCTGGCCCGACCGGGTCACGCGCGAGTGGGCGCTCGGCGGGTCGACGGGCAAGGGCATCAGCGTCTGCGTCCTCGACAGCGGGGTCGAGGCGGGCCATCCACTGGTGGGCGACGTCCAGGGTGCGTGGGCGCTGGTGGCGGGCGAGGACGGCGAGCCGACGGTCGTCGACGACGAGGAGGGCGACGTCGCCGGCCACGGCACCGCCTGTGCGGGGATCATCCGGGCGGTCGCGCCGGAGTGCGACCTGTACAGCGTCCGCGTGCTCGGCGCCGGCTACACCGGAAGCGGGAAGATCCTGCTCGCGGGGCTGCGCTGGGCGGTCGAGCGCGGATTCGACGTCATCAACATGAGCCTCTCGACGACGAAGCGCGACTTCGCCTCCGTGCTCCACGAGCTGGCCGACGCGGCGTACTTCCGCAAGACGGTGCTCGTCGCCTCGGCGCACAACATGCCGGTCGAGAGCTATCCGTGGAAGTTCTCGTCGGTGATCTCGGTCGGGAGCCACGACCTGCCGGACGGAACCCTCTTCTTCTACAACCCGGACCCGCCGGTCGAGTTCTTCGCGCGCGGGGTCAGCATCGAGATCGCCTGGCTCGGCGGCTCGACGATCCGGGCGACCGGCAACAGCTTCGCGACGCCGCACATGTCGGCGATCTGCGCGCTCGTGCGCGCCAAGCATCCCGAGCTGACGCCGTTCCAGCTCAAGAGCGTCCTCTACCTGATCGCCTCGAACGGAGGAGGGTCCGATGCCTGACGACAACCTCCGCGCCGCCGTCGCCGCCGGCGTGGTCGGCGCCGAGGAGGCACATCGCGCGCTGCTGCAGTCGATCGTCGAGGTCGCGCGCGCGATCTTCGGCGCGAAGGCGTCGTCCGTCTTCCTGCTCGACACCGATACCGACGAGCTCGTGTTCGAGGCGGTCTCCGGCGAAGGGGAGGACCACCTGATCGGGATGCGGATCCCCTCGGGGACCGGGATCGCCGGCTGGGTCGTCGTCACGCGGCAGCCGCTCGTGGTCGACGACCTGCACAACGACCCGCGCTTCGCGCGCAGCGTCGCCGAGCGGACCGGCTACGTCCCGAACGGGCTGATGGCGGTGCCGCTGCTGGCGGAGGACCGCGCCCTCGGCGTGCTCCAGGTGCTCGACCGCGCGAGCGCCGGGTTCTCGCTCGAGGAGATGGAGCTGCTCGGGCTGTTCGCGAACCAGGCCGCGATCGCGCTCGAGCTGCTGCAGCGGGCCCGCCGCGCGGCGCGCGCCGTGGCCGACGCCGGCGGAGACGTCGTCGCGGCCGCGCGGCTCGCCACCACGCTGGAAGCGCTGCCGGAGGAACGGCGTGACGCCGCCTCGCGGCTGCTGGTCGCACTCGCCGACGTGCTGCGCGCCGACACGCAGACGTGAAAAGAGCCGGGACTTCCGGCTCTTTTCAGCGCGCTGAGTGTTTGAGCTAGCTACTCGACGGCGTCGACGTGGCCCTCGACCTCGTCGTCCGAGCCGCGCTCGACGGCGTCGACGTGGCCCTCGACCTCGTCGTCCGCGCGCTCGACGGCGTCGACGTGGCCCTCGACCTCGGTGTCCTCGCCGCGCTCGATGCTGTCCGCCATGTCCCGCTCCTTTCTCGCTGGGTCCGCTTGCCGGTTTCAACCCCCTAGACGCAGCTTGCCCGGGAAATCTTCCACGTCAAACGCAAAGGTGCAATCCTTGCCCGCGTGACCAGCGGCGTCGGGACGCGTCTCGCGGCCTCCGTGGCGGCGTTCCGTGCCGTGTTCGCGAACCCGCAGATCAGGCGATTGCAGCTCGCCGACGTCGGGTCGGTGGTCGGCACCTGGTCGTACACGATCGCGCTCTTCGTCTACGCGTACGACGTCGGCGGGGCGGCCGCCGTCGGGCTCGTCGCGCTCATCCGGTACCTGCCCTCGGCGGTCGCTTCGCCGTTCACGGGCCTGCTCGGCGACCGGTACCGCCGGATCCCGGTGATGCTCGCGTCCGATCTCGTGCGCGTCGTCACCATGGCCGGCGCGGCAGCGACCATCGCGCTCGACGGGTCTCCGCTGCTCGTCTACGCGCTCGCGACGATCACCTCGATCAGCGCGACGGCATTCCGGCCCGCCAAGGCGGCCGCCCTGCCCTTGCTCGCCCGGACGCCGGAGGAGCTGACCGCGGCGAACGTGGCCACGAGCACGATCAACAGCACGGGGTCGTTCGCCGGGCCGGCGCTCGGTGGCTTCATCGTCGCGGCGGCGGGGCCGGAGGTCGCGTTCGCGTTCAACGGCGCCACGTTCCTGTGGTCGGCCTTTCTGATCGAGCGTGTGCGGCGCAGTTGGAGCGAGCCTCGCCGCCCGAAGGCGCCCCGCTCCGCGCGAGGCGTGCTCGGCGAGCTGGCGACCGGGTTCGCGGCCGTCGCCCGCGCTCCGGCCGTCCGCATCGTCGTCCTCCTCATGGCCGCACAGACGCTCGTGCTCGGGACGCTGTCGGTCTTCGTCGTCATCCTCGCGCTCGAGATCTTCGAGATCGGCGAGGCCGGCGTGGGGATCTTCAACTCGGCCCTCGGGATCGGCGGCCTCATCGGCTCGGTGATCGCGTTCGCGCTCGTCGGGCGTCCGCGCCTGGCCGCCGCGTTCGCAGTGGGGATCGTCGGCTGGAGCTTGCCGCTCGCGGTCGTCGGCGGCTGGCCGCAGCTCGCGCTCGCGCTCGTGCTGTTCGGCCTGATCGGCGTCGCCAACACGCTGGTCGACGTGTCCGGCTTCACACTCCTGCAACGCACCGGCGACGACGCCGTGCTGGCGCGGGTCTTCGGCGTGCTGAACACGTTGATCTACATCAGCGTGGCGGTCGGCGGCGCGCTGACGCCGCTGCTGATCGCGCTGGTCGGCGAGCGCGCATCGCTCGTCGTCGTGGGCGCGCTCCTTCCCGCGCTCGTCCTCCTCTCCTGGCCGGCGCTCGCGCGCATCGACCGCCGCGCCGAGTCGCGCCAACGCGAGCTCGCGCTGCTGCAACGGCTGCCGATCTTCGCGCCGCTTCCCGTCCAGACGCTCGAGCGGCTGGCGCACGACCTCCGTCCGCGCACGGTCGGCGCGGGCCAGACGATCGTGCGCGAGGGCGACGTCGGCGATCTCTTCTACATCGTCGCGGACGGGCGGGTGACCGTATCCGCGAACGGGTCGCCGCTGGGCGAACTCGGGCCGGGGTCGTGCTTCGGCGAGATCGCGCTGCTCCGCGACGTCCCGCGGACGGCGACCGTCACCGCCGCCGAGGACACGGAGCTGTACGCGCTCGAACGCGACCTGTTCGTCGCCGCGGTCTCGGGCGATCCCGAGAGCGCGAACGCGGCCGACACGCTCGTCTCCGAGCGTCTCGGTACGTCGCGTCTCGGAACGGGCTAGCGGGCGCTACGCGGCGCGCTCGAGGCGCTCCTCGGCGCGCGCGCGCGCGATGATGCGCTCTCGGTCGCCGAACCGCAACTGCGCCCGGCGCAGGCGCTGCTCCTCCCACAGGGAGGCGAGGCGAGTGTCGATCTCCTTCAGCTCCGAAGCGGTCGAGGGGTCGTAGCTCTCGCCGAGCTCGCGCCAGAGGACGGCCCGGTGCTCGCTCAGCCGCTCGATCTCGGTGTGGATGTCCTCGATGGTCCTCACGTCCTTCCCAACGCGGGCAGATCGCCCGTTATTTCCCACGCCGCCGGGACCTAACCTCTAGTCGTACCCGAGCTCGGCGAGCCTGTCCTCGTCGATCCCGAAGTAGTGAGCCAGCTCGTGCAGCACGGTGATCCGGATCTCGTGCTCGAGCTCGTCCGGGTCCGGGAACGACTCCTCGAGGGGCAGCCGGTAGACGGTGATCCGGTCGGGCAGGTGGCCCGCGTAGCGTTCGCCGCGCTCGGGCAGCGGGACGCCCTCGTACAGCCCGAACAGATCGGGGTCGTCGGGGTGCTCGTCCTCGACCGCCACGGTCACGTTGTCGAGCGCGCGGGCCAGGTGGGCCGGGAGCGCGTCGAGCGCCGCGCGCACGTGCTCCTCGAACGACACGGTCAGTAGCGCGGCCGCAGCGGCTGCCGCTGCTGGAAGAGCTTGACCGCGAAGAGCCCGAACAGGAAGCCGCCGATGTGCGCGAAGACGGCGACGCCGCCGCCCTCGGGAGGATGCGAGAGCTGGAAGTTCGCGTCCCACGCCTGGAACAGGAACCAGACCGCCAGGTAGAGGAAGGCGGGGATCTCGCGCAGGAAGAAGATGATCCCCAGGAAGATCACCGTCAGGACGCTCGCGTGCGGGAGCACGAGGAAGTAGGCGCCCAGGACGCCGGACACGGCGCCGCTGGCGCCGAGGTTGGGGATCTGTGCCGCCTCCGGGCTGGCCGTCCAGAGCGTCACGACCGTCTGCAGGAGCGTGGCCGCCACGCCGGCCAGCAGGTAGAAGACGAGGTAGCGGAACCGCCCGAGCGCGTCCTCGATGTTGTTCCCGAACACCCACAGGAAGAGCATGTTCCCGCCCAGGTGGAGGATGTCGCCGTGCATGAACATCGACGTGAGGACGGTGATCGGCCAGTCCTCGCCCGTCACGGCGCAGCTGTCGTTGACCTCGCAGGGGTGGAAGGCGAGCTGGTTCACCGGCTCCCGCACCGTCGTGACGATCGTGTCGCGCGCCTGATAGAGGAAGTAGAAGAGGACGTTCGCCGCGATCAGCGCGACGGTCACCACCGGGAAGTGGCGGGTCGGCGCGTTGTCGCGGAGCGGGAGCATCCGCGGCCTACGGGACGATCAGCGCGAGGAGCGCCTTCTGGACGTGGAGACGGTTCTCGGCCTCGTCCCAGACGGCCGACTGCGGGCCGTAGAGCACCTCCTCGGTGATCTCCTCGCCGTAGTGCGCGGGGAGGCAGTGGAGCACGATCGCCCCCTCGTCGGCGACGCGGAGGAGCGAGTCGTCGACCCGGTAGGCGGCCAGGTCGCGCAGGCGCCGCTCCCGCTCGGCCTCCTGACCCATCGACGTCCAGACGTCGGTGTAGAGGACGTCCGCGCCGGCGGCGGCCTCGCGCGGGTCGCGCACGAGGTCGATGCCGCCCGCGCGCGCGATCTCGTCCGGGTCGGGCTCGTACCCGGCCGGCGTCGCGGCGACGATCTCCATGCCCAGCCGGTTGCAGATCGCCGCCAGCGAGTGGAGGACGTTGTTCCCGTCGCCGACGTACGCGACGCGGACGCCCTCGAGCCGCCCGAGCCGCTCGCGGATCGTCATCGCGTCGGCGAGCGCCTGGCACGGGTGGGTGGAGTCGGTGAGGCCGTTGATCACGGGGACCGACGCCGCCCCGGCGAACTCCTCGACGTCGGCCTGCGCGAACGTGCGGATCATGATCGCGTCGAGATAGCGCGAGAGCACGGTCGCCGTGTCGCGGATCGTCTCGCCGCGGCCGAGCTGCAGCTCGTTCGCCGAGAGGTAGAGGGCGGTTCCGCCGAGCTGGGCGACGCCGACCTCGAACGAGACCCGCGTGCGGGTCGACGGCTTGGCGAACAGGAGCCCGACGGCACGGCCGGGCAGCAGCGCGTGCTCCTCGCCGCGCGCCCGCGCGCGCTTGAGCTCGTCCGCCAGCTCCAGCACGGCCAGCAGCTCCTCCGCGGCCCAGTCGGCGATCCGGGTGAAGTGGCGTCCCTTCAGCCCGGAGTCCACGCGAACCACGGCGGCGATCGTAGGCGAGAAAGACTTGACAAACCAACGCTCAGGTTTTATTCTGTGCGCGTCATCAAGTTCGGAGTCATGAGAGGAGGGGACTGATGGCAACGATCCTTCGCTGGGAGCCGTTCCGCGAGCTGGCAGCCCTGCAGCAGGACATGAGCCGGCTGATGGGCGGATGGCTCGGAGAGAGCAACGGCGAGCGGAATCGGCAGTGGGTGCCGGCCGTCGACGTGTGGGAGACCGACGACGAGATCGTCTACGCGTTCGACCTGCCGGGCATCCCGCAGGAGAAGATCAACGTGGAGTACGAGGACGGCGCGCTCACGGTGAGCGCCGAGCGCGACCGGGCGCACAAGGTCGAAGGCGATCACTTCTACCGCTACGAGCGCCGCTTCGGCACCTTCGCCCGCACGGTCGGGCTGCCGCAGGGCGTCGCGGAGGAGCAGATCCGGGCCGAGTACGACAACGGCGTGCTCGAGCTGCACGTCGCGAAGCCCGCGCAGCAGAAGCCGCGTCGGATTCCCGTCGGCGGGCAGCAGTCTGCGATCGAGGGCAGCGCCGAGCGCGCGTAAAGGCCTCCTCGCCGACGGCGGGGGCGGCGCAAGCGCCGCCCCCGCCTGCGTGCGCGCGCGTTACGGGCGGACCCGCGTTCCTGCGCGACCGGCCAGCGCTGCGTCGAGTGCGCCCGCCGACGTGATCAGCGCCTCGCCGCCGGTTGCGCGGGCGAAGGCCGCGGACGCTTCCAGCTTGGGGCGCATCGAGCCCGCCTCGAGCTCGCGTGCGAGCGCGCTTGCCTCGCTCGCGGTGAGCGCGGCGACGTCCTCGGCTTCCGGCGTCCCGTAGCCCCGCTGGACGGCGCTGACGTCGGTCAGGATGACCAGGTGCCTGGCGGCGAGCGCGGCGGCCAGCAGCGCCGAGCTGTGGTCCTTGTCGACGACGGCGTCGACCCCCACGAGCGCTGCCGCCCGGCGGGCCACCGGGATGCCGCCGCCGCCGCAGGCGACGACCGCCGTCCCCGCGTCGACGAGCGTGCGGATCGCGGCGACCTCGACCAGCTCGCGCGGCAGCGGCGAGGCGACCACGCGCCGCCAGCCGCGGTCCGAGTTCCGGACGAGGCGCCACCGCCGCTCGCGCTCCAGGCGCCGGGCGTCAACCTCCTCGTAGAACGGCCCGATGGGCTTCGCCGGCTCGCGGAACGCCGGGTCGTCCTCGTCGACGCGCACGTGAGTCAGGACGACCGCCACCGGGCGAGCGACGACGCGCGGGAGCTCGGCCGCGATCAGCGCTCCGATCTCCGCCTGCGTCTGCGCCACGGCGAGCCAGACGGGGAGCGGCGGGACCTCGCCCGCGGCCCGCTCGTGGCGGACGAGCTCGTTCCCGACCTGCGGGCCGTTCCCGTGCGTCACCACGAGCGGCTTCCCGGCTACCAGGCTGCGGAGCGCGTGGACCGTCCGGCGGACGTTCGCGCGCTGCTCGTGCTCGCTCCCGCGCTCGCCGTCGCGGACGAGCGAGTTCCCGCCAAGGGCGACGACTGTCGGGCCGTGCGCGTCCAGGCGTCAGATGAGCGCGCGCTGCTCGATGACGCCGTGCGCGGCGAGGACGTCCGCGAGCGTCGGCGTGCCGGTCTCCTCGAGCCGGTAGGTCACGCGCAGCGCCGGGACGTCGAGGTCGACCAGGCGGCGGAGGTCGATGGGCGTTCCGACGAGCACGACGTCGGGACGCGAGCGGACGATCGTCTCGCGCAGCTCGCGCACCTGGGCGTCGCCGTAGCCCGTTGCCGGCAGCACGGGGCCGAGCTCGGGGTAGGCGGCGAAGGTGGCCGCGATCGACCCGACCGCGTGCGGGCGGGGATCGATCAGCTCCGCTGCGCCGTGCGCCTCCGCCGCGAGCGCCGCCGCCCCGTACGTCATCTCGCCGTGCGTGAGCGTGGGCCCGTCCTCGATCGCGAGGACGCGCTTGCCGGCGACCTCGGCGCCGTCGTCCTCCAGCTCGATCGGGGAGGCGGCCAGGACGATCGCGGCGTCGGGGTTGGCGCGGCCGACCGATTCGGTGACCGCCTCCACCGCCTCGGCCGACGCGGTGTCGACCTTGTTGACGACGCACACGTCGGCCATTCGCAGGTTCGTCTCCCCTGGGTGGTAGCGCAGCTCGTGGCCGGGGCGATGCGGGTCGACGACGACGACGTGGACGGTCGGACGGACGAACGGCGTGTCGTTGTTCCCGCCGTCCCAGACGACGACGTCGGCATCGGCCTCCGCCTGGGCGAGGACGGCCGCGTAGTCGATCCCCGCGTAGACGACGTTCCCCTGCGCGAGGTGCGGCTCGTACTCCTCGCGCTCCTCGATCGTGCACTGCGCCGCGTCGAGGTCGGCGTACGTCTCGAACCGCTGGGTCGCCTGGCGCGCCAGGTCGCCGTAGGGCATCGGGTGCCGGATGACCGCGACGCGGCGACCCGCGTCGCGCAGGACGTCCGCCACCCGGCGCGTGGTCTGGCTCTTGCCGGCGCCCGTACGCACGGCGCACACGGCGACCACGGGCAGCGTCGAGGCGAGCATCGTCCGCTCGGGGGCGAGCAGGGTGTACGACGCCCCGGCAGCGAGCGCACGCGAGCCGAGATGCATCACGTGCTGGTGCGAGACGTCGGAGTAGGCGAAGACGACCTCGTCGACGGCGAGCTCCCGCACCGCCTGCTCCAGCTCGCGCTCGGGGAGGATCGGGATACCGTCCGGGTACCGCTCGCCGGAGAGCGCGGGCGGGTAGACGCGGCCGTCGATGTTCGGAATCTGGGCGGCCGTGAACGCGACGACCTCGACGTCGTCGCGCTCGCGGTAGACGACGTTGAAGTTGTGGAAGTCGCGGCCCGCGGCTCCCGCGATCAGTACGCGCCTGACCGTCACGCCGCAGAGGATAGGCACCCGGGCAGGACGGACAGGAACCGTGGGGGGCCCGTGCAGTTCCCCACAAGCCCTTCGTGTGGCCACCTCCTGCGTGCGCTGTCGCCGAGGCAGGCGCCCCCACGACCGGCCCCACTTCGCGCGGCCGGAATGGGGACTCCGGTCGCCCCGGCTCGCGTGGTCGCCGCTCTTCGGGACGTGACCCGGTGTCAGACACCGTCACGGAGGTGTGGCGGGAGTGTCACGGAACTGCGCGGATCCGTCCACAACCGGCTCTTCCAGGCCGTTTCCGGTATGCGTCCTGCCTGGTCGGAGCGGCCATGTCCCGGTGCCAGACAACGGGACATAGCTCTCGGGGACGTGGCGCCGGCGGTCACAGGGCAAGCAGGGCGAGTCGTCGCGCCCGTGTCCGGGGCGCCCTGAGGCCAGGGCGTTCGTGGAGGGCGCCTGCTCGCCCCGCGCGCTACAGGGCGCCGCCGGCGGCCGGTGGCGCCGGCGCTGACGGCTCCTCGGCGCTCAGCCCGGCCCGGGCGAGGTAGTCCTCCGCGAGCAGGACGCTGGTTTCCGCCGCCCGCTCGACGACCCGCAACAGCTCGCTCATGCTCGCGACCTCCTCACGCTGCTCCTGCAGGAACCAGCCGAGGAACTGCTCGCCGACGAGATCCCCCTCCTCGCGCGCCAGCCGGGCGAGCGCCACGATGTCCTGGGTCACCCGCCGCTCCTGGTCGAGCGCGAGCGCGATCGGCGCGGCGACGTCGGGGAAGTCGGTGCGCGGCGGTTCGACTCCGGGGACGTCCACGGGCACGTCGGCGTCGAGCAGGTACTGCACGATCATCATCGCGTGGTTCCGCTCCTCGAGTGCCTGCCGGTAGAAGTGAGCCGCGAGCTGGGGCAGCGTCTCGGCGTCGAAGTGAACGGCGATCGCGACATATTGCTGAGACGCGGCAAACTCGCGCGCGACCTGCGCGTTCAGCGCGTCGTGGAACCGTCCCATGACGGGCGGAATCTACCGCTCAGAAGGACTCGCGGATTCGCTCCGCGGCGGCGGCCATCTCGAGGGTCTGGCCGGTGGCGTCGGCCAGGAGCTCCTCGGCCGTCGGGCGCTGGCCGAGCGACCACAGCTCGCGTAGCAGGCCGCCGGCCTCGCGGCGGGCGAACCAGCGGCTGCCGAACTCGTCGCGCAGGAAGTCGCGCAGCTGCGCCTCGAAGGCCCACGAGCGCAGGTACGAGGACGCGTAAAAGCCGGGATCGACGTCGCCGACGAAGTCGCTCGCGCTGGGCGCGATCTCGAGGGCGTCGGTGAGCAGCTCGACGTAGCGGTCGCGGAGTCGTTCCGGCTCGTCGCTGGCGTGGAGCTCGAGCTCGTAGAGGAGCTTCGCGCAGTAGCGACGCAGGTACCACAGCTCGGTCGCCGCCTCCTCGCGCGCGAAGTCCTCCGGGCGGCTGAAGTCGAGTCGCCGTGTCAGCCAGGCCGGGTCGCGGACGAGACGCTCCAGCAGGGCGGCCCACCCCTCGGTCACCGCGTCATCGCCGAGGCGCCGCTCCTCGAACGAGAGCTCGGCCGACGCGTGCGCGAAGTGCTCCGCGTGCCCCGCTTCGTGGAAGAGCGCGAACCAGTCGTCCGCCCCGCCGATGGGCTGAATCACCAGCATCACGCGAGAGGGCACCTCGATCGGCGCGCAGAACGCGCGCGGCGACTTGCGGGGACGGTGCTCGATGTCGAGCCGGACGTTCTCCTGAGCGCGAAGGTCGATCCCGAGCTCCGCGAGGGTCGCCTCCAGCGCGGCCGTCATGGCGGTGCCCGGGAACTGCCCGTCCCAGGTCGGAGCACGCTGGACGCGCGGGACGTCCCACCGCTCCGCCTCCTCGAGGCCGACGCCGACGCGCTCGCGGAACAGGCGGTCGCCAGCGCGGAGCCACAGCGACTCGGTCTCGTCGAGCAGCGCGCGACACTGCTCCGCGAGGCGGTCGAGCTCGACGCCGAGCCGGTCGCGGTAGAGCTCGAGGTACGAATCGGCTCCGAGCGCGCGCGCTCCCGCGAACGCCTCGCGCTGCCGCTCGAGCTGCAGCGGGACGAGGTGCGCCTCCACGAGGGCGCTTCGCGCCTCCTCGAGCCGGCGGCGGCGCGCGCGGTCGGGCTCGTTCGCGATCGCCGGCCGCAGCATCCTGAACGGGATCGGCTCCCCGTCGACCTCGGTCACCAGCTCCGCCTCGAGCGCCGCGACTCGCTCCTCGTGGGCCTTCGTGCGCTCGCCGAGGTATCCCTCGCAGGCGAAGCGCCAGAGCCAGCGCGTGCGGACGTCTCCGTCGACGGCGGCTCCCACGGCACGGGCCGTCTCGATGGACGTCAGCTCCGGATAGCGCGCGTAGATCGCCGCGAGCTCGAGCGTCTCCTTCAGTCCGGCGTAGTGACGGTACAGCTCCTCGTTCAGCTCGCACACGAAACGATCCGCCTGCCGGCGGATCTCGTCGAGCTGCACGTTGGTCGGGGCCTCGACCGACACGCGCCTAGGATACAAGCGTGCGCGAGATCGCTCTGCGGACCGAGCGGCGGACGCAGCTGGTCGAGATTACGGGATCGGTGCAGGACGCCGTCGGAGATGCCGGTGGCGCGGCCGCCGCGCTCGTGTTCGTGCCGCACACCACGGCCGGCGTGACGATCAACGAGCACGCGGATGCTGCGGTCGCGCGCGACCTCGAGCGCGCCGCCGAGCGCGTCGTCGGGGACGGCTGGGGCTGGGAGCACGTCGAGGCCGGCGAGGAGAACGCGCCGTCCCACGTTCGGGCCGTGCTCGTCGGCCCTCAGGTGCTCGTCCCGCTGCGCGACGGCAAGCTCGCGCTCGGAACCTGGCAGGGCATCTTCTTCTGCGAGTTCGACGGTCCGCGGAATCGAACCGTGTACGTCACCACACTCGGGGGAGCCCGTGTGTCGCCCGAGGGCGCCCTCTGACGCCTGGCCTGTAGCGAACCCCGGCGTGGGCTCTTGCCCGGGCAGGTCGGGCTCGCGCTGGGGACGGGTTGCTCGCCGCATGCGAGGGCGGCACGCCGGGAAACGGGCCTCGGCCGGGATGCTGGAAAAGGGGGCTCGTGGGGGGAGCGTGCTCCCCCCACGTCCGCTATTGCGGTTGCCCGCCGTGGACCTCGCCGCGCCAAGCGCCCGTCGGGACGCCTCGGCTCTCCACGAACTCCTTGAACTTCTCGAGGTCGTTCTCGACCCGCCGCTCGTCCTGGCCGACGGCGCTGCCCAGCGTCTGGACGATGCCCTCCGGCTCGTACTCGAACGTGACCTCGATCCGCGTGCGGTCGGTGCCCAGCGGTTCGAACTGGACCCTCCCCGACTGCTGCACGCCGCCGGTGCTGCGCCAGGCGATCAGGCGGTCGGGGAGCTGCTCCGTGATCTCCGCCGTCCACTCCTCGCGCTGGTTGCCGATCTCGGCCACCCAGCGCAGGTGGGTGTCGTCGATCTGCGTGACCGACTCGACGCCCTCCATGAACTGCGGGAAGTCCTCGAACTGCGTCCACTGGTTGTACGCGACCTGGACGGGCACGTTCACCTCGATCGACTGCTCGACCTTCGCCATGCGGCTCCTTTCTCTCGCCTGTTCTCTCAGGGGCTACCCGCCGCCCGCCGCGGGGTAACCCGTCGACTACCCTCACCGTCGGGATGGCGGCCCCGGTGCAGAAGGGCGACGAGCTCGAGCTTCAGGTCGACACGCTCGCGTACGGCGGGAACGGCGTCGCGCGCCTCGACGGCTTCGTCGTATTCGTGCGCCGCGGCCTCCCCGGCGACCGAGTCCGCGCCCGGATCACCAAGGTCAAGCGCAGCCATGCCGAGGCGCTCGCGGTCGACGTCCTGCGCGGCGGACCGGACCGCGTGGACGCCCCGTGCGCGCACTACCCCGCGTGCGGTGGCTGTCGTTTCCAGGACCTCGCGTACGAGGCGCAGGCGGCCGCGAAGGAGGCGCAGGTCGCCGACGCCCTGCGCCGCCTGGGCGGCGTGGACACGCCGCCGCTCGAGCCGCTGCTCCCGGCCGCGTCACCGTTCTTCTACCGCAACAAGCTGGAGTACTCGTTCACCCAGCTCCCGGACGGGCCCACGCTCGGGTTCCACAAGGCGGGGCGCTGGGACGCGGTGCTCGAGATCGAGAGGTGCTGGCTGACCACGGATCTCGGCAACGCGATCCGTAACGCCGTCCGCGACTGGGCACGCGAGGAGGGGCTCGTCGCGTACGACCAGGAGACGGGCGAGGGGTACCTGCGGCACCTCGTCGTCCGCGAGGGCCGGAACACGGGCCAGCTGCTCGTGCAGCTCGTGACCGCGCCGGGCGACCGCTTCGAGCAGGGCTACCTGGTCGACGTGCTGCGCCGGTTCCCGGAGGTGCGGTCGATCCACTGGGCGGTCAACGACACGCCCGCGGAGGTGACGAACCTGCCGTCGCGGCTGCTGTGGGGCGAGGAGGCGATCGAGGAGGAGCTCTGCGGGTTGCGCTTCCGCGTGCGCCCGAACGCGTTCCTGCAGACCAACACGGAGATGGCAGAGCGGCTCTACGGGCTGGCCCGCGAGTACGCGGGGCTCACGGGGCGCGAGACCGTGTGGGACCTGTACTGCGGGATCGGGACGATCGGCCTGGTGCTCGCCCGCGACGCGTTTGCGGTCTGGGGGGTCGAGGTCTCGGAGGAGTCGGTCGCCTGCGCGCTCGAGAACGCGGAACTGAACGGGATCACGAACGCGGCATTCTTCGCCGGGAACGTCGGCCAGGCCGTCGAGGACCTGCGCGGGCGCTCCGGCGACCCGGACGT
The DNA here is from genome assembly GCA_014534345.1 of Thermoleophilia bacterium. Lineage (GTDB taxonomy): Bacteria > Actinomycetota > Thermoleophilia > Gaiellales > Gaiellaceae > JACVRR01. The sequence continues at coordinate 4,109 of JACVRR010000013.1, read as the reverse complement.
GGTCGTCGTCGACCCGCCGCGGGCCGGCCTGGCGGGCAAGGCGCTGCGGCGTGTCGGCCGGATCGGCGCCCCGCGGATCGTCTACGTGTCCTGCAACCCGACGACGTTGGCGAGCGACGCGAAGACGCTGCGCGAAGAGTTCGGCTACGACCTCGTCCGCGCATGCCCCGTCGACATGTTCCCCCACACGCCGCACGTCGAGACGGTCGCGCTTCTGCAGCACGGCGAGACGTGAGCGCCGGAGCTCGCGGCGCCGTAGCCGAACCGCTCGCTTGCCGGGGACGCGAGGGCCGGCACGTCCTGCAGGCGAGCACCGTCGCAGTACGTGGCCCGAGTGACGTGAAGCAGCGCCGACGGCCGAGGCGGCTGCGACCAGCAGCCCGGGACGCAGTTGGAGCTCACGCAGCGAGGAGGGGGTCCGCGGGGAAACCATCGTTCCCCCGCAGCCCGGGGTGACGGGGCGATCTCTGGGGAGAGGAGTTCCGCCGTGGCGCCGAGGGTACGCCGTTGAGATGAGGGGGCGACAAGACGAGGACGGGAGTCAGGCGCGCTCGACCAGGACGAACGCGTTTCCGGCCGGGTCGCGGTATGCGGCGGCGCGGCCCCACGGCGCCTCGTGCGGCGGCTGCACCACCGCGGCGCCGTTGCGCGTCGCGCGCTCGTGCGCCCGCGCGAGGTCGCGGACGTCGAAGCCGAGCTCGTGGTCGGCCCACCAGTCCGCGGCCACGCGGACCGTCGCGTCGTCCGCCGGCGCGGCTCGTGCGCGGAGCGCCTTGCGGTAGAAGCGCGCGGCGGCGGCGGGGTCGGCCGCCGGAAGCGTGACGGTGACCCGTTCGTTGTCCCGGCGGACGATCCGCACGACCTGATCCGCGTTCGCGGCCAGGAAGGCGAGCGACAGGCCGGGCAGGGCGGGCAGCCCGCCCAGCCCGAACGGGTCGGCGTACACCGTCAGGACGATCGTCGCGTCCAGGCCGGCCATCATCGCCAGCCAGGTCCACCCGACGCGCATCTTCCAGCGGGCCGCGGCCGCGAGGAAGAGCGTGAAGAAGACGACGTCCGTCAGTCCCAGCTGGAAACCCCCGGCCGCGGGCAGAGGGAACGTGACCGAGAACGCGCCGAACACCTCGGGACGCTCGGTGACGATGTGCCGCGTCGGCCCCCGCCAGACCGACACGGCATCGATCAGCGGTACCAGCGCGGCGACCGCGACGATCCAGCTGGCGCGCTCGAAGAGTCCGAGGAACCAGAGCGCGACCAGCACGGCGGCGGCGAACTTCGCCAGGTTGGCCGGCACGGCCAGGTCGGCCCGGGTGAGCACGACGGCGAGCACGCCGAGCGCGAGCCCGACGAGCGCGAGCCCGCGCGCCTCGCGCAGGGGGAGCGCGAGCAGGACGAGCGCGAACGTCGCCGGCAGGAGCACGCCTGCCATGAGTGCGACGTCCGCCCACTCCGGGAGGTCGGGAAGCCGTCGCGCCAGGGCGGCGTACGCCCCCAAGACCGCGAGCGTCGCCGCGCCGAACGCCGGGCGGGCGATCAGCTCAGTACGGCGGGAGCTCCGCCCACCACGAGCCGACGAGCTTGAACGCCTGCCAGAACCGGGTCTTCGCCGACTGCTCGTCGAGCGACACGTCGACGTCGGGGACGTACAGCGCGTCGACCGTCGGCGTCAGCCGCTGGAGCTCCCCCAGACGCGGCACGATCGGGTCGGCGAGCGGGAACTCGAGCTCGTTGACGATCCGCAGCGCCTCGGGGCCCATGACGACCACCAGCTTCGGCTGGACGACGTGCAGCTCGCGCGCGAGCCAGGTCCGCGCCTGGGCCTCGTCCTGGCCAGGGAGCTTGAGGCAGGTCGTTCCGTAGACCGCCATCGGGTCGACCCGCAGCCGCTGGAGCGACTTGAGGATCGCCTGACCCGCCCGCCCGTAGAAGGCGACGCCCTCCTGCAGCTCCGACGGCTGGGGCGCGTGCTTGAGCAGGAAGAGGTCGGCGAGCGGGTGCCCCGAGCCGACCACGAAGGCGCGCTCCGGACCGGCCGCGCGCGCGATCTCGTCGCCGAGCTCGTTGATCTCGAGAATGGCCTTCTGCAGGTATTTCTCGTAGATCTCGTCGGAGGGAAGCGATGCCACCGCCGTCCTGCGAGTTCTCCTCTAGAAGACCCTTTCCTTGGCCTGTGCGACCCACTTGAGACCCTGGAGGTACACCAGCGAGCGCGGCCGGCGCAGGATCTGCGCGCTGCGCAGGCTGACCAGCAGCTCCTCCGGCCCCCCGAACGCGCGCATCCGGAGCGCGCCTGTCCCGACGCCCTGGAGGACGTGCGCGTCGGAGCCGGCGCCGGCGGTAAGGTCGTACTTGCGGGCGAAGCGGACCGCCTCGTCGTTGTACGCCTCGAACAGCAGGCGCGCGTTGTACACCTCGAAGACGTCGACGTCGGCCAGGTGACGGTGGAGCGTGGCCGGGTCGGGGATCGCGTGCATCCGGTCGAACGGGTGAGGGAGGTAGACGATCCCGCCCTGGGCGCGGATCTCGGCGATCGTCTCCGCGAAGGACAGGCCGCGCGGGATCTCGTGCTGGAGGTAGAGGCCGATCACCTCGCCCTGGCCGGCGGTCTTGATCTCCTCGCCGGGGATGACGACCAGGTCACGGTCGCGGGCGAGCTCGACCGCTTCCTGCGCGCCGCCGAACACGTTGTGGTCGGTGATCGCGACTGCGCCCAGCCCGGCTGCCTCGGCGTGGTCGAGCAGGTCGCCGACCTCGACGGCGCAGTCGTGCGACCAGGCGGTGTGCAGATGCAGGTCGGCGACGATCCACGGCCGCCCTGCCAGCGGGTCGCGCGCGGGCCGGCGTCGCCGTCTCCCCACGAGCGAGCGGTACAGCTCGTCGAGCTCGCGCGCGACGGCGGCGAAACTCTGGCGCTCGGCGCGCGTGCGCCCGGCGGCCGCGTGCCGCTCGCGGAACTCGTCGTCCTCGGCCAGCCGCGCCGCCGCTGCGGCCGCCAGCTCCGGCTGTTCCGCGGCTCCGCTGGGGGCGGCGATCGCAGCCCCCGCGGCCTGCGCCTCGAGCACCAGCCGGGGAAGCCCGCGGGGCGCGGGCACGAAGATCGCGGCCTCGGCGAACAGCGCCGCCCGCGCGTCGGCGTCGCGCGCCGTGCGGACGGTGACCCGGTCACGGACCGGGCGAGGGACGTACGGCCGGCCGCTGAGCGGCTTCGTACGCACGAGGACGAGCTCCCAGTCGGGCAGTTCGGCCAGCGTCCGCACGACTGCACGGGTGAGTGGGAGCTCGCTCGCACGCCACTCGACGACGATCAGGCGTCGCTTCGCCGCCGGCCGGAACTGCTCAGGATCGACGCCCTCCGACACGACCCGGTAGTCGCCGGCGAAGCGCTCCGCCGCGGCGGCGGCCGTCGCGGGGGAGGTCGCCAGCAGGGCGTCCACGCGCGCGAGCAGGCGTTCCCGCTGCGTCCGCCCCGGCGGGTACGCGAGTCGCTCCGGCGAGAAGAACGTGGCGACGGCGAGCGCCTGCGCATCGCGGAGTGCGAGGTACGACAGGCTCGGCAGCCCGGGCTCGAGGGCGTGGACGATGTCGAAGCGTCCCGCGGCGAGGGCCAGCGAGAGGTTCGCCCGGACGCCGACCGGGACGCCCATCCGGCTCCGCCGCGAGATCGGCACGGCCGGGCCGACCGCGATCACGTCGCCGCTCAGGTCGCCGCGCTGGAGCTGCCGTCGCGCCGCGCGCAGATCCGCCGCCCGCGTCGACGGCGCGACGACCGTCACCGTGTGGCCGAGCTCGCGCAACTCGGCGGCGACGCCCGCTGCGTGCTCGTTCACGTCGTGCGGTCTCGACCACGCGAACGGCGTGACGAGGCAGATGCGCAGGTTCATCTGCGCCGAGTGTAGGCGCGGAGCGCTACCGGAGCGCCGGGACGGGGTCGACGAGGGCACCGCGCAGGTGTACCTCGAAGTGGAGGTGCGGCCCGCTGGCATCCCCCGTCGCACCCACCGCACCGATCCTCCTGCCGGCGCGCACGCGGCTGCCGACGCCGACGTCGATCCGCGACAGGTGCGCGTACAGCGTCCTCAGCCCGCCGCCGTGCGAGAGCAAGACCACCC
>JACVRR010000029.1 GCA_014534345.1 Thermoleophilia bacterium | reverse complement strand
GTTCTCGTCGACGAAGCGCTCGTAGTGGCCGATGTCCAGGTCGGTCTCGGCACCGTCCTCGGTGACGAAGACCTCGCCGTGCTGGAACGGGCTCATCGTGCCCGGGTCGACGTTCAGGTACGGGTCGAACTTCTGCACCTGCACCTTGAGCCCACGCGCCTTCAGCAGGCGGCCGAGCGAGGCGGCGACAATCCCCTTGCCCAGCGAGGAGACGACGCCGCCGGTGATGAAGACGTACTTGGTCGGCGTGCCGCTCACGCAGCGCTCCGCCCCAGGGAGTCGACGGCCGAGAGGCCAGGCGTCCGCTCGATGAGGGCGCCGAGCGACCGGCGCTCGCCGAGAATCGTTAGGGCTGCGAGGCCGGCGATCGCGATCCAGCGCCCTCGTCCCGTGAGCCGGCCCACGGACTTCAAGCCTAGCAACGCACCCAGCGCGTTCGATCCCGCGTCGCCGAGCATGGCCATCTCGCGAAGATCGTAGGGAAGCAGCAGGACGGCGAGCCGGCGCGGCGCGCCGACCAGCGTGGCCGCCGCCAGATACGCCTTCAACGCGCGGCCGGGGCGCGTGTCGAGCTGGTTCAGCGCGTTCGCCGCCAGCCCGACGAGCAGCGCGCCGCTCGCGCGGCGGGTGGCGAGCAGGCCGACCGCCGGGATGCCGACCAGCTTGAGGACGCCGGTCGTGCGGACGCTCGCGAGGTGCTGGCGGAATCCGCGCTCCGGCCCGCTCCAGAGGTCGTCCGCCAGGCCGATCGCGGCCACCGCGACGACTGCCGGGTCGCGGCGCAGCGCGAGCGTCCAACCCACGATCGGCAGACGGACGCCGCGGAAGTTGACCGCCAGCGGCCCGAGCGCGACCACCGCCTCGGCCAGCTGGCGGCCGCGGTGGACGAACCCACCGAGGTCGCGACCGGTCGGCCGGTGGCGCAGGTCGAGCTCCACCTCGCGCACGTCGAGGCCGGCGCGGACGGCGTCGACCGTCATCCGCACCTCGCAGCCGAAGCCCGGGGCGAGCGGGAAGCAGACCTCCCGCGCCCGCCGCGAGAGCGCGCGCTGCCCGGAGAGCGGCTCCCCGGCGCGGAAGCCCGAGCGCGCGCGGACGAGCATCCGCGCGGCGCACTTCGCGATCCCGAACCCGCCGCCCTCGATGGCGGCGAAACGGGCGACGGCCAGGTCGGCGCCGACGGCCGCGAGCGGCCGCAGATCGCCCTCGACGTCGGCGTCGCACAGCAGCAGCCGGCCCGGCGGCGCGGCGCGCTCGGCGGCCGAGAGCGCCTGTCCCTTCCCGCGTGCGCGGAGGCGGAGGACGACCGCTCCGGCCGCCTCGGCGGCAGCTGCGGTCCCGTCGCGCGACCCGTCGTCCGCGACGATCACCTCGCCGCCCGGGAACGCCGCGCGGAGCGCGGACACCGTCCGCGCGATGCGTGCCGCCTCGTCACGCGCGGCGACGAGGACGGTCAGGTCGTCGGTCACTCGTCCGCGGGCGGGACGGGATCAATCGGCGGGACGGCCGCGCTCGCGGTCGGCTTGACCCCGTAGTGGCCGGCCGGGCCGCCCGCGAGGAGCACGGCGAGCGCGACCCGGCCGACCTGCAGGTCGACGTCGTCGACGCTCGAGAGCCCGCTGCGGCGGTACACCTCGATGGCGGAGCGGCTCACGGTCGACGTCTCGACCCCGACGGCCGGGACGCCCGCTCCGGCCACGCCCGCGTAGACGCCGTTCAGGAAGCTCGCGGTCTGGCCGTCCTGCGGGCGCGCCGTGCGGCAGACGACCACGGCGTCCGCGGGGTCGCTCGCGAGCGGCCCCTGCTCCTCCACGAGCGGGTCGTCGAGGGCGCGCAGCAGCGGCATGTCGCCCCCCTCCACGAACTCGCGGCCGAGATCGCGGCCGAGGTCCTCGGTGCGCAGCGGGTCGAGGTAGCCGTGCAGCGCGGGCCGCCGGCGCAGCTCCGCCTCGACGGACGTGCTCGCGATGGGCATCCGCAGCGCACCGAGGCGGATGATCCGCCCGCCGGCCAGGGCGACGGTCTGCTCGACGGCGCCGCGGATGCTGCCGTCCACGGAGCCGAGGAAGACGACCGCGACGCGCTTCTCGCGCAGGCGCCCCTCGAGCAGCGCGACGTGAGCCGCGTCGGCGAGCTCGGCCGCCGCGATCAGCTCGCTGGCGTGCCGGCGCTCGTGGCGCACGTCGTCCTCGAGTTGAGCGATCCGGGCGTTCAGCCGCGCGCGTTCCGTCTCGTCGAGCAGCCCGCGCCCGGAGATGCCTGCGCCGACGAGCATCCCGACCACGAGCGCGATGAACACGGCCGCGAGCGACGCGACGTGGTAGCGGAAGTCGAACACCCGGCCGAGTCTGGCACAGCGCCGGCCGGCGGGCGCCTCAACTCCAGCCGAGCAGGTCCAGCAAGCGGGTCGCGACGAGGTCGATCGCGTTGCGGAGCGTCGGCGACACGGCGATCGCGACCACGATCGCCGCCAGCCCCGCCGCGATCACGACCGCGACCGGCCAGATCCCGAGCGGCCTGCCGACGAGCCGCGAGACGCCCTTGGCGTCGACGAGGATCTCGCCGACCTTCAGCCGGGTGACGAACGTCGAGGACATCCCGGCGCGGTCGCGCTCCAGGAACTCGACCAGGTTGAAGTGCGTCCCGACGGCGACGATGAGCTCCGCGCCCTTCTCGTACGCGAGCAGCAGGGCGACGTCCTCGCTGATCCCCGGCGCGCGGACCGTCGCGTACGGCACGCCGAGCTCCTCCAGGCGCGCGGCCCCCGGCGCGCGTCCGTCGGCGGCGTACGCGTGGACGACGAGCTCGGCGCCCGAGCGCAGCGCGCGGTCGGAGACGGAGTCCATGTCGCCGACGATCACGTCGGGGCGGTAGCCCGCCTCGAGCAGCGCGTCCGCGCCGCCGTCGACCGCGACCAGCACCGGCTTGAAGTCGCGAACGTACGGCGAGACGATGCGCAGGTCGCGCTTGTGACCCGGGCCGCGCGCGACGACGAGCGCGTGCCGCTCGCGGAAGCGCGTCTGCAGCGGCGGCAAGTCGATCCCGCCCGAGAGGACGCGCCCCTCCTCGCGCAGGTAGCGGAGCGTGTTGTCGGCGAACGCCTCGAGCGCCTCGGTGACACGTCCGCGCTGCTCCTGGAGGTCGCGCGCCAGCTCCTCCTCCGAGAGCACGTGCCCCGTCGCCAGCACCGTCCCGTTGCGGAAGATGCTGCCGCCGCGGACGGTCACGCGCTCGCCGTCGTCGACCTGGTCGAAGAGGTCGGCCCCCGTCGCGTCGATCAGCCGGACGCCGCCTCGGACGAGCATCAGCGGGCCGGGGTTGGGGAAGCGGCCGCTCTGCGAGCGGGCGACGTTCACGACGACGCGGACGCCGGAGTCGACGAGCTCCTCCGCGGAGACGCGGTCGATGTCGAGGTGGTCGATGATGGCGACGTCGTCGCCGCTCAGCCGGCGGACGAGGTGCTTCGTCCGCTTGTCGAGCCGTGCCGGGCCGGTGAACTCGACGAACCCGTTGGCCATGCCGGGGGCAGGCTACTGCGTCGGGGGGAGGAGCCGCAGCGCCGCCTCGGTGGACGCGACCAGCTCGGCGTCGCCGCGGGCGCGGCGCAGGGCGAGCGCCTCGCCGAGACACGCGCGCGCGCCCGCGTCGTCGCCGGCGTCGAGCAGCGCCTTCCCGAGATGCTGGAGGGCGAAGTGGCGGAGCTCGGCCGCGCTCGCCGCCGCCTCGCGCTCGGCGCGGCGAAGCGTCCGGACGGCCTCCTCGCTCCGGTCCGCGCAGCGGAGCGCCTCGCCGAGGCGGGCGAGCGCGACCACGGCCGCGCGCTGGTCGCCGAGCCGCTCCGCGAGCCGCCGGCTCTCGCGGAGGTCGGCGACGGCCGCCTCGTGGTGGCCGAGCAGCCGGCGCGCGTTCCCGACGTAGCCGAGCAGGCGCTGCTCGGCCCGCCGGTCGCCGCCGCGCCGAGCCGCCGCGAGGGCCGTCTCCGCGCGCGCCAGCGCGTCGCGCACCGCACGGGCGTCGGTCGGCCGCGCGCGCAGACGTTCGTCGAGCTCGCTCAGCGCCTCCAGGTCGGGCAGCGCCGGGGCGCCCCTCAACGCACCTGGGCGAGGAACTCGCGGCCGCCGAGCATCCGTTCGAGCTCGGCTCGCCGCTCCTCCTCGCCGAGCGCCTCGATCGCCGTGAGCGTCGGCTCGCCGGGCACCTTCTCCACCCGGAAGTGGCGGTCGGCGACGCTGGCGATCTGGGGCAGGTGGGTGATGACGACGACCTGCGCGCGCTCGGCCAGGCGCCGGAGGGACCGGGCGACCTCGTTCGCCGTCCGGCCCCCGATCCCCGCGTCGATCTCGTCGAACACGAGCGTGTCCCCGCCCGCGACGGCGGCGATCGCGAGCGCGATCCGCGACAGCTCGCCGCCCGAGGCCGACGACGCGACCGGCGCGAACGGCAGACCGGGGTTCGGGCGAATCACGAAGCGGACCTCGTCCTCGCCCGCGGCGGAGGCGTCACGGCGGGCGAGCTCGGCCCGGAACTCCCCGTCGCCCATGCCGATCCCGCGCAGCTCCGCGGCCACCGCGTCGGCGAACGGCGCCGCCGACCGCTTACGCGCGTCGCGGAGCGCGGCGGCGACCGCGGCGTAGCGGCGCCCCGCCTCCTCGGCGGTCCGCCTCGCCGCGGCCAGCGGGTCGGTCTCGTCCCCGAGCGCGTCGAGCTCGGCGCGGGCGGCCGCCGCCCGCTCGAGCAGCTCCGCCGTCGTCGCGGCGCGGAAGCGCCGCCGGAGGTCGGCGAGCCGCTCGAGCTCCTCCTCGACCGCCTCCAGGCGGCCGGGCTCCACGTCGAGCGACTCGAGGAACGAGCGCAGCTCGAGCGAGGCCTCGCGCAGGCGGACGCCGGCGTCGCGGAGCTCACCCACCGTCCGCGCGAGCTCCGGTGCGACGGCGACGACGGGTACGAGCGCGGCCTCGGCTCGTGCGACCAGCGCGGCCGCGCCCTCCCCGTCGTCCGGGGCCAGCGCCTCGGCGGCGGCGGCCGCAGCGGAGGTCAGCTCGTCGACGCGCCGGAGCCGCTCTCGCTCGGCGAGCAGCCGCTCCTCGTCCTCGACCGCGACGTCGCGGGCGTCGGCCACGAGCGCACGCAGCTCGTCGAGCCGGGCGCGGGCGTCGACGGCGCCGCGCTCGAGCTCGTTCAGCCGGCGGCGCGCCTCCCGGAGCCGGCGCCACGCGGCGCGGGCGTCGGCGCGGCGCCGCAGCTGCTCGGCGCCGGCGAACGCGTCGAGGACGTCCACCTGGTACGACGGGCGCGCGAGCCGCCGCTGCTCGAACTGCCCCGACATCGCGATCACGCGCTCGGCGGCCGCCGCGACGTCCTCGCGCGCGACGCTCCGGCCCCACGCGTACGCGCGCGTACGGCCGTCGGCGAAGACGCGGCGCGCGAGCACGAGCGCGTCGGCGTCGGCCGGGCGCAACTCGGCGACGGTTGCGAGGGCGTCGTCCTCGTCCAGCGGCGGCAGGTCGAGCTCTCCCTCGACGTACGCCTCCGGCGCGCCCGGGCGGACGAGGGCGGCGTCTGCGCGCGCGCCGAGCAGTAGCCCGAGCGCCTGCGCGAGGATCGTCTTGCCGGCGCCGGTCTCGCCCGTGATCGCGTTCAGCCCGGGGGCGAGCGCGAGCTCCGCCTCTCGGATCAGGACGAGGTTCTCGACGCGCAGCCGGCGCAGCACGTCGCTGATCGTAGAGCCGCCGCAGGACCGCGGCGAGTGGCCGGCCGGGCCCGCGCCCGCGTGGACGCGTCCGCGCGGCGTTAGCCGGCGAAGACGTCGCGGTAGCGGCGGAAGAAGGTCGCCTCCGGCAGGGTGGCGAGCAGCGCGGGCGGCTCGCCGAGACGGACCGTGGCTGAGCCGCCGGGCTCGAGCTCGGCGAACGAGTGCCCGTCGACGAGGAGCGTCACGGTCACGTCGGAGGTCCGGTTCTCGATCGAGACGTCGAGGCCGCGCGGCACGACTAGCGGCCGGGCGTGGAGCGAGTGCGGCGCGACGAAGGAGACCGCGATCGCGTCGAGCCCCCACACGAGGACGGGGCCGCCGTTCGACAGGTTGTACGCCGTCGACCCCGCGGGCGCCGCGCAGATCATGCCGTCGCACGGCTGCGAGCCGACAGCCTCGCCGCCGACCCGCCAGCCGAGCTCGACCATCCGCCCGATGTCGCTGCTCCGCGCGACGACGTCGTTGACGGCGAGGGCGGCCTCGCCGCCGGCCTCCGCGCGGAGCGTGGGCAGCTCGACCACGCGGAAGTCGCCGGCGAACGCCCGGGCCAGCGCCGGCTCGAGCTCATCAGCGGCGACCGAGGCGAGGAAGCCGACGCGCCCGAAGTTGACGCCGATGACCGGCACCCCGCTGCCGAGGAAGCGGTTGAGCGCGCGGAGCATCGTGCCGTCGCCGCCGAGCGCGACCGCCAGGTCCGCCTCGGCGAGGGTGTCGCGCCCGTCCGTGAGACCGTGCTTCGCCGCCTCCTCCTCGGGAAAGAGCAACTCGACGCCGGCGGCGGCGGCGGCCCGCTCGAGGCGCCCGAGCCCGCCGCCGATCGAGGTCGGCTTGCCGTGCGTCATCACGGCGGCGCGGCGGACGCGCGTGCTACGCGGCGGCGCGGTCGATCCAGTCGTCGATGGCATCGGGAAGCGTCGGCCGCTCTCGCTGGACGAGGTGGAGGAAGAACTCGCGGTTCCCCTTCGGGCCCGGCAGCCCGGAGTCTACGACCGCGGCCGGCTCGGCGCCCCAGGCGAGCGCCTCCTCGGCCACCTCGCGCAGCACGCGCCGGTGCACCTGCGGGTCGCGGACGACGCCGCCCTTGCCGACGTCGGCCCGCCCGGCCTCGAACTGCGGCTTGACCAGGACGAGCGCCTCCCAGCCCGGCGCGGCGAGCGCGAGCGCAGGCGGCAGCGCGAGGCGGAGGCTGATGAAGGACACGTCGCAGGTGACGAGCCCGGGCGCGAACGGCAGGAAGCCGAGCTGGCGCGCGTTCACGCGCTCCATGACGACGACCCGCGGGTCCTCGCGCAGGCGCGGGTGGAGCTGGCCGTAGCCGACGTCGAGCGCGATCACCCGCGCGGCCCCCCGCTGGAGGAGGACGTCGGTGAAGCCGCCGGTCGAGGCGCCGACGTCGAGGCAGGCCCGGCCGCGGACGTCGACGCCGAGCACGTCGAGCGCGTGCGCGAGCTTCTCGCCGCCGCGCGAGACGTACGGCGGGCGGGTCTCGACCTCGAGCCGGACGTCGTCGTCGACGGCCGTGCCGGGCTTGTCGAACCCGCGGACCCGGCCCGCGAGGACGAGCGCCTGCGCCTGCGCGCGGCTCTCGGCGAGCCCGCGCTCCACCAGCACGGTGTCGAGCCGCTTCTTCACGCCGCAAGGGTAGACGCGGCCGGCGGCCGCCCCGCGCGCGCCGCGGCTACGCCGTGCGGGCAGCGAGCTGCGTCACCACGCTCTCGAGCACCGCGGTGGCCGACCCGGTGTCGTCCAGGTGGCCGAGCGCGCGCTCCGCCGCCTCCCCCGCGGCACGCCTCGCCTCCTCGCCCCCGTGCTCGGCCGCAAAGCCGTCGCCGTCGAGCAGGTCGTCGACGAGCTGGAACACGAGACCGAGCTCGCCGGCGAACCCGCGCCACGGCGCCCGCTCGCGCTCGGGGACGCCCGCCACCTCGAGCGCGCACACGACGGCCGCCTCGAACAGCCGACCCGTCTTGAGGCGGCTGAGCTCGAGCACGTCGGCGGCGCCCCCGACCAGGTCGAGGTGCTGGCCGCCGATCATCCCGAGCGTCGCCCGGGCGAGCTCGCGCGCGACTGCCGGCGTGGGGTACTCCAGCGCGAGCCGAAAGCCCTCCGCCAGGAGGGCGTCCCCGGCGATCACGCCCACCCCGACGCCGAAGCGCGCGTGCGTGCTCGGGCGGCCGCGCCGGACGTCGTCGTCGTCGAGACCCGGGAGGTCGTCGTGCACGAGGGAGAAGGTGTGGACGAGCTCGATCGCGGCCGCCGCGGGCAGCAGCGCCTCCGGCTCGCAGCCGACCGCCTCGCCGACCGCGAGGCAGACGACGGGCCGGATCCGCTTCCCGCCGCCGGCCAGCGAGTAGCGCAGGACGTCGGCCAGGTCGCCGAGGTCGGGCGCGAAGCGCAACCCGTCGAGGTAGTCCTCGACCAGGTCGCGAAGCTCGTCCTGGGCTCTCGCGCTCACTTCCCCATGCAGACGCGTCTTCCATCTAGACGCGCCTTGCCGGGGTACCCACCTCCCCGCCCCACGCGGCCAGCGTATCCGGCTGCTGCGCGCAGGGGTGGAACGGGACCGTGCCGGAAGCGTCCACGCGACGCCGCGGCCGTCCGCGAGGAGCGAGGACCGTCCCCGCTCAGCGCTCCGCCTCCCGCCGCGCCCGGCTCAGCTCGGCCTCGATCGCACGCGCGAGCTCGGCCAGCTCGGACAGGATCGCGAGCGCCGCGTCGGGATCGTCCTGCTCCGCCACGCGCTCCAGCTCGCCGCGGGCGGCCTCCAGGCGCGCGAGCAGCTCCTCGGCGCGGTCGAGTGCCTCCTCTCCGGCTATCGCCCCGCCCCCGCCGCGTCGCCCGTCCGCTCGCGCACGACATGGCCGAGAATCCCGTTGACGAGCCGGGCCGCGTCGTCGCTCGCATACCGCTTGGCCAGCCGCACCGCCTCGTCGATCGCGACCTCCATCGGGACCTCGCCCGCTTCGAGCTCGCCGAGCGCGATCCGGAGCACGTTGCGCTCGATCGCCCCCAGCCGGTCGGCCCTCCACCCCTCGGCGCTCGCGGTGATCGTCGCGTCCAGGCGGTCCACGTTCGCGAGCACCCGCTCGGCCGTCTCGAGCGCGAACCGGTCGATCTCGCCCTCGTACAGCTCGCCGAGCGGGCGGCCGGTCACGTCCCACTGGTACAGCAGGAACAGCGCGGTCCGACGCGCCGCCCGGCGCCCCAGGCTCATCGCCGGCGCCCCGTACGACCACCGCAGACGCCTCCCCTGCTCACAGACCAGCCTCGGTGTAGCTGCCGCAGTACAGGTCGGCAAGCGACGAGGCACTCGTACGGCCCAACCGGGCGCGGAGCGTGCTCATACGTCTCACGCGGCCACCCCCTCGGCGACGGCGCCCAGGGCGGCGAGCCGCCCCTCGGCCTCCTGCAGGAACGAGGTCGAGTACTCGCCGCTGGCGAACTCGGGCGTCTCGAGGATCTCGCGCGCCAGCCCCGCCGTCGTCGGCACGCCCTCGATCTCCAGCTCGCCCAGCGCCCGCCTCGCTCGCGCGATCGCGCCCGCCCGGTCGCCGTCCCAGACGACGAGCTTCGCGAGCAGCGAGTCGTAGAACGGCGAGACGTCCGTGCCCGACTCGACGAACGTGTCGACCCGGTCGAACGGCCCGAGCGGCGGACGGAAGCGGACGACCCGGCCGGGCGCCGGCCGGAACCCGCGCGCGGGGTCCTCGGCGTTGACGCGGATCTCGAGCGCGTGCCCGCGGCGAGGCGCCCGCCCGGTGCGCGCGAGCGGCTCCCCGGCCGCGATCCGCAGCTGCTCCCGGACGATGTCGATGCCGGTTACCAGCTCGCTCACCGGGTGCTCGACCTGCAGGCGGGCGTTCAGCTCGATGAAGTAAAAGCTCCGGTCGGGCCCGAGCAGGAACTCGAAGGTGCCGGCGTTGCGGTACCCGATCGCCCGGCACGCCTGCTCGGCCGCCGCCTCCATCGCCTCGCGCGTCTGCGGGTCGAGCGCGGGCGAGGGCGACTCCTCGATCAGCTTCTGGTGGCGGCGCTGGATCGAGCACTCGCGCTCGCCGAGCGTCAGCACGCCGCCGCCGGCGTCGGCGAGCACCTGGATCTCGACGTGCCGCGCCGGGGCGATCGCCCGCTCGACGTACAGCCCCGCGTCGCCGAACGCCGCCTCTGCCTCCGCCGCCGCCATCGTGAACGCCCGCTCCAGCTCACCGGCCTCCCGCACGAGCCGCATCCCCTTTCCGCCGCCACCGGCCGCGGCCTTCAGCAGCAGCGGGTAGCCGAGCTCCGCCGCCGCCGCGCGCGCCCCGTCGAGGTCGACGCGGTCGGCGCCGGGAACCAGGGGGACCCCCGCCGCGCGCAGCTCCGCCTTCGCCTGCGCCTTGTCGCCCATCCGCTCCATGGTCTCCGCGCTGGGACCGACGAAGACGAGCTCGTTGTCCTCGCAGGCGCGGACGAACGCCGCGCTCTCCGCGAGGAAGCCGTAGCCGGGGTGGACGGCCTCGCAGCCGGTGGTCACCCCGGCCGCGACGACGGACGCGACGTGGAGGTAGCTGCGACTCGCCGCGGGCGGCCCGATGCAGACCGCGCGGTCGGCGAGGCGGACGTGGAGCGCATCCTCGTCGGCCGTGGAGTAGACGGCCACGGCCTCGACGCCGAGCTCGTGGAGGGCACGGATCACGCGGACGGCGATCTCTCCCCGGTTCGCGACGAGGACACGCGAGAACACGCCGTTTCAGCCTTCGGCTGAAGTGGTCACGGCGAGCGCGGACGCGTCCGCGCCGCAAGCGGGAGCTCCACGAGCTGCCACGAGTTCCAGGCTAGCCATTCTCCCGCCAGGCGAGAACGGCATCACAGCGCGTCGAGCGGGCGCTCGGCGACCGGTCCCAGCTCGAAGAGGAGCTGGCCGAACTCGACCGACTGGCCGTCCTCGACATGGACTGCGCGAACCGTCCCCGCCGCCTCCGCCTTCAGCTCGTTGAAGAGCTTCATCGCCTCGAGCAGGCAGAGCGTCTGCCCGGGCGCCACGACGTCGCCGACCTCGACGAACGGCGGCGAGCCGGGCTGCGGCGCCCGGTAGAACGTCCCCACCATCGGCGACTCGACGCGGATCAGCTGCTCCGTCGCGACCGGCGCGGCCAGCGCCTCGACCTCGGAGCCGGCGCCGGCGGCAGCCGGCGCCGCGGCCGCTCCACGGTCGTCGGAGCGCCGCACGGAGACGCGCAGGTCGTCCTCCTCGAGCGTGACCTCGGCGACCGCCGACTCCTGCACGATCCGGACGAGCTCGCGAATCCGCTCGGCGCGGACGTGGTCGACTCCCGCCTGCGCGAGCGGCTCCCGCCCGCTTGCGCGTCCGCGGATCGTGCGCAGCAGCGGCTCGGCCGCGTCGCCGAAGAGAGCAAGCAGCAGCAGCTCCTCGTCACTGGCGGCCAGGCCGGCGCCCTGCGCGCGGAGGTCGTCGAGGCGCGGCGGGTCCGGCGCGGGATCGGCTCCGTCGGAGAGGAGCGAGGCCGCCCTGCGGATCGCCGGGTCGACGGGCGCCGGCGGCGACCCCCAGCCGCCCGCGAGCAGCTCGTGCAACTCGTCGACGACGGTGGTGTAGCGGCTGGCCGAGAGGACGTGCAGCAGCGCCTGCGAGGCGAGGATCTGGCCGATCGGCGCCGCGAGCGGCGGGCAGCCGACCTCGCCGCGGATCCGGCCGAGCTCCTCGAGGACCTCGTCGATCCGGTCGCCCGCGCCGTGCGCGCGCAGATGTGCGTCCAGCGCCGCGACGAGCCCGGCGGGCAGGGCGTGCTCCGCCGCGCGGACGGCGATGCGCGGCGCGAGCGGCGGAACGGGCTCGTCGCCGATGTGCTCGTCGACGTGATCGGACGCGCGCCAAAGCGCGTCGACGTCGACGCCGTCCTCGAGCCCGAGGCCGGCGAGCGCCTGCGCGAGGCTCTCGCCCGAGACCCGGTAGAGCGCGAGCGCGACCGGGTACACCGCGCAGGCGATCAGCTCGGCGCCCACGCGGGCCGCCTCGAGCGCCGCGGCGAGGGCGTTCCCGCCCGCACCCTGGCAGTAGACCCCGACGGGGAGGGCGCTCGCCTCGCCCAGGCGCGTGACGAGCTCGGCGGCGCGATGCGGCTGCAGCGAGCCGGTCGGATCGTGGACGAGCACGCGGGCGGCGCCGAGCTCCGGCAGCTTCCGCGCCTGCTCGACGAGCGTGTCGGTCTCGCCCGTGCGCCCCGGGCTGTAGACGAGCCCGGCGTCGAACTCCCGCCCCGCGTCCGCGATCGCCTCGGCCGCCTCGGCGAGGTTCGACACGTCGTTGAGCGGGTCGTGCAGGCGGAAGACGTCGATCCCGTTCTCGGCCGCGGTGGCGACGAACCGGCGCGCGAGGTCGGCGTCGACGGGACGCGAGCCGACCAGGAAGCGTCCGCGCAGCGCCATGCCGAGCGGCGTCTTCGTCCGGGCGCGGAGGGCGCGTATCCACTCCCAGGGGCTCTGCACGCCGCGCTTCACGGCGCTGTCGAAGACGCCGCCGCCGGAGACCTCGAGGTACGCGAACCCGGCGCGGTCGAGCGCCTCGGCGAGGGTGAGCAGCTCGGCCGTCGGCACGCGGCCGGCGAGCGGTTCCTGCCCGAGCAGGCGAATCGTCGTGTCGGCGAGGCGCGGCACGGCGGGACCTTACAGCGGCCCAGTACGCTCGCCGCCGTGTCGGGACGGTCCACATCGGCCGTCGCCGCGGCTGTCGCGATCGCGCGCGACGAGGGGCTCGAGACCGCCGACGCGGTCGTCCTGCGCGACGCGTGGCACGTGCTCGTCCACCTGCGACCGCTCCCCGTCGTTGCGCGCGTGTCGGCCGACGCGAGCTCGCCCGACATCGAGCCGGAGCAGGTCGCGAGGGAGCTCGCCGTGGCGCGGCACGCGGCGGCTGCCGGCGCGCCCGTCGTCCCGCCCGCGGACGAGCTCGACCCGGGGCCGCACCGCCGCGGCGGTCGCGTCGTGACGTTCTGGCGCTTCGTCGAGGCGCGCGGCGAGCTGGACGCGCGCGCGGCCGGCCGGGGCCTGCGCGAGATCCACGAGGCGCTCGCCGACTACGGCGACGCGCTGCCGGCGGCCGGCCACCCCGACGACACCGCCCGGATGCTCGACGCGCTCCGGCCCTCGGCCGACGTCGAGCTGCTCCGCCGGGCGGCCTCCGCGCGACCCGCCGGCGCCGGCCAGGCGCTCCACGGCGACGCACACCTCGGAAACTGTCTCCCGGCGCCGGCCGGACCGCTGTGGCACGACCTCGAGACGACGTGCCGCGGCCCGCGCGAGTACGACCTCGCCGCTCTCGTGCTCGGCGACCGCGTCGGCCGCGATCGCCCCGCCGCCCGGGCGGCGCTCCGGGCCTACGGCGCGCACGACGCCGACCTCCTGGACGCGTGGCTTCCCGTCTACGCGGCGTGGGTGTACGCGTCCATGCTCGTCGCGCTTCCCCGCAGGCCGGGGCTCGCGACGCCGCTCGCGGAGCGCCTCGCCTGGCTCCGCGGTCGCGTCGACTGAGGCGCGCCGCCGGGATCCGGCGGGGCGGCCCCGAGTGCGAGGGCCGCCGTCGACGACGTCGCACCGCTGCAGCTCGGGGCGAGCGCGGCGACGCGAAGACGTCGTCGAGGCGGAGCTTGTACGTCACGACCTTCACGCGCCGGCGCCGCGGCCCGTGTACCGACCACCTACGCGCGGCCGATGTAGCGCCGCTCGCGCGGGTCGACCTTGATCCGCTCGCCCGCGTTGACGAACAGCGGCACCTGCACCACCGCACCGGTCTCGAGCGTCGCCGGCTTGGTCACGTTCGAGACCGTGTCGCCGCGCACACCGGGCTCGGTCTCCGTCACCGTCAGCTCGACGGACGCCGGCAGCTGGACGCCGGCGGGGCGGCCGTCGACGGTCAGCATCGGCACGCTGCTCGAGGGCTGCAGGAACTCGAGCGCGTCCGCGACGCCGGCGCGCGGCACGGAGATCTGCTCGTACGTCTGCTCGTCCATGAACACGACCTCGTCGCCCGCGTCGTAGAGGTACTGGACGTTCTTCGTCTCGGTGTGGACGCGCGGGAACTTCTCGCCGGCGCGGAACGTCCGGTCGACGACCGCGCCCGAGTCGAGGCTCTTCAGCTTCGTGCGCACGAACGCGCCGCCCTTGCCCGGCTTGACGTGCTGGAACTCGACGATCCGCCAGACCGCGCCGTCGATCTCGATGTGCATCCCGTTCTTGAACTGGTTGGTGTTGACGACGTCGGCCACCGTGGCGGAGTCTAGTGCCCCTCCTTCAGCAGCCGGAACCCGCGTCGGTCGACCGAGCGTGCCCGGTCGGAGAGAACGACCGCGGCCCGTCCACGCGCCGGGACGAGACCTGCGAAAGCGCGAAATCCCCACGTCCCGCCGTTGTGCCAGACCGTCTCGTCGCCGAGGACGAGCCAGCCCAGGCCGACCGACAGCCGGCGGCTGACGCGCGAGTGCGGTCGCTGCGCGCGCGCGAGCGCGCGACCGAGCGCGTCGTCGGACGGCTCCACGCACGCCCGCAGAAAGCGGAGCATCTCGCGCACGCTCGAGCGCAGGCCGCCGGCCGCTTGCAGGTGATCCGTCAGCGGCGGCCGCGGCGCCCCTCGGAACGAGTGTCCGCGCTGCAGGCGGGCGCGGGCGTGCGCGGAGACGTGGACCCCCGTGTCGTTCATCCCGAGCGGCGTGCAGACGCGCTCGCGGACGAGCGCGTCCCACGGCGTCCGTGCTCGGGCGGCGAGGGCGCGACCGAGCAGCTCGAACCCGACGCTCGAGTACCGGAACCGGCGCCGGCGCCTCCGCGTGCGCGAGAGCGCGATCCAGAACTCCTCCTCGCGCGTGTCCACCCACGGATCGCGCGAGCCCGGAAGTCCGAGGAGAAACGCGAGCTCGCGCGCCGCGAAGCCGCGCGGTGTGTTCGGCAGCCCGCTCGCGTGCGTCGCCAACTCGAGGAGCGTCGGCACGGCTCCGTGCCACGCCGGAAGCTCGAGGTGGGCGGCGAGCGGGTCCTCCAGCCGGACCTCTCCTCGCTCGGCCATCTCGGCGAGCAGCGTGCCCGTGAAGGCCTTGGTGATCGAGCCGATCTCGCAGAGCGCGTCGGCGTCGCCCCCGACGGTCTCCTCGCCGCGGCGGATGACACCGCTGGCGATCACGTGACCGCGGTGCGCTCCTTCGGGAAGCGCGTGAGCACGTCGCAGCCGTCCTCGGCGACCAGGACGATGTCCTCGATCCGGACACCGCCTTCGCCGGGCAGGTAGATCCCCGGCTCGACGCTGACGACGTTCCCCGGCGCGAGGACGTCCTCGCTCTCCGGCCGCATCACCGGCTCCTCGTGGACGACGAGGCCGACGCCGTGCCCGAGCCCGTGGCCGAACAGCCCCGCGAACTCGGTGGCGTCGATCCGCCCGCGCGCGACGGCGTCCGCGTCGCGGCCGTGGACGCCGGCGCGGACGGCGGCCAGCGCCGCGAGCTGCGCGTCGAGGCAGACGTCGTAGGCGGCGCGCAGGCGGGCGTCCAGCTCGCCGGCTGCGAACGTCCGCGTGCAGTCGGCGCAGTACCCGTCCACCTCGGCGCCCGCGTCGACGACCACCGTCTCGCCCCTCCCCACCGGGCGCCCGCCCGGGTCGGCGTGCGGCGACGCCGCGGTCGGCCCGGCGGCGACGACGACGGGGAAGGCCATCGCCTCGGCGCCCTCCTCGCGCAGCAGCTGCTCGAGCCGCCACGCGAGCTCGCGCTCGCTGCGTCCGGTGAAGCGCTCGCGCGCGAACCGCTCGAACGCCCGGTCGGTGACGGCGACGGCGCGCCGAATCGCATCGAGCTCCTCCTCGTCCTTCACCGCCCGCAATCGCTCGACCGTCCGCCGGCGCGGGACCGGCTCGGCATCCCCCGAGCGCAGCGTCTCCCAGCCGGCGTACGTGACGGTGTCGGCCTCGAACGCGACCCGGCCCGCGAGCTGCCCGGCGATGCTCGCAAGCAGGTTCCGCGAAGTCTCGATGACGTCCACGCCGTCCAGCCGGCGCGCCTTCTCGGCGTAGCGGAAGTCGGTGAACAGCCGCACCCGGTCGGGCTCCACGAGCACGGCCGCGTTCGTGCTGCGGAAGCCGGTCAGGTAGCGGACGTTGACCGGGTTCGTGACCAGCAGCGGCTCCGCGAGCGCCGCGCGCAGCCGCTCGACGCGCTCGTTCACGCCGTGCCGCCGGAGAGGTACTCCAGGGCCTCGCGGTAGCCGTCGGGACCCTTGCCGACGATCCGGTGCGTGCAGATCCCCTCCAGCACGGACGCGCGCCGCCACTCCTCCCGCTCGTCGACGTTCGACAGGTGCACCTCGACCAGCGGGATCCGCACCGGCTCGAGCGCGTCGCGGATCGCCCAGCTGTAGTGCGTCCAGGCGGCGGGGTTGATGATCGCCGCGTCGACGCCGCCACGGTCGTACAGCTCGTGGCACCACTCGACGTACTCGCCCTCGTGGTTCGTCTGGCGGCAGCGGACGGTGCAGCCGATCGCCAGCGCCCACTGGTAGATCCGGGTCTCGAGCTCGGCGATGCTCAGGCCGCCGTACTGCTCGGGATCGCGGCGGCCGAGGACGTCGAGGTTGACGCCGTTCAGGACCTCGATCCGCATCGAGCCACTCTAGGTGATGAGCGCGCGCAGCTCCGCTCGCACGTCCTCCTCCGCAACGGCGACTCCCGTCCGCGGGCGGCCGGGCGCCTCGAGGAGGACGAGCCGCATCTCCCCGCCGAGCGCCTTCTTGTCGCGGCGAAGCGCCGCCCAGGCGCGCGCGCCGTCGACCGCCACCGGCCGCGGCCGGAGCGTGCGCTCGACGTCCGCACGGATCTCGGGGTCGAGCCCGTACAGCCGCTCCGAGACGCGCAGCGCAGCGGTCAGCCCGAGCGCGACGGCGTCGCCGTGCGCGAGCGCGTAGCCGGCGCCGGCCTCGAGTGCGTGCGCGAAGGTGTGGCCGAGGTTGAGCGAGGCGCGCGGCCCGCGGTCGAGCGGGTCGCGGAGGCAGACGGCCGCCTTGTGAGCCGCGCACGCGCGGACGAGGTCCGGGTCGGGCAGCTCCCAGAGCGGCGCGCCCGCCAGCAGTCCGGTCTTCACGACCTCCGCGAGCCCGTTCCGCCGCTCCTCGGGCGACAGCGACGCGAGGAGCGCCGGGTCCGCGACGACGCGCGCCGGCCAGTGGAACGCGCCCACGAGGTTCTTCCCCGCGGCGACGTCGATCGCCGTCTTGCCGCCGATCGCGGCGTCGACCTGGCCGACAAGCGTCGTCGGCACGGGCGCCCAGGCGATGCCACGCAGGTAGGTCGCCGCGACGAACCCGGCCGCGTCGGTGAGCGCGCCGCCGCCGAGCGCGACCAGCGTCCCGCCGCGCTCGAGCCCCAGCTCTTCCCAGAGCGCGGCGCAGGCGGCGATCCCCTTCGCCGCCTCGCCGCTCGGAAGCTCGTGCGTGGAGTCGAGCCGCGCCCCGAGCGCGAGCTGCGCCTCGGCGCCGTGGATGCCCGCCACGCGCGGCTCGCTGACGAGCGCGACGGGGCCCTCGCCGGGGACGAGCTCCGCCAGCCGCTCGAACGCCCCCGTCTCGACATGGACGCCGGCGGCCGCGAGCACCGCGCCGTCGAGGTCGCGCACGCGGATGTCCGCCGTCTCGTCGTAGAGCGGCGCCCGCTCGGCGTGGAGCGCGCGGAACCGCTCGGGATCGCGCGCCAGCGGGCGGTCCTCGGCAGTCCGCACGCGCTCCCAGGCCACCTCCGGCTCGACCTCGAGGAGCAGCGTGAGCGCGTGCTCGCGGAGCGCCCGGCGGACGGCCTCGATCTTCACCGCCCCGCCGCCGAGCGCGACGACGCCGGGACGCCTGGACTCGAGGACGTCGACCGCGGCGGCGCTCTCCAGGGTGCGGAACTCGGCCTCGCCGCGTTGCGCGAACAGCTCGCGCACCGGCAGCCGCGCGCGTGCCTCGAGCTCGGCGTCGAGATCGACGAACGGGCGCCCGATGCGCTCGGCGAGGCCCGCGCCGAGCGTCGTCTTTCCCGCGCCCATGAAGCCGATCAGCGCGACGTGCCGGTCGAGGGCGTGGCTGCTCAGGCGGGCCAGTCGATGCGCTCCAGGTAGGCGCCATGGGCGTGGACGAAGTCGCCGAGGGCGTCGCCGCCGAACTTCTCGCGCGCCGCGCGGGCGAGCTCAAAGGCTACGGCCGCTTCGGCGACCACCGCCAGTGCCTCGACGGCCGCCACGTCGCTCCGCTCGACGAGCGCCTCGCCCGGCGCGCCTGTGTCGAGATCGACGCTCCGCAGCGGCCGCATCAGCGTCGGCAGCGGCTTCATCGCGGCGCGGGCGACGATCTCCTCGCCGTTCGAGACACCGCCCTCGATTCCGCCCGCGCGGTTGCTCGTCCGGCGGCGCGCAGGGTCGATCTCGTCATGCGCGTGCGATCCGCGGGCGCGGGCAAGCGCGAAGCCGTCCCCGACCTCGACGCCCTTCACGGCCTGGATCCCGGCCAGCGCGGCCGCGAGACGCGCGTCCAGCCGGTCCTCGCGGGAGGCGTAGGAACCGAGTCCGGGCGGGACACCGGACGCGCGGACCTCGACGACGCCGCCGAGCGTGTCGCGCTCGGCACGTGCGGCGTCGACCGCGGCTCGCCATTCCTCGGCGCCCGTCTCGCCGCCGATCTCGCAGACGCGCCCCGCCACGCCGACGCCGATCGTCGCGAGCAGCGCCTTCGCCACGGCCCCGGCCGCCACGGGCGCCGCCGTCTGCCGCGCGCTCGCGCGCTCCAGCGCGTCGCGGACGTCCGCAAGCCCGTACTTGAGCGCGCCCGCCAGGTCGGCGTGACCCGGCCGCGGGAGCGTGACCGGCTTCGTCCCCTTTCCGGCGGGCTCGCCCTCGGGTGGCCACGGTGCCATCCCCCACGACCAGTTCGCGTGGTCGCGGTTGCGGACGACGAGCGCCAGCGGCGTTCCGAGCGTCCGCCCGTGGCGCAGCCCCGCGAGCACCTCGACCTCGTCCTGCTCCAGCCGCTGCCGCGGGCTCCGGCCGTACCCCTGCTGGCGCCGCCGGAGGTCGGCGTCGATCGCGTGCTTGTCGAGGAGGAGCCCGGCGGGCAACCCCGTCACGATCGCGACGAGCGCCGGGCCGTGCGACTCACCCGCCGTCGTCAGCGTCAGCGTCACGCGGTAAGCCTACGGCCGCCCGCATCACGTCGACCGGCGCTGGGACGCCCGTCCACAACCGGAAGGAGGCGGCCCCCTGCGCAACCAGCACCTCGAGCCCACCCACCACCGTCGCCCCGGCCGCCCGCGCCGCACGCGCAGTCGCGCTCTCGGGGTACGGGAGGTCGACCAGCGTCTGCCCCGGCCCCACCTCGACGACCGCGTCGTCGCGGGCCGAGGTGGCGTTGACGACGAGGTCGGCGCCGGCCGCGTCGGGCGGCCACTCGGTCCGCCGCGCGTACCGGCGCGCGCGAGGAAGGGCGTGCGCGAACGCGACGGCTGCACCGCCGTCGCCGAGGATCACCGGCGCTCGTGGCTCGCAGCGACGAGCTCGCAGGATCGCCGGGTCGGTACTCGCGCCCTCGATTCCCTCGTCCCGGACCAGGAGCGTGTTGACGGACGGCACGGCCGCGCCGACCAGCCGCGCGGCGACGAGCTTGTGCGGCGCGGTCACGTTCGCCCCGGCGAAGCCGAGCGCGGCCAGCCCGCGCAGCGCCTCCTCGAGCCGCCCGGGCGGCACGTCGAGCGCGACGTACGCCCAGTCGAGCCCCCGCGCCGCGAAGGCGGCGTTCTGCATCGCCGGCGAGAGCGAGTGGCCAACCGGGTGGCCGAGCAGCGCGACCAGCCGGGTCGACGCCGTGATCACGAGGAGAGGGTATGCGGGACCCCCGCCCGGTGCGGCCGCGTAGAGCAGGAGTGCGCGCGCTGGTCTCGATCCTCGTGGCGCTCCTGCTCGCGGGGTGCGGCGGCACCGAGAGCAACGACGCCGTCCGCGCCGACGCGCCGACCGCGCTGCCCGAGGCACCGCGCGGGTGGTCGGAGCTCGCCAGCCCCGCGGCGCTCCGGCGAGCGCCGATCGCTTGGGGCAACGCGGTGCAGGTTTGGACGGGCCGCGAGCTGGTCGTCTGGGGTGGGCACAGCGCGTTCGCGCCGAACGCCGTCGCGCACGGGGCGATCTACGACGCCGCGAGCGATCGCTGGCGCCCGCTGCCCGCCGGGCCGCTCACCGGCCGCGAGGAGGCCGGCGCCGCGTGGACGGGCCAGGAGGTGGCGATCTGGGGCGGGATGGACGGCGAGTGGCACCCACGCGACGACGGCGCCGCGCTCGATCCCGCAGCGGGCAGGTGGCGGGGGCTCCCGCCGTCGCCCCTCGGCGCCCGGCGTCCGGCGATCGCCGCGTGGACGGCGAAGGAGCTCGTCCTCTGGGGCAACGCGAGCCGGGTCAGCGCGGCGCGCGACGGGGCCGCCTACGATCCGGCGGCCGACCGCTGGCGGCGGCTGCGGCCGGCTCCGCTGGCGGTCAACAGCGCGTCGGCCGTGTGGACGGGCTCCGAAGTGGTCGTCTACGGCGCGCTCTTGGACGGCGCCAACCGCTCCTCGACGGGGCATGCCGTCGGTCTCGCGTACGACCCGCACCGCGACCGCTGGCGCCGGCTCCCGCCTTACCCGCTCTCGCCGCAGGCGTCCACCGTCGCCTGGACGGGCGCCGAGGTTGTCGCGTGGGACTACGAGCTGAACGCGGCGACCTACGACCCCGTGCGCGACGCGTGGCACGCCCTGCCCGACCTCCCCCTCGACCCGGGCGAGTGCTATCCGGCGAGCGCGGCCGTCGAGACCGGCGTATTCGCGTGGTACTGCGGGCGCGCGGCGTTTCTCGACGGCGCGACCCGAAGGTGGCGGGCCGTCCCCCTCCCCCGCCGCGACTTCCAGGGAACGCCGGTCGCGGCCGGCCCGCTCGTCCTCTTCCTTCGCAGCGCCAAAGGCGGCACCGCGAACGGGCTCTGGGCCTACCGTCCACGCTAAAGAGCGTGGAGGAAACCTTGCGGTTCCCCCACGGACCCCCCTCCCTTGCCCCTCGTGGTGACGGACGCCTGCGTGCGCTCTCGCGGAGGCAAGCGCCGCTTCGCGCAACGGCCGCCTCGCCGTTGCAGGGCGCCTTCGCCCTGCAGGCCCGCGCGGCGGGGGCCGCGCGCAGGCCAGGGG
>JACVRR010000124.1 GCA_014534345.1 Thermoleophilia bacterium | reverse complement strand
CGGCGCGTGTGGCGGGTCGCGCGCTGCGCGTCGTCGGCCGCGTTCTCACCGCGCCCGGCGGGGTCGTCCGCGCGACGTGCCGCTTCCGCCTGCCGCGCGCGGCGCACGGCAAGCGCGTCCGCGGATCCGTCGGCGTCGCCGTCGGCGGCCGTACCCTCCGCCGCGCGTTCACGTTCCGAGCCTGAGAGCGCGGGGGACCGATGGCCCCCGCGCGGGCTCCCTCCTTCGCCTCGCGGGGCTCCGACACGGTGGCTGCGCCGGGGGAACTCTGCTCCGCCGTCGGGTCACCTGGGGCGATCGAACCGGCGAGTCCCGCACGGGCTGCGGCGTGGGTGGCGAACGACGGTGCCCTCGCCGCCCTGGCGCAAGCGGCGGTGTCCTCATGAGCCACGTCCGGGTGTCTGACACCCGGCCATGGCTGCTCGAGCCAGGCGAGACGCCCGGCGAGAACCCGCTTGCGTCGGACGGTCGTGGATCGATCCGTGCACTCCCGTGAGACCTCCGTCACGCCTCCGTCACGGTGTCTGACACCGGGTCATGTCCCGAGCAGGCGCGTCTGCCGGAGCCTGAACCGAGGCCGTCGGCCGCACCCCGACGTGCTCGGGTGAGAACGCTTGCAGACGTTCGTTACGGCATGGGCCTCAGAGGAGGGACGCCAGGGGGAAATCGTCGGCTCCCCCGTGCTCCAGGCTGAACTCCTCGCCGACCTCCGGGTTCTTGCCGATCAGCTCGCGCACGCGAGTCAGGTCGGGGAGGGCGCCGGAGAGCGAGATGAGGCCGAAACGCTCGGTCGCCTCGTGGGAGACCCACGCACTGCCAGCGGGCGCGGCCGGGAGCTGGGCGCGCAGCTCGTCGAGCGACGTCTTCGAGTCGGCGAGGCTCCAGAGGAGGATTCGCGCCACCGTGCCCTGGCTCGCGCCCGTCGGCGACATGCGGTCGAAGGCTACAGTCCGGCCTCCGATGGGTCGTGCCGCCACCCGCCTCGTCCGCCTCGCCGCGGCGACGGCCGCCCTCGTGGCGGTCGCGGCGCAGGCCGGTACGGCCGCCGGTGGCCCTCCTGCCGCGGGCGGCGTGGTCCACGCGCATCCGCGTGGAGTGACGATCCCGTTCGGCGAGTACGGGCCCGACGTGCTCCGCTACGGCGCGCGTCCGGCTGCGGCCACCGCCGCGGTCGGGACGGTCCGCAACTGGCTCTCGCTCGACGACAGGGAGAACCGGTACTACGCGGCGCCGTTCCGCCTGGCCGGGGTCGGGCAGCACGTCGAGGTGTGGGTCGCCACCGACCTGAGCTTTCCGGCGAGCGACTGCCGGAACCAGGTCGACGGAGGCGGGCGGGTGACGGTCACGCCCGAGCAGGCCGCCCACCTCGTGCAGGCGTTCGACCGCGCCATCTACCCCCGGCTGTCGAACGCGTTCAGCGTTCCGCCGCCGCGTGAGGGGACGCAGGCGCGCGCCGACCCGTTCCGCTTCGACCCGCGGGGAGACGGCGACGACATCGTGGTGCTGGTCGAGAACGTCCGCGACACCAACTACTACGACTTCGACAACCGCGGCAACGTGCCGTACATCGCCGGGTTCTTCGCGCGCGACCTCGTCGACTTCTTCGACCGCAACGTGCTGACGATCGACGCGTACGACTGGCTCCACCGGACAGGCGCCGACCCTCCGCACCACCCCGCGCCCGGCGACCTCTGCGCCAGCGCGCCGGCGCGCCCGCACCTCTACGAGAGCACCCTCGCGCACGAGTACCAGCACCTGCTCCAGTACTACGAGGACCCGGACGAGGTGAACTGGGTCGACGAGGGGCTGTCCGACCTCGCGCAGCGGATCGCCGGCTTCAGCGACGCGCGTCGCACGATCCACCAGCGCGGGTTCGACACCCACGTGCAGTGCTTCCTCGGCTGGCTCGGCGTCCAGACGGACGCCAACCCGAACCCGCGGCCGGGCGGGCCCGAGAACTCGCTGAACCGCTGGAGCGAGCACGCGGGCGAGATCCTCTGCGACTACGGCGCCGCGTACACCTTCATGGAGGTGCTCGCCGGGAGGTACGGCGTCCCCTTCATCCGCGCGCTCCACCGCGAGGACGCCGACGGCTTCGACGGCCTTCGGCGCGTGCTGCGCGCCCGCGGCGTTCGGGCGAGCGTGCCCGACCTGGTCGCCGACTGGGGGGCCGTCGCGGCGCTCGACGCCGTGCTCGATGGTGGGGCGCGGTTCGCGGGGCCGCGCGCGCGCTACCGCACCCCCGCGCTCCGCGCCTCCGTGAACTGGGCCGAGCCCCGCGCGGACAACCCTCCGGGCGCCCCGCCGAACGGCTCGGACTTCGTCCGCCTGCGCGACCGCGGCGGCCGCTTCCTGCACGCGCGCCAGCTCCGCTCGCTTCGCTTCACCGCGCCGGGCGGGAGCTTCACGCTCCAGCTGCTCAGCTACCGCACCCTGCCTCGCGGGCGGGCGGCGCTCGTCCGCATCCCGCTGCGCGGCCGCCGCGCGGCGCTCGGACGCCAGGAGCTCCGCCGGCTCCTGGGGACGAACGCCGACGTCGCAGCCGCGATCGTCACCGCGCACGACCCGAGCGGCACCGCGCGCGCGTACGCGCGGTACCGCCTCACCGTCAACGGCGTCCGACAGCCCGGCGGCTAGCTGTCGTGCCTACATAGGTTCCGCACGCGGCTGATCGGCGGCCGGTCGCCGAGCGAGCTGTGCGGCCTCGCTCTATTTGCCGTTCGTGCGCGGCCGGTAGCGCTCGGTCGTCAGGTGGCGGATGCCGTGGCGGGTAAGTAGCGCCGCGAAGGCGCGGCTGTGGGTGTAGCACCGGGCGTTGTCGGTCATCCGTCAGCTGGCGAGCAGGCGGAAATCCCGGGGTTCCCCGTGAGCAGGCCGGCCCCCCGCCGCAGCCAGCCCGTGTCGGAGCACCGCGAGCCAAGGAGGGGGCTCACGGGGGAACCGTGGGTTCCCCCGCGCTCGGTTCCGCCGCGCTCGGTTC
This sequence comes from Thermoleophilia bacterium, assembly GCA_014534345.1. Taxonomy (GTDB): domain Bacteria; phylum Actinomycetota; class Thermoleophilia; order Gaiellales; family Gaiellaceae; genus JACVRR01. The sequence goes on along the minus strand of JACVRR010000124.1, from coordinate 4,742 downwards.
CCCGCGCGTGAGGTTGCGGAGGCGGGCCGCGGTGGCCGGGTCGCCGCGCTCCTCGGCGAGCGCGAGGGCGCGGCGCCACAGGTCCTGGCCCTGGCGCGTCGCGCCGAGCAGCGCGGCCCGCTCGCCGGCCCGCTCGAGGTAGTGGACCGCCCGCCCGACGTCGTCGCTGCGCCCGTAGTAGTGCGCGATCGCCTCCAGGTGGTCGTCCAGCGACGAGGCGAACACCGTCTCGAACGCCCTGCCGACGGCGGCGTACGCCCCGGTGCGCTCCGCCGGGGGCAGCATCGAGGCGGCGGCCTCGCGCAACAGCCCGTGCCGGAAGGCGTACTCCGGCTCGGGCTGCCCGCGCAGCTCGTGGATGACCTTCGCCTCGAGCAGGGTGCGGAGGTCGCGGTCGATCGTCTCCCCCTCGACCAGCGACTCGAGGACGGCGCGGGGGAACGTGCGGCCGATCAGGGCGGCGAGCTGGGCGAGACGGCGGGCGCTCTCGGGCAGCTCGTCGATACGCGAGAGGAGGATGCTCCGCAGCGTCGGTGTCAGCTCGCGCGCCCCGGTCATCGCGGGGCGCTGCAGCGGCTGCTCCGGTGCGCCCGCCCGCTCGGCGAAGACGGTGACCAGCTCCTCGAGGTAGAGCGGGTTCCCCTCGGCCCGCAGCACGGCGATTTCCAGCGCGCTCTCTGGCACTTCGCCGCTCCGCGGCAGCGCCCGCGCCAGCGCCCGCGACGCCGCCTCGTCGAGCGGCTCGAGCCGCAGCTCGCCCGTCCGGTGTCCCGGCTCGACGGCGACCTCCGCCCTGAACATCGACCCCTCGGACTCGACGTCGAGGCGCAGGGCGACGACGAGCAGGAGGCGGATCTGCAGGCACAGCTGCACGAGCTCCTGCGCGAGCGCCCTCGACGCCGGGTCGACCCAGTGCAGGTCGTCGATCGCCAGCACGACCGGGTCGCGGCGGGCGAGCGCCGCGATCCACGTCCGGTACGCCGTCCGGATCCGCTCGCCGAGCTCGGCGGCCGAGTGCGCGCCGACGACCTCCTCGTCGGCAGGCTCGAGCTTCAGCGACAGCAGCCGGGCGAGGTACGGGCGCGCCTCCTCGAGCTCGGGGGCGCCGAGCAGCGCGAGCTGCGTCTGCAGCTTCGACCGGGCCGCCAGCGCGGGCTCGCCCTCGGCGATCCCGGCCCAGCCGCGGAGCACCTGGATGAAGGGCTCGTACACCGTTCCGGTCGCGTAGGAGAAGCAGAGGCCCTCTAGCCAGACGGCACGCTCGGCGGCCAGCGTCCGGAACTCGTCGAGCAGACGCGTCTTGCCGATCCCGGCGTCGCCGACGACGAAGAACGTCTGGCCGCGACCCGCCACGACCGCGTCGAGGACGGCGTCGAGCCGCGCGAGCTCCGTGTCGCGACCGACGAGCGGCGTTTCGGCGACGGCACGTCGGGTCGGCGCGCGCGCCAGCTTCCAGGCCGGCACGGGCTCCGCACCGTCCCCGAGCTCGACGCCCTCGGCCGGCTCGAGCGCGAAGCGGCGGACGAGCGAGCGGGCGGTCGCCTCGTCGACCACGACCGAGCCCGGCTCCGCCGACTGCCGCAGGGCGGCGACGCCCTCGCCCGCCTCGCCGAGCACGGACGCCGGCCGCGCGCTCGTGCCGACGGGCACGCGCGCCTCCCGCGTCTGGATAGCCGCCCGGCCGGCGACCTCCGCGACCCCCCAGGCCTCCTCGACGTCGCGCCCGTACTCGCGCAGGGCGGCGACGGCGGCCAGCGCCGCTCGCGCGGCCCGCTCGGGATCGTCCTCGTGCGCCCGCTCGGCCCCGAACAGCGCCGTCACCGACTCCGCCGCGGGATGCTGCGTCACGCCGCCGAACCGCTCGACGGCCCGGCGCACCCGGTCGACGGACTCGCGCAGGACCGTGTCGGCCTCCGGCCCGCCGACGGCGTCGCGGAGCATCGGAATCCCGAGCACGTCGACGGCGAGCGCGGTCACCGGGCGGACGACCTCCGCGCTCTCGGGAGCGCGGGCGGGGACGGCGGCCGGCTCCCGCGCCGCCTCGTCGCCGGCCGGCTCCAGCTCGGCGGGCGTCGGCGTCGCCGGCGGGAACGGCGTCTCGCCCAGCGGCGCGAGGATCGTCTCGTGGCCCGTCCTGGTGCGCTCGACCTCGACGACGAGCGAGACGGCGCCGATGCGGATGACGTCGCCCGAGGCCAGCCTCGTCGGGGCCGCGATCCGCTCGTCGTTCACCCAGGTGCCGTTCAGCGAGCCGAGGTCCTCGATCTCCAGCGCGCCGTCGACCGGCCGGACCTCCGCATGCCGGCGCGAGATGAGCGGGTCGTCGAGGGTGAGGTCGGCGTCGATGCGGCCGAGCACGAGCGGCGACTCCACCTCCACCCTGCGGCCTGCCAGCGGCCCGTCCTTGACGAGTAACGAAGGCACCGGCGTGCCGAGTCTACTCCTTCGCCGCCCCGATTCCACCGCCGCGAGCGCGGCACCGCGCGCGTTCCGGCGTGCCCGGGCGCGTCCTCCTTGACCGCCGCCGAGCCGTCGCGCAGCATCCTCCCCGATGGTCCGCACTCTGTACGTGACGTCGCTCGTCCCGCACAGCGGGAAGTCGCTCGTCTCGCTCGGCCTGATGGAGCTGCTCTCGGCGCGCGTCGCGCGGGTCGGCTTCTTCCGCCCGATCGTCGGCGCGGCCGACGGCGACCCCTCGCTGGAGCTCGTCCGCAGCCGCTACGACGCCGGGGGCTCGGGGCGCGTGCGGCACGCGCTGACCGAGGCGGAGGCGTCGGCGCTGCCCTACGAGGAGGTCCGCCGGCGCGTGCTCGAGGCGTACAAGCGCCTCGAGGAGGACTGCGACTTCGTGCTCTGCGAGGGCAGCGACCTCACCGGCGGGACGCCCGCGCTCGCCTTCGGACGGAACGCCGACCTGGCGAACGAGCTCGGCGCGCCGGTGCTGGTGGTGGTGACGGCCGGCTCCGCCGACGAGGCCGAGGCGGGCGTCGCCGCGGCGCGCGGCTCGCTCACGCACAAGGGCTGCGACGTGTTCGGGGTCGTCGTCAACCGCGTGCCCGCCGACCGCGTCGAGGCGGTCGCCGAGCGCCTGTCCGCAGCGGCGGGCGACGAGCCGGTCTTCGTCCTCGCCGAGCACGCCGAACTCGGCCGGCCGACCGTCGCGGACGTCGCGGGCGCGCTGGGTGCGAAGCTCCTGTCCACACCGGCGGACGGCCTGCACCGCCAGGTGCGCGAGTTGCGCGTCGGGGCGATGAGCGTCGAGCACTTCCTCGAGCAGCTCGTGCCCGGCGCCCTCGTGATCGTGCCGGCCGACCGGCCGGACGTCCTCGTCGCCTGCCTCGCGTCGGCGCTCTCCCCCACCCTGCCGACCGTCGCGGGCGTGCTCGTGACCGGCGGGTACCCGGTTGCCGAGAGCGTGCGCGCGCTGGTCGAGGCCGCGCCCTTCCCCGTGCTCTCCCTCCCCACGCTCACGCACGTCGCGGCGGTGGAGGCGAGCGCGGTGCGGCCCGCGCTGCCGCCCGGCGACGAGCGCAGGATCGCGACCGCGCTCGGCGTCTTCGACGCGGGCGTCGACGCCGCCGAGGTCGAGCGACGGCTGGCGCTCGACCGGCCGGCGCGCCTGACCCCGCTCATGTTCGAGTACGAGCTCGTGGAGCGGGCGCGGCGCGTCAGCGCGCGCATCGTGCTCCCGGAGGGCGCCGACGACCGGGTGCTGCGCGCCGCCGACATCGTCCTGCGGCGCGGCGTGGCGGCGCTCACGATCCTCGGCGACCCGCACGCGATCCGGGCGCGGGCGTCGGCGCTCGACCTCGAGCTGGCCGAGGCCGAGCTCGTCGACCCCGCCACGTCGGAGCTGCGGGAGCGCTACGCCGCCCGCTACCACGAGCTGCGGCGGCACAAGGGCGTGACGGAGGACGCCGCCTACGACGCCGTCGCGAGCCCGAACTACTTCGCGACCCTGCTGGTGGAGGACGGAGCCGTCGAGGGGATGGTGTCGGGAGCGGCGCACACGACCGCCGAGACCATCCGGCCCGCGTTCGAGATCATCCGAGCGCGGGAGGGGATCTCCGTCGTGTCGAGCGTCTTCTTCATGTGCCTGGCCGACCGCGTCCTCGTCTACGGCGACTGCGCGGTCAACCCGAAGCCGGCTCCCGCGGAGCTCGCCGACATCGCGATCAGCTCCGCCGAGACCGCGGACGCGTTCGGGATCGCGCCGCGGATCGCGATGCTCAGCTACTCGACCGGGGAGTCCGGGCGGGGCGCGGACGTCGAGGCGGTGCGCGAGGCCACCGCGATCCTGCGCGAGCGCCGTCCCGCCCTGCGGGTGGAGGGGCCGATCCAGTACGACGCCGCCGTCGACCCCGACGTGGCGAGCGTGAAGCTTCCCGACAGCGAGGTGGCCGGCCGCGCGACGGTCTTCGTCTTCCCCGACCTCGACACGGGGAACGTGGCCTACAAGGCCGTGCAGCGGTCGGCGAACGCGATCGCGATCGGGCCGGTCCTGCAGGGGCTCCGGCGGCCGGTGAACGACCTCAGTCGCGGCGCCCGCGTGCCCGACATCGTCAACACGATCGCGATCACGGCGATCCAGGCCGAGGCCGGGCGGGCGTAGCCCGCCGAGCCGCCGGCGGCCGCGCGCGCGACCGCCGGCCAGCCCGATCGCGCCGCCCCGCGGGCTAGGCGCGCCACGTCCAGTCGCGGCTCTCCGCCAGGTCGTCGCCGTGCTGGGCGATGTACTGGCG
>JACVRR010000137.1 GCA_014534345.1 Thermoleophilia bacterium | reverse complement strand
TGTATCGGTACGCGTGCACCATCCGTTGACCCGGCGCCTGCATGCCGCATCCGGCCACCTGCGAGTCAGGGCGCGGGCTTCTTCGACCCTATTCCGAGCCGGGCGACGATGCAAGTGGGCGGGCCGCCCGAGGAGTCGCTCGCGATCCCGGCCAGCCGCCGCCGCCGACCGCCCGTCAGTCCTTGAACGGATCGACCACGTCGGGGCCCGCCATCGCCACGCCGAGCGGCTTGAGCGTGTGCTTGACGCGGATCGAGTCACCGTGCGCGGCGAGCACGTCCGGGAGCCGCTTGTACACCTCGGGCGCTTCGTCGGCGCCACCGCCCAAGACGACGATGCCGCGCTCGCGCAGCCGTCGCCGCACGGTCGGCCAGTCGACGCGACCCGGGCGCACGACCCGCTCGGTCCGGACCTTCTGCATCTTGCGCTGCGGGTGGTCCGGACAGCGCTCGCCGGCGTACGCCCTCGCCGGGACCGCGAATGCGCAGTCGCGCTCGCTGCACGCGTAGACCGTCGCCCGCTTCGTCCGCCCAGCCGCCTGCGTGCGGCTCATCACGCGGCCGGCGCCATGCACGGTCGAGTGGAGCGCGTCCTCGGCCTGCGGTGCGTCCGTTCCCTCGAGGATCACCGAGTCGTCCCCCATGCTCCCGCCGACGAAGCCCTCCTGTCCCGGCTGCGCGGGCGTGCACCCCTTGCGGATCACCCACACGTTGCGGCCGAAGTGCTCTTCGCGCCACGCGAAGTTGTGGTGGTTGTGCACCTCGTGCACGGCTGCGGCGCCGAGGATGTCGAGGACCTTGTCGACGACGACGTCGCGGCCGGCGTACGCGTACTCGCCGGCGACCTGCATGGCCTCGATGTACGCCTGGCCTGCCTCGGATTCGACTGGGAGCAGGACCGGCGGGGAGTCCATCTCGCCCTCGGCGACCTTCAGGCCGAGGCGCTTTCGCTCGGCCTCGTCGAACGGGAGCCCCTGGGCGACCGCCAGGAATCCCGACGCGGTCTTGTGCCCGAACCCCCGCGATCCGAAGTGAACGCCGATCCACACGACGCCGTCCTCGTCCTCGAACAGGTTGACGAAGTGGTTGCCGGATCCGACCGTGCCGAGCTGCTTGGCGGCGAGGTCGAGCAGCTTTCGCTGCGGCGCGAACGTCGCCTCGCGGATCCGGTCGAGGACGGGATGGTCCACGCGCTCGCGTGCCGGGACGCCCATCCCAAACGAGACCCGCCGCGCGATCTCCTCCATGACGGGCTCGACCCCGCCGGCCGCGTCGAGGTCGGACCGGAGCAGGTTCGTCCGAACCGCCTTGTTGCCGCAGCCGATGTCGTAGCCGACGCCGGATGGCGAGACGTACCCCTCGTAGGCCACGCCGCCGCCGATCGGCTGGCTGTAGCCGGGATGGTGGTCGGCGCACAGCACGCCGAACTCGGCGTCCCCGGCCGCCATGCAGGTCTCGAGCTGCTTTAGGCTCCGATCGTCGACCGGGCCGAAGGTCGTGATGCGCATGACGCCGCGCGTCCGGGGGCGAAGCGCTACGTGCCGCTGTCGATTGCGGCGGGATCTTCGACCACGTCGAGATGCTCGTCGAGACGGGTCAGCTCGAAGACCCGCCGGACCGCCGGAGGTCCCTGCACGATCACCATCCGCCGCCCCTGGTCGCGCGCGCGGGCGTCGGCGCTCGCGACGACGCGCAGGCCGGTCGAGTCGAGGAAGCTGAGCGAGCGAAGGTCGAGGACGAGGAGCTCCGGGCCTTCCGCCTCGACCCTCCCGAGCTCGTCCTCGAGCTGCTCGGCCGTGCCCAGGTCGAGCTCACCCTGCAGCTCGACCCGCACGCGGTCGGGCTGCTCATCGATGTGAAGGTCGAAGATTCGCAAGTTGCGAGGGCGCCGGCGAGTCCACTTCGCGCCGCGGTCCACGGAAAAGTATCTCACCCCCACGCGGGCGGTGGCCCGACCGGCGGACCGGCGCCGGTACCCTGCACCGCCGCGCGTGCGGGATCTGCTCCAAGACCTGATGGACGGCGCCGCCTCGCACGCGGACTACGCGGACGCGCGGTTCGTGGACTCGATCGCCGAGCGGATCGCCACGCGGAACGGGCGTGTCGAGGAGGTCGCGCGATCGCGCAGCGCGGGCGTGGGCGTGCGGGTACGGCTCGGCGGCGCCTGGGGCTTTGCCGCCACCCGCGACGGCGACCGCCGCTCCGTCGAACGCGCGCTGGACCGCGCGCTCGAGCTGGCGCGCGCGCAGCCCGCGGCCCCGGACGCCCGGCTCGTGCCCGAGCCGCCGGCGCGCGGATCGTTCGAGTCGCCGACCGGCATCGACCCCTTCGCAGTGCCGGTCGCGGACAAGCTGGACGTGCTCGCCGCGGCGGACGACGCGATGCGCGGCGACCCCCGGCTCAAGGTCACGTCGGCGCACTTCCTCGCCTTCCGCGACGAGCGCCTGTTCGCCTCGACCGAAGGCGCTCTCTGCGAGCAGCGGACGAGCCAGTGCGGCGGCGGGATCGTCGCGGTGGCGAGCGACGACCTGGAGTCGCAGATCCGCTCGTACCCCGCTTCCTTTCGCGGCGACGTGGCTCAGTCCGGATATGAGCACTTCGCGGGGCTCGACCTCGCGGGCAACGCCCCGCGCGTGGCGGAGGAGGCCGTTCGGCTGCTGGACGCACCTTCCTGCCCGGCGGAGCGCACCACTCTGATCCTCGACGGCGAGCAGCTTGCGCTCCAGCTCCACGAGTCGGTGGGTCACGCGGTGGAGCTCGACCGCGTGCTCGGCAGCGAGACCTCGTATGCGGGCGGCAGCTTCCTCTCGCCCGCCGATCTCGACTCGCTGCGCTACGGCTCGCCGCTCATGAACGTAACGGCCGACGCGACCCTCGACGGCGGGCTCGGCACTTTCGCCTGGGACGACGAGGGCGTTCCGGGGCGCTGCGTCCCGATCGTGCGCGAGGGGATGTTGCGCGGCTTCCTCTCGTCACGTGAATCGGCGGGGACGATCGGCCTCGATCGCTCGCACGGCTGCATGCGCGCGGACGGCTTCGCCCGCCAGCCGCTCGTCCGCATGACGAACGTGAACCTCGAGCCGGGCGACGCGGGCTCGCTCGACGAGCTGATCGCGGCGACCGAGCGCGGCGTCTACATGGAGACGAACCGCTCGTGGTCGATCGACTCGCGGAGGCTCCACTTCCAGTTCGCCACCGAGCTCGCTTACGAGATCGTCGATGGCCGGCGCGGACGGCTCCTCAAGAACCCGACCTACGCCGGCGTCACCCCGCGGTTCTGGGCGAGCCTCGACGCCGTGTGCTCCGCGGGCGAGTGGCGGCTCTGGCCGATCTTGAACTGCGGGAAGGGCGAGCCGGGGCAGACGGCGCGCGTCTCGCACGGGACAGCGCCGGCACGCTTTCGCGACGTGCAGGTCGGCATCGCTTGACCGCGTCGCTCGAGCTCGCCGAGCGGGCGCTCGCCGCGGTCCGTGCCGGGGACGGCGCCCAGGCGACCGTCGTCGGCGAGCGCTCGCTCATGCTGCGCTTCGCGCGCTCACAGCCGACGCAGGCGACGGCCGTCGACGACACGAGCGTCGAGATCTCCGTCCTGCGCGACGGTCACGTGGCCGGAGCGTCGACGAACGGCGGGACCGGGGACGAGCTGGCGGCGTGCGCACGTGAGGCGGAGCGGGCCGCCGAGGCAGCGGCGCGACACGGCGAGCCGGGTGCCTACCCCGGCTTCCCGGAGCCGGCCGGGAGCCGCGCCCACGCGGGCCACGACCCCGAGACGGCGCTGCTCGATCCCGCGGCCGGCGGGGCAGCGCTTCGTCAGGTCTTCGACGCAGCGGCATCCCGCGGCGTGGACGGGCATGGCATCTGGACGGCCGGCGAGGTGACCACCGCGATCGCGTCGACGGCGGGCATGCTCGCGATCGACCGCGTCACCGACGCGGGCCTTCGGGTGACCTGCGTGGCACCTGGCGGGCGGAGCGGCCACGCGGCGTCGACCGCCACCGCAACCGGCGCCATCGATGCCGCGGCGGTCGCCGCACGGGCCGCCTCCCGAGCGAGCGTACGCGGCGAACCGAAGCGGCTCGGCAGCGGCGACTACGCGGTCGTGCTCGAGTGCTACGCCGTGGCCGAGCTGCTCGAGCAGCTCGGCCGGCTCGCCCTGAACGGGCTCGCCTATGCGGAGGACCGGAGCGCGGTCAGCGGCCGCCTCGGCACGCAGGTCGCCGCGCCGTCGGTCAACCTCGCCGACTCGCCGCGGTACGCCCGCTCGCTGCCACGCGCTTTCGACGCGGAGGGCGTGCCGAAGCGTCCGATGCCGCTGATCCAGGACGGCGTGGCGCACGCCGTCGTCCACGACACGCGCAGCGGCGCGCTCGCCGGAGTGCGCTCGACCGGCCACGCCCTCGAACCGGCCGGCGCGCCGTACGGTCCGCGGCCGACGAACATGGTGCTCGCGGCCGGGGGTGCCGCCGACGAGGCCGAGCTGTGCCGGCCGATCGAGCGCGGCGTGTACGTGACCCGGCTCTGGTACACGAATCCGGTGCGCCCCAAGGAGACGCTGATCACCGGCGTCACGCGCGACGGGACCCTCCTGATCGAGGACGGCGAGGTGGTCGCTCCGCTGGAGGACCTCCGGTTCACCGACACCGTGCTCGGCGTGCTCGAGCGCACGCAGGCGCTGACCGCGCAGCCAACGCTCGTGGGAGACCACGGCTTCTACGGGCGCCGCTTCGCGACCGGGGTCGTCTGCCCGGGCCTGCGCGCGTCGTCCATGCACTTCACGGGCGCGGTCCCGTGACCGCGCGTCGCGCCGGCGCGCAGCCGGCGGTCAGCTGGGGACCTTGAGCAGGGCGATTATGTTCGCCACGAACAGGAGGGCGAACGCGATGGTCCAGCGGTTCAGGTTGCGCTCGACCGTCGAGCCACCGCCGAGTGGGCCGGTGCCCGTGCCGACGCCGAAGGCGCCGGAGAGCCCCGCGTCCTTACCCGAGTGCAGCAGCACGAGGGCGATCAGGACCACGGAAAGAAGGATCTGCACCGCGCTCAGGATCGAGACGATCATCGGCGGCAAGGTTAGCGGGGCGGCCGCGCTCGCCCCGCCTCGAGGTCCGGCTCGCCGAGGTCGTCCAGCGCCTTCAGGATCTCGATTGCCTGCGAGCGGAGCTCGCGATCGGTGGCCCGCCAGTCGGACTCGGAGAGCTTTCCCATCCGGAAGTCGAGCTCCGCGTCGCGGATCTCCCGGTACTTCGCCTCCTTGGCCACCTCGAGCGACGCACGGCGCTCCTCGGCGGCGGGATCCGGTCCAGCGCCGCCTCGCCTGAGCGGCGTGCCGACGAAGACCGCGACGATCGCCGCGAGCACGATCAGCGCGATGGCGTACTCCAACGGGCGGGCCGTTCAGGCGCGCGCGAGGTCGCGTCCGAGCCGGGCGGCGTAGAGGCTCGTGATCCGGCGCCGGCGCGCCTCCGGCGACGGCCAGAGCGCGAGCAGCGAGCCGAGCACAGCGATGCCCCCGCCGATCCAGATCCAGACCACCATCGGCGAGACGATCGCCCGGACGGCGGCGGGCGGCGGGTCCCTGCGGTAGCGCTCGGCGAGCGCGGTGAGGACGACGGCGAGAACGCCGGCGTCGGCGTCGGGGAACCGCCGGTCGGCGTCGCGAATCGGTCCCTGGAGCGAGCGAAGGTCAGGCTGGATCGCGGTCCAGAGGTCGCGCCGAAGGCCCCAGCTGACGTCGACCTCGCTCGTGGCTTCGCCCTCGAAGTAGCGGCCGACCGGGCCGGCGGAGGGGTCGTTCGACGGGTAGTAGTTCCGCGACGGACGCGCGACGAAGCGCTTGTCGCCGCGACGGACGTCGAACACGGCCCCGAGCGAGATGGGGGCACCCGTTCCGGCGCGGTCGTCGAGGACCCTGGCGGTCGGCTCGCGGTAGGTGATCGTGTAGTCGCCGGCCGTGATCGTCTGGCCCGGGCTCAGCCTGACGTCGCGCTGCTCGTGGAAGGCGGACGAGGCCGCCACGCCGACGAAGAGGACGGCGATTCCGGCGTGGACGACGTAACCGCCGTAGCGCCTTCGGTTTCGACCGACGAGGCGTGCCAGCGCGACCGGCCAGCTCTCGCCCGTTACGACGCGCCGCGCCCGGCCGCCGCGCCAGAACTCCTGGCCGACGACCGCGAGCACGAACGCCGCGAGGCAGAACATGACGAGCGACGTGACGCTCTCCTCCGCGGGCGTCGCTAGCAGCAGCATCGCGAGCACGCCGAGCGCGGTCGCGAGCGGTAGGAGGAGCGTACGAGCGAGCCTTGGCAGCGTCGCCCGCCGCCAGGCGAGCACCGGCCCGACGCCG
>JACVRR010000040.1 GCA_014534345.1 Thermoleophilia bacterium | reverse complement strand
GTTGCGGGAGGTCGTCTTCTGGTCGATCGAGAAAGCCTGGCAGAGCCCCTCGATCGAGACGACGTCTGGCTTCTCCATCATCTGCAGGAACTGCCTCTCGTAGTCATAGAGCGACACGACGTATCGACGCTGTCCCTCGGCGTAGATGGTGTCGAAGGCAAGCGACGACTTGCCCGACCCCGAGAGCCCCGTGATGCAGATCAGCCGGTGCCGCGGCAGGCGGACGGTGACGTCCTTCAGGTTGTGCTCGCGGGCGCCGTGGACGACCAGTTCCTCGGAGGCCATCGGGCCAGTCTAGCCCCGGGTCAGGACGGGAACGCGCGTTCGCTTGCGCTAGCGCCCGGCGAGCTCCGCGACGGTGCGTGGGTCGGGCACGTAGGGGACCTCGAGGTCGCCCGCGACGAGCGTCCCGTAGCCGAGCAGGCGGCCGAGGACGCCTTGCTCGATCTCCACCGTGCGGACGCGCGCGAGCGGCACTTCGGCGCGCGTTCGGCGCAGCGTGCCCGTCACGATCACCAGCCGCTCGCTGGTGACGAGCAGCCGCGTGCGCTCCCAGCGCCAGACGGCGCGGAGCGCGATCGCCGCCGCCAGCGCGAGCGCGACCGCGCCCGCCGGAGTCGCCGGCCAGCCGAGCACGACGAGGCCGCCGCCGACGGCGGCCAGCGGCAGCGCGCGGGCGAGCGCCGGCGCGAGCACGACGCCGTGGAGCCGGGCGACCAACCGTACGCGCTCCGAAGGCGGCGGCATGGTTGCGTCTTCTGCGCATTCGGAGAAACCCCTAGCGCCGATGAGGGACACCGCTCGCCGCGCGTTCGTCGCCAGCCTCGTCGTCGGGGCGGTGCTCGTCCTCGCGCTCGCCCTGTGGAAGCTCCGAATCCTGATCGCGCTCGTCTTCCTGGCGTTCATCGTCGCGGCCGCGATGCGCCCGGGCGTCGACGCGCTCCGCCGCCGCCACGTCCCGCGCGCGATCGGGATCGCAGTCCACTACCTCGGCCTCGCGGCCTTCGTCGCGCTCCTGCTCGCGCTCGTCGTCCCCGTCGCGGTCGACCAGGTGCAGGAGGCGATCGACCGTCTCCCAACGTCCGGCCGCGACCTGCGCGAGCGCGCCGAGACGGCGACCGGGTTCGAACACGAGTTGCTCGTCGGCCTTCAGCGCGCGCTCGAGGACCTGCCGCGCCCGCGCGAACTCGTCGATCCCGCGCTCGAGCTCACCTTCCTCGGCTTCGAGATCGCGCTCGGGATCTTCTTCACCCTCGCCTCCGCGGCGTACTGGATCTACGAGCGCGACCGGGCGGTCGCGCTGGTGACGGCACTCGTCCCGCCCCACCGCCGCCGCGTCGTCCGCGACACCTGGACGCTGATCGACCTGAAGCTCGGCGCGTACGTTCGGGGGCAGATGCTGCTGGTGGTCCTGGTCGGCACGGTGCTGTCGGCGCTCTTCTGGGCGATCGGGCTGCCGCTCTGGCTGCTGGTGGGCGTGTTCGCCGGGGTCGTGGAGCTGATCCCGGTGATCGGCCCCCTCACCGCGGGCGCGCTCGCCGTCGGGATCGGGCTGAGCGAGTCGCTCGCCGTGGCGGCGGCGGCGGGACTGATCGTCCTCGTCGTCCGGCTGATCGAGGACTACCTCGTCATCCCGCGCGTGCTCGGCGAGGCGGTCGGCCTCTCCCCCCTGCTCGTCCTTTTCTCGGTCGCCGCGGTCGCCATCCTGTTCGGCGAGTTCACGGTCCTGCTGGCGATTCCGATCGCTGCCGTCGTCGCGACGCTGATCGACGTGGTCGTCCTGAACAAGAACCCGGCCGAGCAGGAGGTCCCGACCGTCCTCTTCCCGGCCCAGGACGCCGAGACGGTCGGCCGCGGCTAGCGCCAGCGGCCGAAGACCAGGCCGCCCGACGTGAAGCCGAGGCCCACGGCGATCGCTTGCGACGCCGTCTTCTCGTTCGCCGCGTTCGGGCTCGGCTTCAGGCCTTGCGCCAGCGGCCGAAGACCAGGCCGCCCAGGGTGAAGCCGAGACCGAACGTGCCGACGGCGAAGGCGCCGAGCGCGAACGCCTTCCGCCAGGGCGAGAGCCGGCGCCAGCGGCCGAGCGCCTCCTGCTCCTCCGCGGTGAGCGGCTCCCCGCGCCGCTGCTTGCGCAGCGCCCCGCCGGCGCGGAGCCCGAGGTAGAGGTCGTCGAAGATCTCGGTCGGCTCGTCCGCCATGGGGTCGAGTCTACCCGGGCGCGCTCCCCGGTATCCGGCCGGCTGCGCCATCGACTAGCCTCGTTCGTCCGTGCCGCCGGAAGTCCTGCACCCGCGCCGTCCCGGGCCGCGCATCCTCCACGTCTCCGACCTGCACTTCGGGACGCGCGAGGACCCGGAGATGGCGGACGCGATCGCCGCGCTGATCGAGCGGACGGAGCCGGAGCTGATCGTCGCGAGCGGCGACCTCACCCACCGCGGGCGGCGCGCCCAGCACGAGAGCGCGGCCCGCGTCCTGCGCGCGTTCGGCCTCCCCGTCCTCGCCGTTCCGGGCAACCACGACCTCCCGTACACCTTCCCGGCACGGTTCACGCGCCCCTGGGCCGAGTTCGAGCGGATGTGGCAGACGACCGAGCCGATCTACCGGTCGGAGCGCGTGCTGATCGTCGGGCTCAACTCCGCCCGCCCCTGGCGGCAGCAGTCGGGCGGTGTCCGAACGCGACAGCTGGAGTGGGCCGCGGAGCACCTCGCGACGGCAGACGACGGGGCGCTGCGCGTCGTGGTCCTCCACCACCACCTCCTGGGAGCCCCCTGGCGCTCGCGCAAGAAGCCGGTCGCCGACCGCAACCGCGTGCTGGCGGCCCTGGTCGAGAGCGGCGCCGAGCTGATCCTGGCCGGGCACATCCACCAGGGCGCGGTCAGCGAGCGCCGCGAGTTCGAGGTCGCGACCCCCGGCGGCGAGCGCGGCGTGACAGTCTCGATCGCGCCCGGGCTCGGGCAGCCGCGGCCGAACCGCCGCGGCGAGGCGCGCGGGCTGCACGTGTACGAAGCGCGCGCGCACGAGATCGACGTCCAGACGTACGTCTGGCGGCGGGACGGCTGGGCACTCACGGCCGAGCGGCGATTCCCGCGCGGCCGCGAGCCGCTCGCGTACGCGGAGCTGCGCTAGGCCGTCCGCGCCGACCAGAGACGGCCGACGACGGTCACGAGGATCGCCGCGACGACGACCGCGACGATGAAGCCGATGACGCCGTCGACGATGAAGTTGTAGACGATGAGCACGGCCGCGACGCCGATCGCCATCGTGAGCAGCAGGCCCATGGGATCGCGCCCTGGGTTCACGAGGCGGCCGAGAGCGCCGACGATCAGGCCGAGGATGATCAACCCGATGATTTCCATGCCGGCGTTCTGTCCGCGCCGCGCGGCGAGCAAACCGCGTCTCAGCGGGGCTCGGCGACCGCGCGGCGCCGGAGCTCGTACTCCTCCTCGGTGATCACGCCGGCGTCGCGGAGCCCGCGAAGCCGCTCCAGCCGCGCCGCCGGGTCGTCGGCGTCGGTCGTGCCCGCCGCGGGCCGCCCGGGACCGCGCCGGGCGCCGGGGCCGGTGATCGGCCGCTTCTGGACGACCAGGCGATAGGCGAGCAGCAGCAGCGTTGCCGCCACGACGGAGAACAGCAGCCCGCCCTGCATCCCCGCGACCTGCAGGCCGATTGCCCCGCCGAGCAGCCCGCCTGCCATGCCGAGCAGGGCCGTCGCCCAGAGCGGCATCGGGTCGGGGCCGGGAAGCGCCAGGCGCGCCAGCGCGCCGACCACCAGGCCGCCCGCGACGAGCGCGATCAGCTCCATCTCGCGCAGTCTACGCCTGCGCCGCGGGCCCGAGCCCGCGTTCACGGAAGCATTGTGGTCGTCTCCGCGTCATGAGAACATCAGTTACGAACGATGCGACCGGAGGGACACGTGGGCGGCAGGTCATTGCGAACGGCGGTCGGCACGGTCGGCGGCCTCGCCGCGCTGGCCGCCGTCCTGCTCGCGGCGCCGGGCGCGGGCGGCGCCCAGTCGATCGCGCTCGGGAGCGACTCCCCGAGCTGGTCGCCCGACGGCGCGGCGCTCGTGTTCACCGGCTTCCGCTCGGGCCGCCCGGGCGACGTCTACGTCATCCGCCGCAACGGGCGAGCGGAGCGCCGGCTGACCACCACGCCCCAGCACGAGGACACGCCCCGCTGGTCGCCGGACGGCAGCAGGATCGCGTTCGTCCGCCACGTCGACGAGGTCCCGCAGCTGTTCGTCATGAACGTCGACGGGAGCGGCGTCCGCCGGCTGACGACCGCGCGCGAGCCCAGCTTCGCGCCGACCTGGTCGCCGGACGCCCTGCGAATCGCGTTCACCCGCGGCCGCGACAGCGTGATCGGGTCCGACGCGCTCGGCGACGACCGCCGCGCGGTTGGGGTGAGCCAGGACACCAGACCGAGCGAGATCCACGTGCTCGACCTCGAGAGCGGCGGCGAGACGCAGCTGACGCACAACGACGCGATCGACACGCAGCCGGCCTGGTCGCCCGACGGCCAGCTGATCGCGTTCACCAGCGACCGCACGGGGACGGGGGCTCAGCAGATCTTCGTCATGCGTCCCGACGGCACCGCGCAGCGCAAGCTCACCGACGAGCCCGTCTCGTTCTTCAACGAGCTGCGGCCCGCGTGGACGCGTGACGGCTCCGCGATCGCGTTCGTCTCCGAGCGGCACCCGCCGCTCGGGAACACCGAGATCTACGCGGTCGACGCGGACGGCGGCAACGTGCGCCGCGTGACCTTCAACGACTTCCACGACGACTGGCCCGCCTGGGCGCCGGACGGCGAGCTCGCGATCGCGCGCGGCCGCACCTCGTTCCGCCCGGAGGTCTGGGTGATGAGCCCGGACGGCAGCCTCGCGCGGAAGCTAACCGGGAAGCTGCTCGAGTTCGTCCGCATGACGTCCACGCCGCGCGCCCCGCGCGCGGGCCGCGTCTTCACGGTCGAGCTGACCGTGCGACCGGCGGCCGACCTGTTCACCGACATGGCGTGCTCGGCGACGGCGAACGAACGCCTCCTCCCCGAGACGCAACCGCGGCTCGTGCGCGGCCGGGTGCGCTGCGTCTGGCGCGTCCCGCGCTGGGCGAGAGGCAAGGAGCTACGCGCGCTCGTGTACGCCGGCGCGGGCGGCTCGGAGGTGTCCCGGGCGGTGGCGCGGCGGGTCCGCTAGCGGCCGAGCAGGTCGCCCAGCAGGTTGAAGAGCACGATCCCGGCAAGCAGGAGCAGCCAGAGGAGCCCGCCCAGGCCGGGGCGGCGACCTCCCTGGACTCGCTCCTCCGACACGGTGCCGTCGACCTCGACGTCGCTCTCCACGGGTGTGAGATCTCCGTCGACGCGAGCGACTCCGGAGGCGGGCGCGAGCGCCTCGTCGGACGCGTAGCGCTCGACGGTCTCGAGCAGGCGCTCCGCCTCGCGCCGCTGCGCCACGTCTCCCGCGGACGCGATCCTGCCCGCGAGCGCGGCGATCGCTTGGAGCGTGCCCCGGTCGCCGGCCAGCCGCGCCGGCTCGAGCTCGTTCCACAGCAGGACTAGCGCCTCCGCTTCGTCGCCGCGCCCGAGCGCCCGCGCGGCGTCCCGCACGTTGCTCACGAGCGCACTCTCGCCGACCGCCTGCCGAGGCGGCCGCCTACCGCGCCTGGCCGAAGCGGACCGTCGCGCGCTGGCGGGCCCGCGCCGCCTCGAGCTCGCGGTCGCGCGGAGGAGCGGTCGTCACCAGCGAGGCGAGCAGCCGGGTCGACGCAGCCGTCACCTCGTCGACGGCGCGGCGGAACGCCTCCTCGTTCGCGCGCGACGGCTTCGTGAAGCCGCTGATCTTGCGGACGTACTGGAGCGCCGCCGCCTGGACCTCCTCGTCGCTTGCCGGCGGATCGAAGTTGTGCAGCGTGCGGATGTTCCGGCACATGGCGCCACCTTACCCGGCCGTCGCCTCGTCGCGACGTCAACGCGACGCGCGGCAGTTCGTTCGCCGGGCCGGCCGCAACAGCGGCGGCGAGCTACGCGGGCGCCTCGGCCAGCGCCTCCAGCTCGCGGCGCAGCTCCTTGATCTCGTCGCGCAGCTTCGCGGCGTACTCGAAGCGCAGCTCCTCGGCCGCGGCGAACATCTCGCCCTCGAGGTCGACGACCAGCTTCTCCAGCTCCTCGCGGCTCATGCCCTGCACGTCGGCCCGCCCGCGGCGCCGCTTCGAGGGCACGTGCGGCTGCTCCAGCGCGAGGAACTCGGCGATGTCGGACACTCCCTTGACGATCGACTCCGGCGTGATCCCGTGCTCCTCGTTGTAGGCGAGCTGCTTGGCGCGCCGGCGATCGGTCTCGTCGATCGCGCCCTTGATAGCCTCGGTCAGCTTGTCGGCGTACAGCAGCACCTTGCCGTTGACGTTGCGGGCGGCGCGTCCGATCGTCTGGATCAGCGCCGTCTTTCCGCGCAGGAAGCCCTCCTTGTCGGCGTCGAGGATGGCCACGAGCGACACCTCCGGCAGGTCGAGCCCCTCGCGCAGCAGGTTGACGCCGACGAGCACGTCGTACTCGCCCAGGCGCAGCTCGCGGATGATCTGGATGCGCTCGAGCGTGTCGATCTCCGAGTGCAGGTAGCGCGCCTTGACGCCCGACTCGAGCAGGTAGTCGGTCAGGTCCTCGGCCATCTTCTTCGTCAGCGTCGTGACGAGCACGCGCTCACCCGCCTCCTCGCGGCGGCGGATCTCGTTCAGCAGGTCGTCGATCTGGTTGCGGGTGGCCCGCAGCTCGACCTCGGGGTCGACCAGGAAGGTCGGCCGGATCAGCTGCTCGGCGACCCGCGTCGAGTGACGGAGCTCGAACGGGCCCGGCGTCGCCGAGACGAACACCAGCTGCGGCACCTTGCTCAGGAACTCGTCGAAGCGGAGGGGCCGGTTGTCGAGCGCCGACGGAAGCCGGAACCCGTAGTCGACGAGCGTCTGCTTGCGTGAGCGGTCGCCCTCGTACATCCCGCCCAGCTGCGGGATCGTCTGGTGCGACTCGTCGACGAAGATGACGAAGTCGTCCGGGAAGTAGTCGAGCAGCGTGAACGGGTGCGACCCCGGGGGGCGGCCCTCGAGGATGCGCGAGTAGTTCTCGATCCCGTTGCAGAACCCGAGCTCCTTGAGCATCTCGAGGTCGTACTCAGTGCGCTGGCGGAGCCGGTGCGCCTCCAGCATCTTGCCCTCGCGCTCGAGGACGCGGACGCGCGCCTCCAGCTCGGCGCGGATCTCGCCCACGGCGCGCTCGATCGTCGGCCGCGAGGTGACGTACTCGGTCGCCGGCCAGATGGTCAGGTTGTCGAGCCGCGCGAACACCTCGCCGGTCAACGGGTCGAAGTGGGTGATCTGCTCGACCTCGTCGCCGAAGAACGAGACCCGGTACGCCGTCTCGGCGTTCGCGGGCTGCACCTCGACGAGGTCGCCCCGGACGCGGAAGCGCCCGCGCCCGAGCACGCTGTCGTTGCGGACGTACTGGCTGTCGATCAGCTTGCGCAGCACGGCGTCGCGGTCGTGCTCCTCGCCCACCTCGAGGATCAGCACCCGCTCGCGCCACTCCTCGGGCGAGCCCAGTCCGTAGATGCACGAGACGGAGGCGACCACGATCACGTCGCGGCGCGTGAACAGGGCGGACGTCGCGGCGAGGCGCAGGCGCGCGATGTCGTCGTTCTGGGAGGAGTCCTTCTCGATGTACAGGTCGGCCTGGGGGACGTAGGCCTCGGGCTGGTAGTAGTCGTAGTACGAGACGAAGTACTCGACCGCGTTGTCGGGGAAGAACTCGCGGAACTCGTTGCACAGCTGCGCGGCGAGCGTCTTGTTGTGCGCGATCACCAGCGTCGGCTTCTGCACCCGCTCGGCGATCCAGGCCATCGTCGCCGTCTTGCCCGTGCCGGTCGCTCCGAGCAGCGTCTGGTAGCGCTCGCCGGCGAGGATGCCCTCGGCGAGCGTCTCGATCGCCTGCGGCTGGTCGCCGGTCGGGCGGTACGCCTCGGTCGTGCTCAGCGGCGGCACGCCGACAGCGTAGCCCGGAGGACGGGCGGCTCCCGGCCGCCTCGCCGGCGCTACGCGCCGCTGAAGGCCGACAGGAAGACGTCGTTCACGAGGTAGCCGTGCGGCGAGTGCGCGGCCGGCACGAGCTCGAGCAGCACCCCGTAGACCGCGACCTCCTCGTCTTCGCGCCACCACCAGGTCATTCGCACCTGAGTCATCTGGCCGACGGCGGTGACGCCGTCCACCGAGAACGTGAACTCGAGCGCGGCGGGAGGCGGCGGATCGGTCTCGGGCTCGCCCATCAGCACCTCGTCGAGCTGCGGGATTCCACGCGCGGCGGCGCTGAGGCGGAAGATCGAGCCGTCGTCGGACTCGGCGTACAGCACCAGTCGCCGCGCCGTCGAGCGCCGGTCGAGGATGACCGTCGTCGCCAGCTGCCCGATGGCGTCGCGCGCGTTGCCGCCCAGCCGGACGGTGAGCTCGCGATCGAGCCGCTCCATGTCGCGCGCGAGGGCGCGCGCACCGAACGACCTGGTGACGAACCGGTGGTCGCGCTTCCGCGCGCTCCTGACCGCCGCCCGCCACGCGCCCAGCAGCGTGCCGCGCACGGCGTAGTCCGCGCTCGAGGGCGGCGGGTCGAACGCCCTGACGCACTCGTCCTGGCCGCCGAGCCGCTCGACGGCCGTCAGCGTGAGCAGCGAGCAGACGCCCGCGCCGCTCTGCGCGCGAATCGCCTCGACCAGCGCGAGCGCGGTCTGCCGGGCGCCGTCCTCGTCGGCGCGCGCGGTGCCGGCGGTCGCTGCCGCGAGCGCGGCTGCGAGCCCGACCAAGACCACGAGACGCCCCACCGACCCCCATGGAGCCACGGTCGGTGGCGGCGGAGACGGCGCACATCCCCCGGTCGGGCGAGTGAGTCCGCCGGCGGGAGTCGGCTCCTCGACGGCACCGGTCGACGGCGGGTGTAGCCGCGCGAGGGCGGCGGAAGAACGCCGCTGACGTGGACGAGCCGCCCCCCTACGGAAGCTACGCGGCGATCGTGGCGACATTCGCCGGCGGGCTCGCCGCGGCGGGGGCGCTCAGCCGCGCGGTGGGGCGGAACCCTCAGTGCCAGACCGCGCTCGACCTGGTCGTGCTGTCGGCCGCGACCTTCAAGGCGGCGCGCACGCTCGCGCACGACCAGGTCACGAGCTTCATCCGCCAGCCGTTCGTCCGCGGCCACGCGTACCGCGGCGAGAGCGAGACGCCGGTGCGGGGAGGAGCGGAGCAGGCGATCGGCGAGCTCGTGACGTGCACGCGCTGCGTCGGGACCTGGGCCGCGGCAACCCTCGCCTCGACCCAGATCGTCGCCCCCCGCTTCGGGCGCCTGCTCACCTGGTCGCTCGGCGCAGCGGCCGCGAACGACTTCCTGCAGGCGGCGTTCAACTCGCTGACCGCGAAGGCGAACGAGCTCGAGCAGGCCGCGTCGCGCTAGGCGCGCGGCTCCGCCGGAGGTCGTCCGCGGCGGCGGCCGTCAGCGGGCTGCAGGCGGCTCGTGATGCCGCGCCGCCGCAGCGTGTGGGCGCGTTCCGGCGCGCCGCCCGGCTCCGCGGCGACGTGCAGCGAGGGCCTCGCCCGCGTGGGGCGACGCCCCCGCGGCTTGCTGCGCGCGCGGGCACCGGGTACAAACGACGTGTGCCGCGGACGGCCCTGTGCTCGCAGCTCGGCGTCGAGCACCCGATCCTGTCCGTGGGCTTCGGCGCGGGTGCGGGGCCGGAGCTGGTCGCGGCGGTCTCGAACGCCGGCGGGCTCGGCGTGCTCGGCGTGTCGACGTTGCCGCCGGACGAGATCCGCGCCCGCGTTCATCGGACGCGCGAGCTGACGGACCGCCCGTTCGGCGCGAACGTCATCCTCGCCGGCCTCGAGCACCCGCAGGCGGCGCCGCTCGTCGAGGAGCGGATCGCGACCTGCATCGAGGAACGCGTTCCTGCGCTCGTGTTCTTCTGGGGCGACCCGTCGCCGTTCGTCGAACCCGCGCACCGGCACGGGGTCCAGGTGTTGATCCAGGTGGGCTCGGTGGAGGAGGCGCGGACGGCCGCGGCGGCGGCCGTCGACGCGGTGATCGCGCAGGGCGCCGAGGCGGGCGGGCACGTCAGCAGCCGCACGGCGCTGTCGGTGCTCGTCCCCCTCGTGGTGGACGCGATCTCCCCCACGCCCGTGCTCGCGTCGGGCGGGATCGCGGACGGGCGCGGGCTCGCGGCCGCGCTCGCGCTCGGGGCGCAGGGCGTGTCGCTCGGCACGCGCTTCGTCGCGAGCGACGAGGCGTTCGCCGTCGGCGAGTACAAGCGCCGCCTCGTCGCGAGCGGGCCGGAGGACACGGTATACGGGCAGGTCTTCGACGGCGGCTGGCCCGACGCGCCCCACCGCGCGCTCCGCAACCGAACGGTGGAGGAGTGGGAGGCGGCCGGCCGGCCGCCGGCGGGCGAGCGGCCCGGCGAGGGAACGACGATCGGGACGCTCGACGAGCGCTGGCGCCAGCGGGAGATCGCACGCTACGCGTCGTTCATGCTCACGCCCGACTTCGCGGGCGAGCTCGAGCACGCGCCGATGTGGGCGGGCCAGTCCGTCGGCCTCGTCCGCGATGTCAAGCCGGCGGGCGAGATCGTGCGCGAGCTCGCCCGCGAGGCGGACGAGGTCATCGCGCGCCTCTGCCGCTGAGCGCCGGCGTCAGCCGGACTGCTGGGGAGCGCCGCCCGCCCGCAGCGCGTCCATCTCGCGGAACGCGGGGTTCACGAGCCCGAAGCCGGTCACCGCGAGGTAGCAGAGCCCGATCCCGAGCAACGTCGTCTGGATCCCCACCGCCTCGACGACGACGCCGCCGAGCAGCGCGCCGAGCGGAATCGCGGCGTACGAGCCGGCCATCCCGACGCCGAAGACGCGGCCCCGCATGTGCGGCGGCACGCGCTCGTACGCGACGACCCCCAGGACGGGGTTCAGCGGGCCGGCCGCGACCCCCCACCAGGCCGCGATCACGAGCGTTACCGGGAGCGAAGGCAGCGTCGAGAGGGCGACGTACGGGAGGCTGGCGGCCATGAACGCCAGCACGAAGGTCCGCCGCCGCGGTAGGCGGTGCCCGACGACGCCGAAGACGAGTGAGCTGAGCAGCGCGAAGCCGCCGAACGTCCCGAGGACCACGCCGAGGCTTACGGCGCTGCCGAACGCCTCCGACGCGAAGACCGGCATGAGGACGGGCGTCAGCGGCGCGTCGAGGAAGTTCGTCAGCAGCACCGTCAGGAGCACGGCGCGGACGAGCCGGTCGTGGTAGACGAAGCGGATGCCGGAGGCAAGCTGCGCGAGGTAGCGGCCCGCGCCGTCGTCCGCCTGGTGGCGCAGCGCCGCGGGCACCGCCGCGCCGACCAACGCGGCGGAGACGAGGAAGCTCCCGGCGTTCAGCCAGAGGACGTTCACGGCGCCGAGCGAGGCGATGAGCACCCCCGCGAGCGGCGCGCCGACGAGCAGCGAGCCGCGCTGAATCGCCTCGCGTATTCCCGTCGCGCGTTCGATGCGCATCCCCGCCAGCTCGGCGACGTCCGGGAGCAGCGAGCGCCGCGCCGTCGCGCCCGGAGCGTCCAGCAGCGCGCCCAGGAAGACGAGCGCGTACAGGACGGGGAGCTGGAGCCCGACCGTGACGTGCAGGAGCGGGATCGCCACGACGGCCGCGCCGCTCGCGACGTCGGAGAGCACGCTGGCCGAGCGGAAGCCCAGACGGTCGACGAGGGCGCCGCCGAGGAGCCCCGCCACGATCGGCGGGAGAAAGGTGAAGAAGCCGACGAGGCCTGCGAGCGCCGGGCGCCCCGTCTCCTGGAGCACGAACCAAGGGATCGCGACGAGCGCCATCGCGTTCCCGACGAGCGACACGGCGTCGGCTCCGAAGAGCGCGACCAGCGGCGTGCGCCGGCGCGTCATGCGCGCGAGGCGGCGGCGCGGGTCGCCACCGCCGCGCGGTGGCGGAGCCCGGTCCACGCGAAAAGCAGCACGGCGACGGAGTCGATCGCGACCAGGACGGCGACCGTCGGGTCGACGCCGAACCGCTCGAGCGAGGGACCTGTCGCGAGCAGGGCAACCGGGCTGAGCACGGCGACGGCCGTGATGATCGCGGAGAACAGCTTCGTGCGCAGGCGGGCCGGCGTCCGCAGCATCACGATCGTGTGGGCGGGCGCGTTCACCAGCCCGTTGGCGAGGCCGGCGGCCCCCATTGCCGCGACCAGGACCGGCGCCGGCACGTGGAAGACGAACACCCACAGCGGCGCCGCCATCCCGAGCTCGCCGACGCTCGCCAGCAGCAGACGGTCGACCGAGCGGACGATCCGCAACGCGATGACCGACCCGAGCACCGCGCCGAACCCGAAGCCGGCGAAGATCCAGCCGACGAGCTCGGGCTGCTCCCCGAAGCGAGTCACGACGAGGACGGGGATCGCGGCGAAGAGCGCGAGCCAGACGACGTCCCCGAGGATCAGCGCCGCCGACCAACCGCGGAGCAGCGAGTCGCCGACGAGGAAGCGGAAGCCGGCGGCAAGACCGCGGGTCTCGTCCTGCTCGGGGGCGGGCGCGCCGGGCACGCGCACCAGCACCGCGATCAGCGCGAAGCCGGCGGCGAAGGTCAGGGCGTCCACGAGCAGCACGCTGGTGGCGCCGATCACGCCGATCAGCACGCCGGCCACCGGCGGCCCCGCGATGGCGGCCGTGCGGTTCGCCATCTGCAGCAGCGCGTTCGCCTCCGCCAGCGCGGACTCGTCGTCGCCGACGAGGTCGGGCAGCAGGGCGGCCTTCGAGGCGAACGAGGGCGTCATGAGCGTCCCCATCGCCGCCACGAGCGCCAGCAGGACGCCGAAGGAGAGCGCGCCGGCCAGGTGCAGCAGCGGAATCGCCGCGAGGATCGGTGCCCGCGCGGCGTCGCAGACGAGCATCGTGCGGCGGGGGCCCGCGTGCGTCGCCACCCCGCCGAGCGCGAGCCCGCCGACCGCGACGGCGGCCGCCTGCATCGCGAGCACGGCCGTCATCCGCGTCGCCGAGCCCGACGTCGTCAGGACGAACCAGGGGAGCGCCACCCAGGTCATCTGCGAGCCCGTCAGCGAGACGACGTCGCGCAGGAGCAGGCCGACGAGGCGCCTGTCGCGCAGCAGGTCGCGCCTGCGGGTCGCCGGCATCAGCCCTCGTCCGCGGCCGGAAGCTGCGTCGGCCCGAGCATCCCTCCCTCCGCGGATCCCTCCGACGGGAGCGGCTCGGCGTACGGCTCGGGCATCGCGCGCAGTGACCGCACGGAGGACAGGAGCACCGGGAGGAAGGCGAGCGACGTCCCCGCGGCACCGACCCATATCGCAGTCCGGAGGCCCGCCGCCGTCGCCAGCGCGCCGCCCGCCAGCGACCCGAGCGGCATCACGCCCCAGACGATGAAGCGCATCACCGAGTTCATCCGGCCCTGCAGGCGCTCCGGCGTGATCGCCTGGCGGAAGCTGACCTGGGTGATGTTGTAGACGGGGATGCCGAAGCTGACGAGGACCTGAGCGGCGATCAGGAACGGGATCGGCGACGACGCCGGCGCGAGCGCGTACAGGAGGGAGCCGCCGCCGAACGCCGCGCCGATGACGATCGTCGGGCCGACGCCGATCCGCGCGGCGATGCGGTTCGCCAGCACGGCGCCGGCGAGCGCGCCGACGTTTCCCACCGCGAAGACGAGGCCGATGACGCCGGGCCGCAGGCCCAGCTCGCGCACGGCGAAGACGAGGAAGATCGCGAACATGACGCTGCCGAAGAGGTTGAACGTCGCGGTCGAGGCGGCGATCCAGCGGAGGTGCCGGTGGCCGAGGACGTACGCCAGGCCCTCGCGCAGCTCACTTCGCATCGACGGCTTCGCGGTCGCCTCGGAACGCTCGGGTGCGCGCTCGGCGCGACGGATGCGCAGGAGGAACCCTGCCGAGGCGAGGAAGCTGACCGCGTCGACGAAGACCGCGACGGGTGCGGTCAGTGCCTCGATCAGCGCGCCCGCGAGGCCGGGCCCCGTGAGCTGGGCGCCCGAGCGGCTGATCTCGAGCTTCGAGTTCCCCTCGACCAGGCGATCGCGCGGGACGAGCGAGGGCAGGTACGACTGGTAGGACACGTCGAAGAAGACGGTGGCCACGCCGAACAGGAAGCCGACCGCGTACAGCTGCGAGATCGAGAGCGCGTCGAGCGCGTAGGCGAGCGGGACGGTGAGCAGGAGCAGCGCGCGCGCAACGTCCGACGTGATCAGAATGGGGCGCCGGCGCAGGCGGTCGACCCAGACACCGGCCGGCAGGCTGAGCAGGATGAACGGCGCCATCTCGATCACGCCGAGGAGCGCGACCTGGAACGCGCTGGCCTCGAGCACGAGGATCGCGACGAGCGGGAACGCCAGCGCGGTGACGTGCGAGCCGAACTGGCTGATCGTCTCGCCCGTCCACAGCTTCAGGAAATCGCCGTGCCGCCAGAGGCCGCCCCGCGGCCAGAGAGAACCGATCTGTGGCACGGCTAGCCCGCGCGCGTGAGGCGGATGTCGCCGGAGAGCGCGTTGGCGCGGATCTCGACGAGCGGCCCGTCGTCGGCGCCGACGGGCGAATCGGCGAGATCGAGCTCGGAGCGCGTGGAACCGGACATGCTCTTCGCGTCGACCCACACCCGCGAGCCGGGAGCGACGCCGACGATGACGTCGCCGGACACGGACTTGCACTGCACGGCGCCCTCGACGACGGAGCGCAGCGTCTGATCGCCGGACACGGTCTGGACGGTGACGGGACCGCCCGCGGCGTCGAGCCGGACGTCGCCCGAGACGGAGCGAAGCTCCGTCGTGCCCCCCACCCGCTCGACGGCGACGTCACCCGAGACGGTCTGGAAGGCGCCGTCGCCTCCCACCGGGCCCACGTGGACGTCGCCGCTGACCGTCTTCACGCGCGCGGATCCGGTGACCTCCTCGACGCGGACGTCGCCGGACACGGCGTTGAGGTCGAGCTCGCCGTACCGTCCGCGCGCGTCGGTGTCCGCCGACACCGCCTTCACCCGGACGAGCGCCCCGTGCGGGCAGCGGACGGCGACCCGGACCTTCGGCTCGCCGACCAGGACGCGCAGCATCCGCCGCTCGGGCAGCTCGACGACGATCTCGTCGCCTCGCTGCTCCAAGGTCGCCGCCTCGACCGCCTCCTCGCTGCTGCGGGTGAGGGCGACGAGCTCGACCACGGTCTCGTCGCCCTCGACGGTCTCGAGCGCGATCTCGCCCGCCGTGTTGCGGAGCGTGAGCGACGGCGGCCCGCTTGTATGGAAGCGCGCGGTTCGCACTACCGCCTCCGCGCACGCCGGCGGACGGGGCGCGGCAGCCCGTCGCGTAGGCGGCCGGGCCGGCCGCCGCGGCGGTCGACGATCAGGTCGTGGTACTCGTAGGGAACGGGGTACAGCATCGCTCCTCCTCTCAGCTTCTGCCGAAGCCGGTCAGGCGGCTGCCCACGCGGGGCGGGCGGGGCGGAGTCGGGCCGGAGAGCATGCGCGTCAGCACGCGCACGATCCACGCGTTGACCGAGACGCCCTCGCGGGCGGCCGCGGCCTCGATCCCCGCCTTCAGCCCCTCCGGGAGCCGCAGGGTGATGCGCGCCGACAGGTCATCGGAGACGGGCGCGCCGGCGTCCTCCTCGGCCACGTACACGAGCTCCGCGTCGGTGCCCGACACCCGAACCTCGACGTGCCCGCCCGCAAGCTGGCCGCTGACTTCCAGCGCGACCTGGCCGAGCACGTCGAGGAGGCGGAGGTGGGCGGACGCCTCGAGCGCGCGGACCAGCCGCGAGCCGGCCTCGGCGGTGGCGTCGTCGCCGACGGCGGCGATCGCCTCGAGGTCGGAGCGCAACGCTGCGATGAACGTCTGCACCTGCATCGTGACATCACTATGACATCACGAATGGTGTCTGTCAAGTGTCTCGTCGCAGTCCCGCTGGCCGCGCCAGCTCCCGGCGATACGCGCGGGCGTAGACCTCGCGGGTCGCGAGGACCGCGCGGACATACGCACGCGTCTCGCCGAAGCGGATGCCGCGCCCGGCGCGCCGCCACTCGTCGACCCTGCGCTGACCGGCGTTGTACGCGGCCAGCGCCGTCGGAAGATCGCCGTACTTGTCGAGGAGGTGGCGGAGGTACCAGGCGCCGTAACGGACGTTGATCTCCGGGTCGTACAGGTCGGCGACCCGGAAGCGCGCCCCGCCCGTGCGCAGCGCGATCCCCTTCGCCGTCGCCGGCATCAGCTGCATCAGCCCGATCGCGCCCGAGCGCGAGCGCGCGTCGGCGCGGAAGCGGCTCTCCTCGTAGATCACGGCGGCGAGGAGCGCCGGCTCGAGCCGGTAGCTGCGGGCGTGGCCGCGGACGATCGCCTCGTACTCGAGCGGGTAGCGCAGCCGCGCGTACCAGCTCGGCTCGGCAGCGTGCACGGCGGCCAGCGCGCCCACGCCGGCGGCGACCGTGACGAGCGCGGCGAGCGCGCGCGTCACGCCGCTCGCGGCGTCAGCTCGGCGACGACGCCCGCGACGAACGCGTCGAGGTCGGCGAGCGTGCCGTCGTTGACGTAGGCGAAATCGGCGCGGCGCGCCTTCTCGTCGTCGGGCAGCAGCCGCCGTTCGCGGGCCTCCAGCGCGACCGGCGAGCGGCGCGCGCGCAGATCGCGCGGCGCGGTGATCGCGACCACGGCGTCGAACCGCTTCTCGCCTCCCACCTCGTACAGGAGCGGCACCTCGGTGACGCAGACTGCCGGGGGATCCGGACGGCGCGCCAGCTCGTCCCGCCAGCGCAGGTACTCCTGCGCCACGCGCGGATGGAGCAGCTCCTCGAGCCACGCGAGCTGCCCGCGGTCGGCGAAGACGATCTCGGCGATCGCGGCGCGGTCGGGCCGTCCGTGCCCGTCGAGCACGCGAGTGCCGAACCGCTCCACCAGCGCTGCCCGTACGTCGTCGTCCTCCCGCAGCAGGCGGTGAACGATCTCGTCGCTCGAGATCGTCGGGACGCCCTGCCGGGCGAACGCGCCGAGCGCCTCGCTCTTGCCCGCGCCGATTCCGCCGGTGATCGCGACCGCGAGCGGCCGCCGCCGCGCCTCCGCTGACGGGCGCTCGCTCATCCGCGCCGCGTCGGGTGGCTACAGGGTCTCTTCGGGCTCGCCGGGGGCGGCGCGCTCGGGCTCGGCCGGCACGTCGGACTCGGCCTCGCCGGCGCCGAGCGACGCGGCCGACGCCCCGTCCTCGCTCGCGGCCCCGGCCGCCGGCTCGGGAGCGTCGTCCGAGAAGACCTCCTCCGACAGCCCCAGGTCACCCGTCGGCTCCTCGCCGGGCCGCGGACGCGGGACGCTGCCGTCCTCGACGCGCTTCATCGAGAGCGAGAGCCGGCGCCGGTCGGCGTCGATCTCCAGGACGAGCACGTTGACGTCGTCGCCCTGCGAGACGACCTCGCGCGGGTTCTCGACGTGGTGCGCCGCGAGCTCCGAGATGTGCACGAGCCCTTCGACGCCCGGGAGGATCTCGACGAACGCGCCGAAGGTGACGACCTTCGTGACCCGTCCCTGGACGACGTCGCCCTCGCGGTAGGTCTCGACCAACTGCTGCCACGGGTCGGTCTGCGTCTGCTTGAGGCCGAGCGAGATCCGTTGGCGGTCCCGGTCGATGTCGAGGACCTTGACGCGCACCTTCTGGCCGATCTCGAGCACCTCGGAGGGGTGGTTGACGTGGCTCCAGGAGAGCTCCGAGATGTGGATCAGCCCGTCCATGC
>JACVRR010000158.1 GCA_014534345.1 Thermoleophilia bacterium | reverse complement strand
GGCACGTCCACCTCGGGCTGCGCGCGATCGAGAGCGGGGCCGGCGGCCTCGAGCCCGCCGTTCGAGCCGAGCTCCTGCACGCCGTCGCCGCGCACCACGACGCGCGGGCGGCGCGGACGGCGGAGGCGGCGGTGCTCTACCACGCGAACCAGCTCGACGCCGTCGCGGCCACCCGGCCGGTTCCCGAGACGTAGTGCTCGCCGCCGTGCTGGCGCTCGGCGCCAGCGTCTGCTGGGGCGCGGGCGACTTCCTCGGCGGCCTCAAGAGCCGGGCGCTGCCGCTGCTCGCCGTCCTCGTCCCCGCCCAGCTCGCCGGCGTGGCGGCGTTGTCCGTCGCCGTCGCCGCGGCCGGAGGAGCGCCGCCCGGCTCGACGGTGCTCTGGGCGCTGCCCGCGGCGGTCCTCGGCACCGTCGGCCTGGCGGCCTTCTACCGCGGCATGGCGGCGGGCGCGATCGCCGTCGTCGCGCCGATCGCGGGGGCGGGCGCGGTGATCCCCGTCGCGGTCGGCATCGCGACCGGCGACGGGCCCTCGACCGTCCAGCTGGTCGGCTTCCCGCTCGCCATCGCCGGCATCGTGCTCGCCTCGCTCGAGCCCGCGGAGCGGTCGCGCCGAATCGCGGCCGGCGTCCCGTTCGGCGTCGCGGCTGCGGTCGGCTTCGGCGGCTACTTCGTGCCCATGCACGCCGCCGCAGAAGCGAGCGTGCTGTGGGCGGCGCTCCTGTTCCGCCTCACGGCTGCGGCGCTCGTGCTCGTCGCGGTCGCCGCGCTCCGCCCGCCGCTTCGCGGCGCCCGCTCGCACCTCCCGGTGCTCGTCGTAATCGGCCTGGCCGACTCGGCGGGGAACGCGCTCTTCGCCGCCGCGGCGAGCCGGGGCGCCGTCAGCGTCGTCTCGGTCCTCGCCTCGCTCTACCCCGTCGTGACCGTCGCGCTCGCGACCGCCTTCCTGCACGAGCCGACGGCGCGTCACCAGCGGGCCGGCGTGGTCGCGGCGCTCGCCGGCGTCGTCCTCGTCGTCGGCGGCTGACGGCTACCCGCGCCCCGGCTGGAAGCGGACGGTGAGGACGTCCCCGTCCTCGACACGGTAGTCGCGCCCCTCGATCCTCAGCAGGCCGCGCCGCGCCGCCTCCGCGCGCGAGCCGCACTCGACCAGGTCGCGCCACGCAATCACCTCGCAGCGGATGAACCCGCGCGCCAGGTCGGTGTGGACGGAGGCCGCCGCGTCGAGCGCGGTCCCGCCGCGGCGGAGCGTCCACGCGCGCGCCTCGTTCTCGTTCGCGGTGAAGAAGACGAGCAGGCCCAGCGCGTCGAACAGCGCCCGGACGACCGCGTCGAGCACCGACGGCCCCTCCCGGAAGGCGGCCGCCTCGTCCTCCGGGAGCTCGGCCAGCTCGGCCTCGAGCTTGGCGTCGACCCCGCCGGGGCCGTTCACGATCGGGACGAGCGGCTTGGTCGTCAGCGGCTCGAGCCCCGGCGGGAGCGCTCCCGGCCACTCGCCGAGGCCGCGGCCCGCCTCGACGTGGCCGAGGACGCGCTCCACCAGCTCCACCTGCTCGCGCAGGGCGCGCTCGCCCGACTTCGCCTGGCTGCGCACGCGCTCGAGCCGCCGCTCCACGTGGTCGCGGTCGGCGACGAGCAGCTCCAGCCGGAGCGTCTCGAGCGCGGCGTCCGGATCCGCCCCGGGGGTGAACCCGTCCAGCACGGCGAGGATCGCGTCGACCTGCCGCAGGTTGCCGAGGACGGCGGCGCCGAAGCCCGGCGGGTCGACGACGCGCAGCGCGGCCGGCGTCGCCTTGGGCGAGCCGGACACCCGCGCGACCGGCTCGAGACGGTCGTCGGCGATCGTCGCCATGCCCACGTTCTCGCGCCCCGGCACGCCGCCGGCGCGCGTCAGGGCGTTGAACATCGTCGTCTTGCCGGCCCCCGGCAGGCCGGCGATCCCGGCGGCGAGCGCCACGACCAGAGGCTAGTGGGCGCGCCCGGCCGCCGCCGTCAGGCCGGGTTCGGCTCCGCGGGCGCGACCCGCTTGTGCAGCGAGGCGAGCGCGCGGTGCTGGAGGGACTTCACCGCGCCCTCCGTCTTGCCGAGGATCGTCGCGACGTCCGCGTTCGCGAAGTTGAAGACGAACTTCAGGGTCAGCACCTGCTGCTGCTCGGGCGACAGCTCCTCGATCAGCTCGAGCAGGCTCTGCCGGCCGAGCGAGTGCATCGCGGCCTGCTCGGCTGAGATCTCCGCCTCGCGCGGCTCGGGCACCTCCTCCTCGGGTTGCCAGCGCCGGCGGGAGCGGAAGTGGTCCATGGCCAGGTTGTGCGCGATCCGGAACAGCCAGGCGGAGAAGGGCGCCGAGCGCCAGCGGAAGCGGGGGATCGCCTCCAGCATCTTGAGGAACGTCTGCGTGGTGAGGTCCTCGGCGTCGTGCCGGTTCCCGACGCTCATGTGCAGGTAGCTGTAGATGCGGTCGAAGTGGAGGAGGTAGAGCTGCTCGAGCGCCTCGCGGTCGCCCGCCTGCGCCCGCTCGACGAGTCCACGCTCCTGCTCCTGCGCCGTCGGAGCCTGCGTCATCGCGCGTGACGATGCCCGCGCGCGCGGCCCGTGTAACCGCGCGGCATCGCCCGCCGCGCTCGCTAGGCGCCGAAGCCGACGCGGCTCTCGCGCGCGAGCCGCTTCACGTAGACGACGCGGTTCAGCCGGACGGTGTAGCGGCCGTCGTCGGCGTCGAACGCGAACGCCTCCTCGGGAGCCTCCGCCAGCGCGCGCTCGAGGGCGTCGGCGGTCGGCGCGTCGACGTGGACGACCATCCCCTGGCCGCCGTCGAAGCCGAACTCCACGCGCATCCGCTCCTCAGCCACGCGCGACGACCTCCGCCAAGACGCCGTGCACCGAGTCGGGGTGGACGAACGCCACCTCCATGCCGAACAGGCCCGCGCGCGGCTCGGGGTCGATCAGCTCCGCCCCCGCCGCGGAGAGCGCGGCCAGCGCCGCCCGCAGGTCGGACACCTCGAAGGCGACGTGGTGCATGCCGGGGCCGCGCTTCGCCAGGAAGCGCCCCACCGGCGTGTCGGCGTCGAGCGCGGCCAGGAGCTCGACCCGCCCGTCGCCGACGAGCACGGCGGCCGCCTCGACGCCCTGCTCGGGGACGGTTCGGCGGTGCTCGAGCTCGGCGCCGAAGAGGCGCTCGTACGTGCCGAGCGCCTCGTCGAGGTCGCCGACGGCGACGCCGAGGTGATGAATCCCGCGCCCTTCCACGTCGCGCGACTTTACCGGCGGGGTCCGGCCGAGACGCCGGCCGCTCGGCCCGGGCCGTCTGCGGCGCGCCCGAGGCGCCGCCGGGAGCCGTGGCAGCGTCCGCGGCAGTTCGATCGGGGCGTGCCCCGGAGGTCCGGCGCCCGCGAGGCCGCGGGTGTCCGCGACCTGCGCGGTCTCCATGCACCCGCTCCCCGCCCTGGGTGGGGATCCGGGGTCCCCCCGCCACCCGCGGTCGAGCGTACCGGTGAACCGCGCACGTGGGCGTCACGCCTCTGTGCCGACTCCGTAGAAAGCCTTCCCCCCGCGGACCGGCGGGTCGCGTTGCGGTCCCGGCCGGTCGACCGGGCCGACCACGCCGCGGCTCGCGCGGCGGCGGCGACTACTCGCTGGACGCCGCGGCCGGAGCCGCGTGCGCTCCGGCGCCGTCGCTTGCGAGGAGACGGACGGCGCCGACCGTCTCGCTGGCCGTCGACTCCGGCTCGACCTCGGCCAGCAGTGCCTCCAGCTCGTCGCGGACGAGCGTCTCGGTGTCGAGCAGCGCGGCGGCGAGCCGGTCGAGCGCGACGCGGTGCTTCTCGAGCAGCGCGACCGTGTCGCGGTACGCCTGGTCGGTGAGCCGCGCCTGCTCGCTGTCCCGGAGCCGCTTGGTCTCCTCCGACAGCGCGTAGTTGTCGGCGCGCATCGTCCGCGAGGCGACCTCTTCGCCCATGCCCCACTCGAACACCATCGCCCGGGCGATCTCGGTCACCCGCTCGAGGTCGTTGGCGGCGCCGTTCGTCACCCGGCCGAACACCACGTGCTCGGCCGCCCGACCGGCGAGCCCGATCTTCATCAGGTCGAGCAGCTCCTCGCGCGTGTGCAGATAGCGGTCCTCGCTCGGCAGGTTGAGCGTGTACCCGAGCGCGCCGCCGCGCGAGACGATCGTCGCCTTGTGCACCGGCGCGATCTCGCCCATCAGGTGCGACATCAGCGCGTGACCCGCCTCGTGGTACGCCAGGATCCGCTTCTCCTTCTCGCCGACGACGCGCCGCTGCTGCAGTCCCGCCACCACGCGCTCGACGCCGGCGTCGAACTCGGCAGCGCCGATCACGTCCCGGCCTCGCCGCCCGGCGAGGATGGCCGCCTCGTTGGCGATGCTCGCGAGATCCGCGCCCGTCAGCCCGGCCGTCTGCCGCGCGACCTGGGCGAGGTCGACGTCGTCGGCCAGCGGCTTCCCGCGCGTGTGGACGCGCAGGATCGCCTCGCGGGCCGCCACGTCCGGCGGCGCGACGAGCACGTGCCGGTCGAAGCGGCCGGGCCGCAGGAGCGCCGGATCGAGGTCCTGCAGGCGATTCGACGCGCCCATGACGACGACCTGGTCGGCGCCGTCGAACCCGTCCAGCTCGACCAGGAGCTGGTTGAGGGTCTGGTCCTGCTCGCGGTTGAGCCCGTGCCCGCCCCGCGCGGCGCCGACGGCGTCGAGCTCGTCGATGAAGACGATCGCAGGCGCGTTCTTGCGCGCCTCCGCGAAGAGCTTTCGGATCCGCGCCGCGCCGAGCCCGGCGAACATCTCGACGAACGAGGACGCGCTCTGGGAGTAGAAGGCCGCGCCCGACTCGTGGGCGACCGCCTTCGCGAGCAGCGTCTTGCCGG
>JACVRR010000151.1 GCA_014534345.1 Thermoleophilia bacterium | reverse complement strand
GGGGAACCCGTGGTTCCCCCGCGGACCCCCTCCACTGACGCAAGCCGCGTAACGGACGCCCGCATGCGCTCTCGCCCGGACAAGCCGGCCTTCGCGCACGAGAAGACCGTCGCCCGCCACCGAAGCCGAAGGACGGCCCCGTACTGCGAGGCGGCAGGCCGGCAGTACGGGCCGGCAGGAGTGATGCGGGCGGCGATCGGCGAAGCCCACCGCCGTCCGCACTGCCGCGGCGCGCCGCCCCGTAGCCGTTCGGGCAACCGGCGAGGGCTCCCCGAGGGCGGAGGCGCATTCCCCGCCGCAGCCAGCCGGCGTTCGGGCAGAGCGAGGCCGAGGGGGGTTCCCGGGGGGAGCCTGCTCCCCCGCGCCGTTAGGCGGCCACGAGGTGCGCTCGGACCTCTTGCAGCTCGGACTCGCGCGCGCGGAAGGCGTCGACGACCTCCGGGGCGAACTGGCGCCCGGACTCGGCGATGATCTCGTCCACCGCGTGCCTCCACGGTAGGGCGCGCCGGTACGGTCGGTCGGTGGTCATCGCGTCGAGCGCGTCCACGACGGCGAACACACGGGCACCGAGGGGAATCTCCTCGCCGTGCAGCCGGTCGGGGTACCCCGCGCCGTCCCAGCGCTCGTGGTGCGAGCGCACGATCCGCAGCGCCTCCCCCTGGAGGAACTCGACGTGCTGGAGCATCTGCTCCCCGAGGATGGTGTGGTGCTGAATCGTGCGCCGCTCCGGCGGCGTGAGCGGACCGGGCTTGAGCAGGATCGAGTCCGGGATCGCGATCTTGCCGATGTCGTGCAGCAGGAGCCCGTACTCGACGCGCGGGTCGGCGGCCATATGCGGGTCGAGCTCCGCGATCAGGTCGAGCGCGTAGCGCTGCACGCGCTGCGAGTGCGCGCGCGTCTGCGTGTCCTTGTGCTCGAGCGCCGACGCGAGCGCCCCGACCGTGTCGCGGTAGGCCTCCTGAAGCTTCAGCCGCTGCTCGCGCTCCAGCTCGAGCACGTGGCGCAGGTCGCGCGCGTACAAGAGGAGCTGCTCCTGCGGGTCGTCGCCGCGCACGCGCCGGAAGGGGACGCCGAATCCACGTCCCGCGAGCCGCTCGACGATCCCGAGCAGGTCGAGCGGGCTGAACGGCTTCCCGAGCAGCGCGTCCGCACCTGCGCGCCGTACGTCCTCCGGGCTGACGTTGGCCCCGGTCAGGAGGATCACGCCGATCTCGCGCGTGGCCGGGTCCGACTTGAGCGCCTGGCAGAGCGCGAGCCCGTCGATCCCCGGCATCCGCAGGTCGAGCACGATCACGTCCGGGCAGGCCCGGCGCACGCGCTTCGTCGCCTCCTCGGCGCTCCCAGCCTCGTCGACGACCAGGTCGAACCCCTCGAACGTCTCGCGCAGCAGCGCCCGGATCCCGGGATCGTCGTCGACGACGAGCAGGCGGACGGCGCGAACCACCACGATGCTCCTCGGCAACGAGGCGGCGGAGCCGATCCCCCGAACGAGTGAAAGGCGACGTGAAGCCCGCGCGCCGGTCCGACGGGTAGCCGGCCGGCGAGGGAGCCCGGCGTCAGCGAGCCGGCGCGCGGACGCCGACGAGCGCGTACACCGCGCCGCTCGGGAGCGCCCGGAGGGCGCGCGGGCGGCCGGCCGGGACGGCTGCTGCGACGAGCGTTCCGCCGCGCTCGACGCCGACCACGCGCGTCCCGGCGAGTGCGGAAACCGCGGCGCGCCAGGGCGCCACCGTCCCGACCCGGCGGAGGGGCAGGGCGAACGTCCGCAGCGCCGACGCATCCAGCTCCGGGAGGACGACGAAGCGACGCGCGTCGACCCATGCCGGAGTCCCGCCGCCGGGATAGGCGGTCAGCGAGGCGGTGCGGACGCGGCGCGCACGGACGTCGACCACGAAGACGCGCGCGGATCCGCCCGGAACCGCCACGCCGGCGACGAGCCGGCCGTCAGCGCTCGGCGCGAGAGCTTCCGTCATGCGCGGGAGCGCGGCCAGGCGGCGCGCGCGGCCGTCGAGGCCGACGGCGAGCAGCGCCGGCACGCCGGCCGGCGTGCCGGCGCTCACGAACGCGCCCGCGCGTGTGACGGCCGCTGCGCGGGAACGTCCGCGCCAGACCGCGCGACCGCTCCCCGGGCGGACGCGGAGGAGGACATCCTCGCCGTCGTAGTGATGGTCCCCGTAGACGAGCGCGTCGTCGCCCGCCGCGCTCCGGCAGGCGAGCGCCCGGTACGCGAACGAGCGGGGGAGCAGGCGCAGGCGCCGGGCGCGCAGCGTGCGCAGGTCGCGGACGGCGAGCGTCGTCCGCTCCCCCCGCGTCACGACCTCGAGCGCGCGCCGCGATTCCGGGCAGACGGCGAGCTCGCTCACCGTTCCCCCTCCGCCGCCGTAGGCGAGCGTCCGGCCGCGACGGTCGAGTGCGAGCAACCGGTGCGGCCCGACCGTCCCGCCTGCGAGCCACGCGACCGGGCCCCGGCCGTTCGGGCGCGGCAGCGGACGGGCGGCGGCGCGGAGGCGGTCGGGCGCGATCTGGCGGCACAGGCTCGACGTCCACCGCCCGCGCTCACGCTCGAGGTAGAGGCCGATCCGCGCGCCGACCGCGACCTCTAACCCGCAGGCCGCGCCGTCGCTCGCGCTGTCGACCTCGACCGTCTCGCCGAAGCGCCCCTTGACCGCGACCTCGACCCGGAAGACGAAGACCCCCCGTCCGCGCTCGCCCCCGCGGCGTGAGAGTAGGCGACCGACGAACGCGGCGTCGGACTCCAGCAGCGTGCGCCGCGGGTCGTCGATCCCGACGCACGAGCAGGCACGTGCAGGCTCGGCCGTCGCCGCCAGGCCGGCCAGCGTCGCGAGCACGATCCCGAGGGCGAGCCGCGTCACTTCTCGGACGATACGCCGCGCCGCGGCGCGTCGTCACGGGCGCGGACTCAGACCTCGAGCAGGATCGCGTCGCCCTGGCCGCCGCCGGAGCAGATCGCGGCCAGCCCGAGCCCGCCGCCGTTGCGGCGCAGCTCGTAGACCATCGTCCCGAGGATGCGGGCGCCCGACGCGCCGATCGGATGGCCGAGCGCGACCGCGCCGCCGTTGACGTTCACCTGCTCGGGGTCGGCGCCCAGCATCTTCGTCGAGTTCAGCACGACCGACGAGAACGCCTCGTTCAGCTCCACCCGCTCCACGTCCTCGATCGTCTTCCCCGCCTTGTCGAGCGCGCGCTTTCCGGCGAGCGCCGGCGTGCGCGCCAGGTAGGCGAAGTCGTCGGCGACGTACGCCTGGGAGACGATCGTCGCCAGGACGGGGAGTCCCCGCCGGCGTGCGAACTCCTCGCTCGCCACGACCACGCACCCGGCGCCGTCGTTCACCGCCGGCGCGTTCCCGGCCGTGGTCGTCCCCTCCGGGTCGAAGACCGGCTTCAGCTGGGCCAGCTTCTCCAGCGAGGTGTCCCGCCGCGGCCCCTCGTCGACCGCGAAGTCGCCCACCGGGACGACCTCCTCCTCGAACAGCCGCTCGTCGATCGCCCGAACCGCGCGCTCGTGCGAGCGCAGCGCCCAGCCGTCCTGCTCCTCGCGCGAGATCCCGAGCTCGCGGGCGACGAACGAGGCCTGCTGGATCATGTGCCGCTGGTCGAACGTCGAGGTGAGGCCGTCGTGGACCATCAGGTCGATCAGCGCGTCGTTGCCCAGCCGGTAGCCGAAGCGCGCCTTCTTGAGCGCGTACGGGGCGTTCGTCATCGACTCCATCCCGCCGGTGACGACGAGCTCGTGCTCGCCGGCGCGGATCATCGCGTCCGCGATCTCGACCGCCCGGACCGACGACGCGCAGACCTTGTTGATCGTGTCGGCGGGCGTCTCCTTCGGCAGCCCGGCCGCGATCGCCGCCTGGCGGGCCGGCGCCTGCCCGGCACCGCCCTGCAGGACCTGACCCATGATCACGTACTCCGGCTCGTCCGGCTCGAGGCCGACCCGCTCGAGCGCGGCCTCGATCGCGACGGCGCCGAGCGCCGGCGCCTCGAAGTCCTTGAGCGCGCCGCCCAGCTTGCCGAACGGCGTGCGGACGGCGGAGACGATCACCGAGCGCGTCACGCGGTCAGCCTAGCGGCGGCGCCCAGGCCGCCGGATCGAGCCGGCGGGCGAACGCGGTGACGACGCGGACGCATGCCTCGAGGTCCTCGAGGTCGACGAGCTCGCCCGGCGTGTGCAGGTAACGGGTCGGGACCGAAACGACGCCTGTCGGGACGCCCGCGCGCGAAGCGACGACGGCGTCCGCGTCGGTGTGCGAGCGGCCGGTCGAGACCTCGACCGCCCACGCGATGCCTTCCGCATCCGCGGCCTCGCGCAGCAGCTCGAAGATCCGCGCATCGGCGCCCGGGCCGCGCAGCAGGGCGGCGCCTCCTCCGAGCCGCTGCTCCCCGGTCTCGGTGGCGTCCCCGCCGGGAACGTCGGTGGCCGGAGTGACGTCGACCGCGATCGCCAGAGCAGGACGGAGCGCGTACGCGGAGGTGCGCGCGCCGAGGTAGTCGCCGGCGACCTCCTCCTGGACGCTCGCCACGGCGGCGACGTGGCAGCGCGCGTCGCCCGCCTCGGCGACTCGGCGCGCCGCCTCGAGCGCGATGTACGCGCCGAGCCGGTTGTCAAGCGCGCGGGAGGCGAGCCGGCCGTTGAGGAGCTGGACGGGGGCCGGCGCGAGCACCGCGGGGTCGCCGAGCCGGACGGCCGCGAGCGCCTCCTCGCGCGAGCGCGCTCCGATGTCGACGTGCAGCGCATTCAGCTCGGGCGCCCGCTTCTCCTCACGCCGCGACGGGTCGCGCCGTACCTGCACCACACCCGGCACGGGCCCCTCCCGGGAGAGGACCTCGACCCGCTGGCCGACCAGGACCTCGGGCGTCCACCCGCCGAGCCCGCGGAACGACAGGTAGCCCTGCTCGTCGGCGTGCGTGACGATCAGGCCGATCTCGTCGACGTGGCCGAAGACGGCGAGCAGCGGAGCGCCGGCGTCGGCGGCACGGACACGCGCGACCGAGCTTCCCATGTCGTCGACCGACACGTCGGCGAACGTCGCGGCCGCCTCGCGCCAGATCGCCGCGGGCTCCGACTCGAACCCCGAAGGTCCGCGCGCTTCCAGCAGCCGCAGGAGCAGGTCGGGAGCAGGCACGGCGCGCGAGCCTACCGCCGGCGGCGCGACGATGCCCGCGTGGACGCGCTGCGCGTGGGCGGGCTGGGGAAGGCGTACGGCGACGGCCCGGCGACCGCGCTGCTCGCTCGCGGATGGCGATTG
Source organism: Thermoleophilia bacterium (assembly GCA_014534345.1). Taxonomy (GTDB): domain Bacteria; phylum Actinomycetota; class Thermoleophilia; order Gaiellales; family Gaiellaceae; genus JACVRR01. The sequence continues at coordinate 453 of JACVRR010000151.1, read as the reverse complement.
AAGCCGTGAGCGACGCCGCGTCCGCGTGCATGCCAAACCGTCGCTGCAAGATGCCCGTGAATTGCGGGGAGGATCTTGCTTCGCAATTTCCGAGCTTTTTCTGTGCGGTTTACCTTCCCGCCCCACGCGGTACCGAGATACCGCGTGAACACGCTCGGCGCGAGCGCGGTGTCCCATGACCCGGTCGCGGCAGTCGTCGTCCACGGCCCGATGGCCGCCGCGGCAGGTCCGCCTGTGACCGTTTCCTTCACCGCGCGGGCCGCCGGCGCGCGCGCGATCCTCGTCCGGGACGGCACGACGCGGCCCGAGGACGTCGAGCGCGCGCCTGCGGTCGCGCCCACGCTCGACCGCGCCGTCGACCTCGGCCCGGCGGGGGCGCTCCCGTGAGCCGCGTCGTGGTCGTCGGCGACGCGCTGCTCGATCGCGACCTCGAGGGCGAGGACGAGCGCATCT
>JACVRR010000006.1 GCA_014534345.1 Thermoleophilia bacterium | reverse complement strand
GGTGCCGAGCGAGCGCTACGCGCCGCCGTACGAGCGCGACCCGACGCCGACCGCTGGAGCGGCCGCGCCGCCGCCCCGGGACACCGAGTCGACGACCTTCGATCCCGGTCCGAGGATCGGCTCGGGAACCGTGATCGCCGACACGCCGTCCCTCGCGGGCGCGAAGCCGACGCTGGTCGTCACCAGCGGCGAGCTTGCCGGACGGCGCTTCGCTGTCGACGGGACCACCCTGATCGGTCGCGAGGGGGGCGGAGCCGACATCACGCTCGCCGACCCCCAAGTCTCCGGTCGCCACGCCCTCGTCCGCCCGGCGAACGGGACGATCGAGATCGCCGACCTCGGCTCGACCAACGGGACGTACGTGAACGGCGCGCGGCTCGACGGTCCGAAGGCGCTCGCCGATGGCGACGTGATCACGCTCGGTCAGTCGGCGCTGACCGTCGAGCTGCGCTAGGCGCCCGGCCCGCCGCGCCGCGTCCCGCCACCCTGGGGCGCGGCGCGGGCGCGCCTACGCCACGGCGGTCGGTGCCTTCAGCTCCTCGCGGAACCGCGCCCGGCGGACGAACTGCCCCGACCCGATCCGTCCGACGAGCTCGTCGTTCTCGACCAGGACCTCGCCGCGACGCAGGACGACCTCGGGCGCGCCGGTCACCTCGGTCCCCTCGAACAGGTTGTAGTCGGCCTTGGAGCGGTGCGTCGAGGCGGAGATGGTCAGCCGCTTGTCGGGGTCGAAGACGACCAGGTCGGCGTCGCTCCCGACTGCGACCGTGCCCTTGCGCGGGTAGAGCCCGAACAGCTTCGCCGGGTTGGTCGCCAGCAGCTCGACCATGCGGTTGAGCGAGATCCGCCCGGCGCGCACGCCGAACTCGTGGATCATGTGCAGCCGGTTCTCGAGCCCGGGCCCCCCGTTCGGGATCTTCGAGAAGTCGTCCCGGCCGAGCGTCTTCTGCCCGTCCCAGCTGAACGAGCAGTGGTCGGTCGAGATCGCCGAGAGCACGTCGTTCTTCACCGCCGCCCACAGCACGTCCTGGTGCTCCTTCGGGCGCGGCGGCGGCGTGTACACGTACTTCGCCCCCTCGAAGTCAGGCCGCTCGAGGAACGAGTAGTCGACGAAGAAGTACTGCGTGCACGTCTCGCCCCAGATGTCCCAGCCCTTCTCGCGTGCGGCAGCGATCGGCTCGACGGCCTCCTTGCACGACACGTGGACGACGTACAGCGGCGCGCCGGCCACCCGGGCGAGCTGGATGGCGCGGTTGGTCGCCTCTCCCTCGGTCTCGGGCGGTCGCGTCAGCGCGTGCCAGTGCGGCTCGCTGTGGCCGGCGGCCAGCGCCTGCTCGATGAGGACGGCGATCGCGTCGCCGTTCTCCGCGTGGACCATGACGAGGGCGCCCGTCTCCGCCGCCACCTGCATGGTGCGGAAGAGCGTCTCGTCGTCGACCATGAGCGCGCCCTTGTAGGCCATGAACAGCTTGTAGGAGGTCACGCCCTGCTCGGGCAGCGACGCGAGCTCCTCCAGCGAGCCGCCCTCGCGCACGTCGGTCACGGCCATGTGGTAGCCGTAGTCGATCAGCGCCTTGCCGTTCGCCTTGGCGTGCCACGTCTCGAGCGCCTGCGCGAACGACTGCCCCTGCGGCTGGATGACGAAGTCGACGTGGCACGTCGTGCCGCCGAACGCGGCCGAGACGTGGCCCGACTCGACGTCGTCGATCGTGACCGTGCCGCCGAAGGGCATGTCGAGGTGCGTGTGCGGGTCGACGCACCCCGGCAGCACGTACTTGCCGCTCGCGTCGATCACCCGGTCGGCGCCGACGTCGAGCGACTCGCCGATCACGGAGATCCGCTCGTCCTCGACGAACACGTCCCCGACGTAGTCGTCGGCCGCGGTGATCACGCGGCCGCCCTTGATCAGTACCGACATCGCGCCGTCCTCCTCGCGGGAAACACGTGGCCGCCGAGAGTATCCCTCCCGGCGGCCACGGTTGAGCTTCTCTGCGGTGCTACTCGCCGCCCTCGGTGACCTCCACGTCCGGCTTCTCCCAGTCCTCGCCGTTGACGTCGACGTCCTCGTCGCGCAGCTCCTCGACGGCGGCCTCGGCGATGTCGGTGCGGTACGCCTCGTCGGAGGCCGGGTTCTTGATCACGCCGTAGCTCTCGGCGATCTCCGCCGTGTTGCCGAAGTCGTCCTCGTCCATGATCCCGATGCCCGTCTCGTTCGGCCAGATGAGCGCGTTGATCTCGTTCATCATCCAGCGCTGGTGGCCCTCGCCCAGGGTCGGCCCCGCGGCGAGGACGTAGTCGACGCAGTCGTCGGGGTTGTCGCGGCAGTAGACCCAGCCCTTCAGGCTCGCCTTCACGAACCGCCGGGCGATGTCCTGGTTGGTCTCGTCGGCTATCCAATCCTCGCGGACGAAGATCCCGTCCTCGAGGGCCCCGGTGCCGAGGTCCGACATCTTGAACACGCGAAGATCCTCGAGCTGGAAGAGCTCGTCCGTCTCGGGGTTCTTCGTCTCGAGCACCTGCGCGAGCTCGTTGTACGTCATCGCGGCCGCGGCGTCGATCTCGCGGTTGATGAAGAGGTTCATGTCGAACGGCTGGGCGACGATCTCGACGTCCTTCTGCGGGTCGAGGCCGTTCTTGTTCAGCGCGGCGAAGAGCTTGTGCTCGTTGCCGCCGAGCCAGACGCCGACCTTCTTGCCCCTGAGGTCGGTGATGTCCTGGATGTCGCTGTCGGCCCAGACGATCTCCGTCATGCCGGAGCGCGCGAAGACCTGCGCGACGTTGACGATCTGGCCGCCTTCGTCGCGGGTGGCCAGCGTGTTGTCGAGCCAGTTGATGCCGAACTCCGCTTGGCCGCCCAGCACGACCTGCTCGGGGACGATGTCCGGTCCGCCGGGGCGGATCGTGACGTCGAGCCCCTCGTCTTCGTAGTACCCCTGCTCCTCCGCGGCGTAGTAGCCCGCGAACTGCGCCTGGGTGACCCACTTGAGCTGGAGCGTGACCCTGTCACGCTGCTGCGGCGCGGTGTCGCCGTCCTCGCCCGCCTCGCCGTTGTCGTCCCCCCCGCAGCCGGCGAGGAGGACGAGCGCTGCGACGACCAGTAGCGCGGTCGTCCACCATGACCTCCGACCCTGCATCCGCACTTCCCCTTTCTCTCGGTGAACTGGCTCGCTTGCCCTGTCGCCCCTAGTCGGCCCTGCGAGCCGAGGGGTACCGTCGCATCGTCAGCCGCTCGGCGACCGCGACCGCGGCGTAGAACGCGATCCCGAGCGCGCTGGCGAGCACGATCGCCGCCCAGGCGTGCGTGAACGCGAAGATGCCGGCCGAGCGGCGGATCTGGATTCCGAGCGAGTCCTGCGAGCCTCCGAAGTAGTCGCCCACGATGGCGCCGATCATCGCGAGTACGGTCGCCACCTTCAACCCGGTGAACACGAAGGGAAGGGCGTTCGGGATCCGCACCCGCCGGAAGACGTCGAGCTCGCCGGCCGCGTAGGAGCGCATGAGCTCGATCGAAGCAGGCCGCACGGATGTCAGGCCGCGGAGCGTGTTGACCAGCACCGGGAAGAAGACCAGCACGGCCGCGATCGCCATCTTCGACGACTTGTTCGTGACTCCGAACCAGTTGTTCGTGATCGGTGCGAACGCGATGATCGGGACGGCGTTCGCCGCGATCGCGTAGGGCATGATCGCGCGCCCGACGCGCCGCCAGCGAGCGAGGACGAGCGCGACTGCGATGCCCGCGGCCGAGCCGATCGCGAATCCACCGAGCGCCTCCTGGAACGTGAACCAAGCGGCGCCCGAGAGCGGACCCCAGTTCTCGCGCAGCGTCTCGAGGATCTCGGAGGGCGGCGGCAGGAGGAAGCGCTCGACGTCCAACCCCTGCACGAGCCCTTCCCAGAGCGCGAGGCCGAGCACGAAGACGCCGAGCGCGGGGCCCCAGTCCGCCGCGCGTCCGCGCAGCCGGCGCCCGAGGGTCCGCTCCGGCGGCTCGACGAGGATCGCGCCCGCCTGAGGCTCCACCGGCCGCGTGCTCAGTAGACGTCCTCCTCCGGCGCCGGCTCGGCGGCCGCGTCGGCGCTGCCGAGGCCGGCTCGCGTGCGCAGCAGTTTGCGGACGTCGCGGACGTGGTCGGAGTACCGCGGCTGCTCCCGCGTCTCGGCGGTCCGGGGATACGGCAGGTCGATCTCGACGATGCCCGCGATCCGCCCGGGCCGCGGCGACATGACAACCACGCGGGTCGAGAGAAAGACCGCCTCTGCGATCGAGTGGGTGACGAAGATCACCGTGCTGCCGCTCGCCTCCCAGATTCTCAGTAGCTCGAGGTTGAGCCGCTCGCGGGTCATCTCGTCCAGCGCCCCGAACGGCTCGTCCATCAACAGCAGCGGCGGGTCGAAGGCGAGTGCGCGTGCGATCGAGACGCGCTGCTGCATCCCGCCGGAGAGCTGCCACGGATGGTGCTCGCCGAACCCGTCCAGCTCGACGAGGTCGAGCATCTCGCGAACCCGCTCGGCGCGGCGGTGCCGGTTCCAGCCGAGCATCTCCAGGGGCAGCGCGATGTTCCTCGCCACCGTGCGCCAGTCGAACAGGACGGCGTCCTGGAACACGATCCCGTAATCGCGGTCGAGCCGCGCCTGGTGGGCCGGCTTGCCGTTGACCACGACGGCGCCCGCCGTCGGCTCGACGAGGTCGCCGACGACGCGGAGCAGCGTCGACTTGCCGCAGCCGGAGGGGCCGATCAGCGAGACGAACTCGCCCGGGCGGATCTCGAGGTCGATGTTCTCCAGTGCGCGCACCTCTCCGCGCGGGAAGACCTTCGTGACGTCGCGCAGGGAGACGACCGAGCGCTCGCTCATGCGTAGTGCTCGGGCGCGCGGCGCACGACCAGCCGCTCCGCCACGACGACGGCGAGGAAGAACGCGATGCCGACGAGTGCGGCGATCACGTTCGTCGCCCACAAGCGGGTCGGCGCGAGGGAGTAGTACTGGTTGAAGTTGAGGATCGCCGTCCCGAGCCCGTCCGGCACACCCGCCGGCAGCTCGCCGATGATCGCGCCGACGACGCTCGCGGTTGCCGAGATCTTGAAGGCGGCGAAGAGGAACGGCAGCGAGGCGGGAACGCGCACCTTCCAGAGGACGGCCCACCGGCCCGCCGCATACGACTCCATCAGCTCGAGGGCTCGCGCGTCCGCCGACTGGAGGCCGCGCAGCGTGCTGATCGCGACCGGGAAGAACGTCAGGTAGGCGGCGATGACCGCCACCGACATCCAGCCGGCGATGCCGCGCGAGCCGAGCCAGACGACGACCATCGGGGCGATCGCGAGGATCGGGATCGTCTGCGAGGCGACGATGTACGGGAGGAAGCCGCGCTGCAGGAGCGCCGAGTGCGACAGCACCACGCCGATCGCGAAGCCGACCACGGCGCCCATCGCGAAGCCGACGACCGCTTCCCGCGCGGTGTAGAGCGCGGCGTCGACGAGGACCTCGAGCAGGAGCGGACCGTTCCGGCGGGACGGCTCGAACAGCGCCCCGATGATGTCGTGCAGGTGTGGGAACGTGCGGTCGTTCACCGCGAACCGGCCGAGGCGGAAGCCGGTCGCCTCGCCGACCCACTTGAACGCCTCCCAGAGCGCCCAGAGACCCGCGAGGACTCCCAGGAACGTCGCGACCACGCTCGTCGCCCTGGTGACGCCTGCCGCGAACGGGGCGCGTCGCTGGTCGGCGGCGGCCGCGGTCGCCATCGCGTACCTCTTACCACACTGCACGCTGCGTCCGTCCGCCGTGCGACCCGGCCGGCTCACGCTTCCCTAACAGCGTCGCCGTACGCTTGATTCGTGACCGGCGAGACGCGGCGAGCGCGCCGCTACGCCGCCGACGGATCGTCGAGCCGGCGCTTGACGCGGCGCGGCGCGGCGCCCGACTGGCAGCCCGTGTGCACCCGGCCAGGGACCGCTCGCGGCGACCGCCTGCGCGCGGGGAGCGGCCGCGACCTCGTCTGCGGCGGTGCGGGAGCGGACGTCCTCCACGGCGGGCCGGGCGCCGACCGCCTGCTCGCAGGTCCGGGGGACGACCGGGTCGACGCCCGCGGGGGCGGCTCGGACGTGGTCGGCTGCGGTCCCGGTCGCGACGCGGTGCTCGCGGACGCGGACGACTTCGTCGGCGTCGACTGCGAGCGCGTCGAGCGCCGCTGACGCCCGGCCGCGGGCGCGGCCCGGTTAGGGTCCGCGCGATGCCGCTGCAGCCGCCGCGCACCGTGTCGGAGCTACGCGAGCTGCAGGAGCTGACGGGTGACGAGCACGGCGCGCAGCGGGTCGCCTGGACGGAGACGTGGGCGCGGGCGCGCGAGTGGCTGCGCGGCAAGGTGGCCGAGCTGCCCGTCGAGCACGAGGTCGACGAGGCGGGGAACCAGTGGTGGACGCTGCGCGGTCGCTCCGAGCGCGCGCTGCTGCTCGGCGGGCACGTCGACTCCGTCCCGAACGGCGGCTGGCTGGACGGCTGCCTGAACCTGCTCGCGGCGGCCGAGGTGCTGCGCCGGATCGCCGAGGAGGGCGAGCCGCCCGTCACCGTCCGGCTGGTCGACTGGGCCGACGAGGAGGGAGCGCGCTTCGGGCGCAGCCTGTTCGGCTCCAGCGCGTGCTCCCGGACGATGGCCGACCAGGACGACCTCCGGCGGCGCGTCGACGGCGACGGCGTCGCCCTCCCTGACGCGCTGCGCGAGCACGGCGTCGACCTCGACCGGGCGACGGAGTCCGGCCGCCAGCTCGAGAGCGCCGCCGCCTACCTGGAGCTGCACATCGAGCAGGGGCCCGTGCTCGAGTCGCTCGGCCTCCCGCTCGGCGCGGTGATCGGGACGTTCGGGGTCGAGCGGCATCTGATCACCTGGAAGGGGCAGGCGGCCCACGCGGGCTCGACCCCCATGGGGGAGCGGCGCGATGCGCTCGCCGGCGCAGCGAAGCTGGCGCTCGAGATCCGCGAGATCGCGCGCCGCGCGGGTGGCGGCGCCGTCTGTACCTCGGGCGGGATCGTCACCCGGCCGGGGATCATGACTTCCGTGGTCGAGACCGCCGAGCAGCTCCTCGATCAGCGGCACATGGAGGCCGCCACGCTCGCGCGGATGCTCGAGGAGGCCAGGGACGCGGCCGCGCGCTTCGCCGAGGAGGAGCGGATCGACGTGTCCTGGGATCGCATCTGGCACATCGGCCCCATCCTGTTCGAGGAAGAGCTGGTGGAGCTGGCGGACGAGTCGGTCCGCGAGGTCGCCGGGGAGTCGCACCGCCTGCCGAGCGGCCCCTTGCACGACGCGGCCGAGGTCGCCCGCGCCGGCGTCCCGACGGTGATGCTGTTCGTCCAGAGCCTGCGCGGCCTCTCGCACACGAAGCTCGAGGACACGAAGCCCGAGCACATCGAGCTGTCGGTGCGCGCGCTCGACCGGTTGGCGTCCAAGGCGCTGGACTGGGTCGCAGCGCGCGCCTGACCGGCAGCGATCGCCGGGGGGGCGGCGGTGCACGCCGCCCCTCCGGCCGGCACGTCCTACGCCGCGGCCCGCGGGACCGTCGCGCCCGACCTGCGGACGCGGACCGCGAGCGCGAGCAGCAGCAGGGCGAGCGTCGCCGCGAGGGCCGCCCCGACCGCCGCGTCTCCCCAGTCGAACCCGGTCGGCTCGACGCGCGCGACCGGCTCCGTCGGGACCGTGGTCGGCACCGCGCCGGCGCGGGCTCCGTCGGCGTCGAGCAGTGCGTCGCCGAACTGGTGGTTCGCCTGCGCCGCCGGCGCGAGGAGCGCCGCCGCGAGTGCCGCCGTGATCGTGGTGTACCTCACACACATCTCCGTCTCCCTCCTGTCCCGGCCGCCCGGTGCGGCCGCATCCCCCGGAGCGTGCGAGACGCCGCTTTCGCGCCGGCTTCGGGCGGCGTCCCCGCGGTTTCACCCCGGTTTCCGGCCGCCGCGGACCGTGGTAGCGTCGGGCGGGAGCGCGTGCACTTCCGCATCCTGGGACCACTGGAGGTCGAGAACGGCGGGCGCTCGCTGGCCCCGAGCGGCCGCAAGCCGCGGGCGCTCCTCGCGCTCCTGCTGCTCCACGCGAACGAGCCGGTCTCCCCCGACCGGTTGATCGACGAGCTGTGGAGCGACGAGCCGCCCGCGAACGCGGCGAAGACGCTGCAGATCCACATATCGCGCCTGCGGAAGAGCCTCTCCGCCGACGGCGCCGGCGGACGCCTCGAGACCGTCCCCGCCGGCTACGTGCTGCGCGTGGGGGACGGCGAGCTCGACCGCGACCGCGCCGCCGCGCTGCTCGAGCGCGGGCGCGAGGAGCTCGCGTCCGGCAAGCCCGGCACGGCGGGGCACACGTTCCGCGAGGCGCTCTCGCTGTTCCGCGGCGCGCCCCTCGCTGACCTCGCGTACGAGGACTTCGCGCAGGCGGAGATCGCCCGGCTCGTGGAGCTCCGCACGCAGCTGCTCGAGGCGCGCATCGAGGCGGACCTGGAGGAGGGGCGGCACGCGGACGTGCTGGCCGACCTCGACCGGCTGGTCGCCGAGCACCCCCACCGCGAGGGCCCGCGCGCGCTGCTGATGCGCGCGCTCTACCGCGCCGGGCGGCACGCCGACGCCCTTGCGGTGTACCAGGAGTACCGCCGGCGGCTCGGAGACGAGCTCGGGCTCGAGCCCGGGCCGGAGCTCCGCCGCCTCGAGCGGGCGATCCTCGAGCACGATCCCGGGCTCGCGCCGAGCGCGCCGCCTCGCGCGGCGGCGACGACGCGCCCCGTGCCCGAGCGCCCGTGGTCGTCGCGGCGCCGGGCGGCGCTTCCCGCCGCGGCGCTCGTGGCGGCTCTCGCGCTCGCGGTGGGCGCCCTCGCGCTCCGGCCGCGCGGCGTCGCGGGCGTTCCGGCCCGGTCGCTCGCGGTCGTCGACGCCGACAGCGTTCGGCTCACCGAAGCGATCGCGCTGGACGCGGTCCCGACGGACGTCGTGGCGGCACGCCGCGCCGTGTACGTGGCGATCCCGCGGCGGAGGACGCTCGTCGTCGTGCGGCCCGCGGCTCGCGAGCCGGCGGCCGTGGGCAGCGCCGTCAGTGCGACGCGGCTCGCCGCGAGCGGGGAGGCGATCTGGGCCGTGGACGGCGTCGGGCGGAAGTTCGCGCGGTTGCGGACCGATCGCGTCTACGCGCTCGAGCCGGGCGAGCCCCGCGTCGACGCCGTCGCCGCCGACGACGACTCGGTCTGGCTCGCGGAGCGCGCGCTCTCCGGCATCACGCGCTTCGACGTGGCGACCGGGGAGCTGCGCCCGATCGGCATCCCGGGACGCGGCTCGTTCCTCGAGGGCGACGCCGAGCGGAGCGTCGCCGTCGCCGGCGGGTCGGTATGGGTGACGAACCCGGTGACGCGCTATCCCCAGCACGAGCGCCTCGGCCGCGTCGCTCGGCTCGACGCCGCCACCGGGGAGGTTCTCGCCCGGATCCCGGTGCCGGCTCCCCCGCTCGCGATCGCGGCCGATGCGCGCGCGGTCTGGGTCGCGCTGGAGCGCGGCGAGCAGCTGTGGCGGATCGACCCCACCGACGAGGTCGCCTCGGCTGCCGTCCGCGTGCCGGGTGGCGTGATCGACGTCGCGGTCGACCGTCGAGCCGTGTGGGCGCTCGGGCGCGAGGGAGCTGTCAGTCGGATCGACCCCGTCCGGAACGTCGTCGTCGCGCGCGCGGAGCTCGGCCGGGCGGCGATCGCGCTCGCGGCCGGGCACGGCGCCGTCTGGGTGGCGGTCCCGTAGCCTCGCGTCGCGGCGCCGCCGGGAGGGCCGTGGCCGTCGGCGTCGGGCTGGGCCTCGCTGTCGGCTGGAACATCGCGAACGTCGGCGCGATCGCTGAGCCGCTGGCGCACGCCTACGCGGTCGGGCTGGCCGCGGTCGGGCTGCTGACCACCGCGCTGTTCGTCGTCCACATGGCGATGCAGGTGCCGGCGGGGATGGCCGTCGACCGCTTCGGGCCGCGCGAGACCGGGATCCTGGCGGTGGCGGTCCTCGCGGTCGCCAACGGCCTCGCTGCTCTCGCACCCGAGCTAGCGCTCGGGCTGGTCGCGCGCGCGCTGGCGGGCGTCGGGACGGGGCTCGGGTTCGTCGCCGGCTCCGACTACGTGCGGGCGGCGGGCGGCACGGCGACCGCGCAGGGGCTGTACGGCGGCGCGGGCGTGGGCGGCGGCGGGTTCGCGCTCGCGATCGTCCCGCTGCTCGAGAACGTCGCCGGCTGGCGCGCGCCCTTCCTCAGCGCAGCCGCGCTCGCGCTCGCGATGCTGGTCGCGCTCCTCCTCGCGCCCGCGACCGGGCGGGTCGCCCGCGCGCGCGCCTCGCTACGGTCGGTCCTCGGCGACCGCGTCCTCTACCGCTTCGCCGCTATTCACACGGCGTCCTTCGGGTTGAGCACGGTGGTCGCGAACTGGGTCGTAACGCTGCTCGAGCGGGCCGGCGCGGCGAGCGAGACCGCCGGCGCCCTGGGTGCCTTCACGCTCGCGGCCGGCCTCGTCACCCGGCCGCTCGGCGGCTGGCTCGTGCGCCGCCACGCGCGGCACGCGCGGGCGATTGTCGGCTGGAGCCTCGCGGCCGGCGCGGGCGCCACCGCGGTGCTCGCCCTGCCGGCCCCGCTGCCGGTGCTGGCGCTCGCCTGCGCGATCCTCGGGCTGGCGGCCGGATTCGCCTTCGCCCCGGCGTTCGCCGGCGCGCAGCGGGCGCGGCCGGACGCGCCGGGCGCCGCGATCGGGCTCGTCAACGTCTGGGCGGCGCTGGCGATCGTGGTCGGCACGCCGCTCGTCGGGCTGACGTTCGGCCTGCCCGGCGACGGGCGTCTCGGGTTCGCGGCGGTCGCCGTCCTGTGGGCGGCGTCGCTGCTCGCGCTGCCGCGGCGGGCGCAGCTCGCCGGCTAGCGTGCCGCCGTGGCCCGGACGGCGTTCGTGCTCGGCGGCACCGGGATGATCGGGAGGGCGGTCGTCCCGCGGCTGCGCGACGTCGGCTGGGACGTGACCCTCGGCAGCCGCGGCGAGCGCGAGCACGCGCCGGGGCTGGAAGGCGCGCGCTTCGCGCCGGTCGACCGCCGCGAGCCGGGCTCGCTCGAGCGTGCGGTCGCGGACGGGGCGGACGTGCTGGTCGACGTGCTCGCGATGCGTCCCGCAGACGCCGAGCAGCTGCTCGGGCTCGCGGGCCGCGTCGGCTCGCTGGTCGCGATCTCGACCGCCTCCGTCTACGCGGGGACGGACGGCCGGGTCCTCGACGACATGCAGGGGCCGGACGACTTTCCCGACTACCCGGTCCCCATCCCGGAGTCGCAGCCGACCGCGCCGCCCGGCGAGTCGACGTACTCGCGCGAGAAGGCCGCGATGGAGCGCCTGCTGCTCGAGCAGGACGCACTCCCGGCGACGGTCGTCCGGCCGTGCGCGATCCACGGCCCCGGCGACCGGCAGGCGCGCGAGTGGTTCTTCGTCAAGCGCGCGCTCGACCGGCGCCCGTACGTCGTCCTCGCGTACCGCGGCGCAAGCCGCTTCCACACCACCTCGTCCGCGAACCTCGGCGAGCTCGTCCGCCTCGCGGCGGAGCGACCGGGCACGCGCGCCGTGAACTGCGGCGACCCCGAGCCGCCGACGGTGCTCGAGATCGGGCGCTCGGTCGCGCGCATCCTCGACCACGAGTGGGTCGAGGTGCTGCTGGCGGGCGGGGAGGAGGTGGGCGGGACGCCGTGGTCGGCCCCGGCGCCGCTCGTCGTCGACATGACGGCCGCCGACCACGAGCTCGGCTACCGGCCGGTCACGCGCTACGACGAGTGGCTCGAACGAACGGTCGAGTACCTCGTCGCGGCGACGCGCGACCGGCCGTGGCAGGCGGCGTTCCCGGTCGGCGCGCGCTACCTGCGCTTCGACTACGAGGCCGAGGACGCGTGCGTGCGATCGCTCGCAGCGCGGTAGCCGTGGCGACGTGTCGGGCGACGCCGGCGGCGCTGGCGAGGACGGGGCCTCCGAGCCCGAGCTGCGCAGGCGACCCGGCCACCGCGGCGAGCGCCAGTACGACGGTGGTCGAGCTCATCGAGGGCGCGAATTCGAGGCGTTATGCTCGTTTCCCTGCTCGGTCAGCGCCCGACGAGGAGGTCAGATGCTCAGCTTCGGCGTCACCGTCCTGCCCGACCCGCCGTACCAGCGCTTCCTCGAGCTGATCCAGCTCGGCGAGCGACACGGGTTCGAGTACGGCTGGACGTACGACTCGCACGTCCTCTGGCAGGACTCGTATCCGCTGCTGACGATGGCCGCCGAGCGCACGTCGACGATGAAGCTCGGCCACTTCGTGACCAATCCGGGGATCCGCGAGCCGACCGTGACGGCGAGCGCGTACGCGACGATGCACGACATCTCGAACGGGCGGATGGTGATGGGCATCGGCCGCGGCGACTCGTCCCGCCGCGTGGTCGGTCTGAAGCCCGTCCCGGTCGCCGAGTACGAGCGGGCCTGCGCCACGATCCGCGACCTGATGAACGGGCGGAAGGTGGAGTGGAACGGCAAGGAGCTGGAGCTGAAGTGGGCGCGCACCGACCTCGGCGAGATCCCGATGTGGATGGCCGGGTACGGGCCGAAGGCGCTGGCGGCCGCGGGTCGGGTCGGCGACGGGGTGATCATCCAGCTCGCCGACCCTGAGATCATCCGCTGGATCATGGACACCGCCCGGCGCGCCGCCGAGGAGGCGGGCCGCGACCCGGGCGAGCTGAAGTGCATCGTCTCGGCGCCGAGCCACGTCTCCGACGACCTCGCCGACGCGCGCGAGCAGGTGCGCTGGTTCCCGGCGATGGTCTCCAACCACGTCATGGACCTGATCGAGCGCTACGGCTGGGAGTCCGAGATCCCCACCGCGCTGACCGACTACGTCAAGGCGCGCAAGTTCTACGACTACGGCGAGCACAGCCGCGTCGGCGCGCGGCACGGCGAGTTCGTGAGCGACGAGATCTGCGACCGCTTCTGCGTGCTCGGGACGCCGGAGCAGGCGACCGCGAAGCTGCGCGAGCTGGAGTCGATCGGCGTCGACCAGTTCAACGTCTACCTGATGACGAAGAACCAGGAAGAGACGCTCGAGGCCTACGGGCGGGACATCATCCCCCGCTTCTCGCGCGTCGTCGCCTGAGGCGTCCGCGCCCGGCCGCCGCCGCCTCTATGCCGCGACGTCGTCGCCCGCGCCCTTCACGGCGACGACCAGCTCCACCTCGGCCGCCCTGAAGGCGGTCGTGTGCCGCTCGACGCGCGCGATCCGCTCCGCGAACTCGGGTGTCTGCTTCCAGGCCCGCATGACCTCGATCCCATCCCACGGGGCGAAGCTGACGAAGCGCGAGCGATCGGCGAGGTCGCGCGTCAGCCGCAGCGTGCCGGCGCCGGGCATCGCGCTCGCCCACTCGGCGAAGGCGCGCCAGTCCTCGACGAACGCTTCCTCGGCCCCCTCGCGCACCGTCCACGCGCCGGTCGTGTACGTCTCCATCCCGCTCCTCCAGGTCGCTGGGCCGTGCGACCCTAGTTCCCCGCGGCGGCGGCGGCAAGCGCCCGCCGCCGGCCGACGCGGGCGGATCGCGTGATGCGCTCGACAGACCGCCGCCGCGCTGGAAGAATCCGCCCGGCGGACCCGTCTGGAGAACGACCACCTTCGTCCCTGGGAGGACAACCGTGTCGGAGTTCGAGCGCAAGGACGAGCAGGAGCAGGAGCAGGAGCCGGGCGGACGGATGAACGAGGAGGCGGCGGACGAGGTCGAGGGCCACGTCTTCGCCTACGACGAGTCGCCCGACGACGACGAGACGCTCGGCAGGCGCCGTCGGTAGCTAGCGCGACACGCCCAGCGGGCGAAGCGACGCCAGGCGCGCCGCGACGACGGCGCTCGCGGCTTCCGCGCTCTCGGCGTACCCGGCCACGGCGGCCAGGAAGTCGTCGCGCGCGAGCGCGTAGAGCTCGACGTCCGTCGCGGCGACGACGGTCGCGGTGCGCGGCACGTCGCGCAGGAGCGCGATCTCGCCGAAGCTGTCGCCCGTTTTCAGCCTCGGTGCCGGGCGCCCGTCCACGTGCACGTCCAGCTCGCCCTCCGCGACGACGTAGAACCGGTCGCCGGCCTCGCCCTGGCGCACGATCGCCGCGCCCGCCCGGTAGGTCTCGCGCCCGAGACGGGCGGCCAGCGTCTCCAGCGCGGCCGGCGGGAGCGGCGCGAACGGCGGCACCGCGCGCAGGAGCGCGAGCTCGCGCGCGCGTGACGGCGCCGCCGACTCGAACGCGGCCACCGAGCGCGAGAAGACGACCGCGAGCACGGCCAGCGGAAGGCCGCTCGCCGCGAGCGCGCCACGCGTGCCGAGCAGGGAGTCGAGCAGCGGCGCAACCAGCAGCCCGAACCCGAGCGAGGCGAGCAAGATGCTCTCGAGGACGCCGAATGCGCGGGCGAGCACGTCCTCCCGGACGGCGCGCTGCATGAGCGTGATGCCGGCGACGTCCACCAGCGTGTTGCCGATCCCGACGAGCACGAACATCGCCGCCGCGACGGCCAGCGTCGGCGACAGCGCCAGCAGGGCGAGCGGAACGCCCCAGAGCAGCAGCCCGGCGGTGAACGTCGCGGCCAGCCGGCGCAGGAGGACGAGGGTGGCCAGCGCGCCGACGACGCCGCCGGCGCCGATCACGGCGTTCAGCAGGCCGACGCCGCTCTCGCCGAGGTCGAGCTGCTCGAAGGAGAGCACGACCAGGAGTACGGCGATGATCCCGCCGACGACCGTTTGCGCGGCGTAGAGAGCCACCAGCAACCGCGTCCGGCGGTCGCGGGCGATCGCCCGCCCGCCCGCGACCAGCTCGTGGCGCAGGCGGGCGTGCCCGGCCGCTCTCTCCGCGCGCGCGCCTTCCGGTACTCCGCGGACGACCAGCGCGGAGCCGAGGAACAGGGCGGCCGTCGCGGCGATCGTCACCTCGGGCCCTGCGAGCAGGAGCGCGAGGCCGGCGAGAGCCGGCCCGAGGAAGCTGCCGACGCTTTCGATCGTCGAAGCGGCGAGGTTCGCCGCGGCGAGCTCGTGCGGCTCGCGTGCGAGCGACGGCAGGAGCGCGGCCTGGGCCGGCCGGAAGGGACTGTGCGCGACCTCGAGGGCGACCACGAGCGCGTAGACGACGACCGCCGGAAGCCCGGTGAGGATCGAGAGCGCGGCCGCAGCCAGCGCGACGGCGACCACGACGTCCGACACGACCATCACCCGGGTGCGCCGGAAGCGGTCGGCGAGGGAGGCAAGCAGTGGCGCCGTCAGCGCCGGCGCGAGCAGCCGGAGGAAGCCGAGCACGCCGACCGCGGCTGCGCCCCCCTGCGCGTACGCGTACACCGCGACGGCGACGAAGTACGCCCAGTTGCCGACGTTCGACGCCGCCCAGGCGAGCTGCACGCGCGCGAGCGGGCGGTTCGCCGCGACGGCGGCGACGGTCGCGGCCGCCTCGGCGGCGTGGCCGCGGAGGCCGCCCGCCGCCACCGCGCCCGCGCCGCTCCGCTCAGGGCTCACGCGTGCGGATTGAAACACACGGCGCTGCGCGGGATTCCCGCGCGGCTACGGTTCGTTGACTCCTGCTGATGGCTGCTCCAGTCCCGAACCTCGACGTCCTGTTCGGTCCGGTCGCCGAGGTCACGCGCTGCTCCGATGCCTCTCGCCACGCCCTCGCCGAGGTGGTCGAGCTCGGCGTCGAGCTGGCGCGGGAAGGCCGCGAGGGCCACAAGATCGGAACGATGTTCGTCGTCGGTGACGCGGACGAGGTGCTCGCCCGCTCGCGACCGCTGCTCCTCGACCCGCTGCACGGGCATCCGCGCGAGCTGCTCGACGTGTCGAAGCCGGAGTTCCGCGAGAACGTGAAGGAGCTCGCGCAGCTCGACGGCGCCTTCGTCGTCGACGACATGGGCACGTTCGTGGCGGCCTGCCGCTTCGTCGAGGTCGACGTGGCCGCGCCCGCGAACTTCATGCCCGGCCTCGGCACCCGGCACGCGGCCGCGGCGTCGATCACACGCGAGACGAAGGCGATCGCGGTCGTCGTCTCGCAGAGCGCGATCGTGCGCGTCTACGCCGGCGGCGAGATCCGCGCCGAGATCATTCCCGAGCTGTTCCTGCTCACGCGCGAGCAGCTGTTCGCGCGCGACCCCGCCGTGACGCGCGTTCCCGAGGCGGGGATCACGCTCGCGCTGGCGGGCGTCGAGAGCGCCGGGCCGGACGGCCGCTAGCGCGACTGGTGTGCGGCCGCGCGCCGCGTCAAGATGGGTCGATGGCGATGCGCCGGAAGCCCTGCGGCCGCGATCTCGCGCTCACCGTCCGGATGGCGATCGCGAGCGCGGTGCTCGCGCTGCTCTACCTGGCGGCGCTCGCCGTCCCCGTCCTGCTGACGGCGTACGGCCTGCTCGAGGCGCGCTACGCGCTCTTCCTGATCGGGCTCGGCGCCCTGCTGCTGCTCGCCCACTACGTTTCGCTCGACGCGCTCGCTCTGCGGGCCGCGGGCGCGCGCGTCCTCGTCCCGGACGAGGCGCCGGAGCTGCACGCGACGCTCGAGCGGCTGGCCGCCCTCGCCGACTTGCCGACACCGCGTCTCGCCGCGGTCGCCAGCGACGTCCCGAACGCGTTCGCCGCCGGCCGCAACCCGCGGCGCTCGACGGTCGCGGTCACGCACGGCCTCGTGCGCGAGCTGGACGCGGCCGAGGTCGAGGCGGTGCTGGCGCACGAGGTCGCGCACAATCGCGAACCGCGACGGAGCGGTGATGACGTTCGCGGCGTTCCCCGCGCTCACGCTGCGCGAGGCGCTCGCGTCGGCGCGGCTCCGCGTCTGGATCTTCGGGCTGCCGTTCATGCTGCTCGGCTGCCTGCTCTACGGGCTCGCGCTCGCGTCGATGCTCGTGGTCTCGCGCTGCCGGGAGTACGCGGCCGATCGCGGCGCAGTCCTCCTGACCGGCGCGCCGGAGCAGCTGATGAGCGCGCTGCAGAAGATCGCGGGCTCGATCGCCCGCATCCCGTCTGCCGATCTCCGCCGGGTCGAGCGGATGAGCGCGTTCTTCGTCGTGCCGACGAAGCTGCGCTCGCTCACGCACCCGCCGCTCGAGAAGCGGCTCGAGCGGCTGAGCGCGCTCGCGCGCGAGCTCGGTCGCGGCGACGCGCCTCCCGTCCCCCTCCCGGCCGCGGTCGCCGGCTCCGGCAGCCGCCTGCTCCCGGGCCTCGTCGCCTTTGCGGTCGCCTTCCCGCTGTTCGTCGCGCTCGGGCTCCTCGTGCTCCACTGACCGCGCTCGCGGTCGCGGGCATCGCCCTGTTCACCGTCGCGGTCGCCGCGGTCCCGGCGGGCGCGGCGGGACGCGTGCGCGCGGCCGCCCGCGCCGCTCGCGCGGGGCGTCGGGGGCGCGCTCCTCGTGTGGACGCTCGGCGCGCGCGGGGGTGGACGGGCGGCGGCGGGGTACCATAGGCGGTCCCGGGCGCGGTGGCCGAGGGGTTAGGCGGCGGCCTGCAAAGCCGTGTACACCGGTTCGAATCCGGTCCGCGCCTCTACGCCGGTCACTCGCTCGACCGCTCCACTGCGGACCGCCGTCGGAGTGGTCCACGGCCTCGTTCTCGACCGCCGCGACCTGAGCCTCGCTCGGCCGGGTCGCCGCGACCTCGCAGAGCGGGGACCGACCTGCGTGTCGTCGTCGTCCGGCGAGGTGTCGTCCTGCGTGTTGTCGCCGCCGCCCGTCGTCTCGTAGACGGCGTATCCGGCGGCGCCCAGGGCCAGCAGGCCAGCGAGCGCGAGAACGAATCGGCCGTGTCCCGCCCGGCCCGGTCTCGCGGCGCGACCCCTATGCTCACCGCCGTGCTCGCGGCGCCCGAGCGGACGGAGGCCGTCGGGCCGCGGGAGCGGTGGTTCGCGCCGGCGCTGACGTTCCTGGCCATCCGGCTCGCGTTCTGGCTCGGGACGCTGGTCGCCCTCGTGTGGCAGCCGGGCGGCGAGCCGCTGCGAGCGCAACTGCGTTCGACGATCGCGAAGTGGGACTCCGACTGGTACCTGCAGGTCGCCCGGGGCGGCTACGAGCCGCAGCGCCTGCCCGACGGCAGCGAGGAGCCGCTGTCGGCGGTGTTCTTCCCGCTCTACCCCGTGCTCGTGCGGGCCGTCGCGACGGTGATTCCGTCCTACGACGCGGCGGGCGTGCTCGTCTCCGTCGTCGCGGCAGCGCTCGGCGCCGCCGCCGTGTTCGCGATCGCGCGCTCCGTCCTCGGCGAGCGCGACGCGCGGACGGCGCTCTTCGTGCTGGCCTGCTTCCCGACCGCGTTCTTCCTCGTCGCGATCTACGCGGACGGCCTCTTCCTGGGACTGTCGGCGGGTGCGTTCCTGGCGGCCCTGCGCGGCAGGGCGGTCGCCGCGGGCGTCCTCGGCGCGCTCGCGGTCGCGACGCGGCCGCTCGGGCTGGCGCTGCTTCCCGCCCTCGTCCTCCTGCTCTGGCCGCGCCCCTGGTCGGTCGCCCGCGCCGCCCGCCTATGGCCGCTCGCGCTCCTGCCGGCGGCAGCCGGCGCCTATGCCGTGTACCTGCACTTCGCCGTCGGCGACGCGCTCGCGTTCGCGCACCAGCAGGCGTTCTGGGGCCGGGAGACCTCGCCGCTCGGCCCGCTCGGAGGGCTGTGGGACGCCGTCTCGGCGGGGATGCGCGGCGCGGCCGGCGCGGAGCCGCGGGAGTTCGACACCGCGTCGGGCCACCACGCGGAGGTGCCGATCTGGAACGTACTCCACCTGGGGGTGCTCGCCGCCGCACTCGCACTCACCTGGGTCGCCTGGCGGCGGCTGGGCGCCGCGTTCGGGCTGTACTCGGCGACGCTGCTCGCCGTCGCCCTCGCGACGCCGGTGCCCTGGTTCCCGCTGCAGAGCCTCCCGCGCTTCCTGCTCGCGGACTTCCCGCTCTTCCTGGCGCTCGCCCTGCTCGTCCGCGGGCGCCCCGGAGTACGCGTGGCGACGCTGTGCGCGTTCTCTGCGCTCGGTCTGCTCGCCGGCGTCGCGTTCGCGCACGGCGTCTGGGTGGCGTGACGCTCGCGGCTACTCGGTCGTCTGGGCCGTCGGAAGCTGTTCGTCCTCGCCCTCTTCGACCTGCGATGCGATGTACGAGCGGTTCTTCGCGAGCACGCTCGCGATCTCCGTCTTGCGGATCCCGTGCAGGTAGCCGATGCACCAGTCCAGCTGCTGGAAGGCGTCGTAGAGCGCCTGCCGGTACCGCTCGACCTCTCCGTTCTCTGCCATGTCGCTCCTTCGCAGCTTCCGCGTGCCGCGTTCCCGGCGGTCAGCGGTTGCAAACGGCTGCACTGGGCGCGCGGTATCGTCGCGCCCGCATGTGCTTCGACCTGGACTCGGCGCCGCCGGTCCCGGCGATCCGCGGCGCGTCCGTGTCGCACGACGAGCTCGTGCTCGAGGCCGCCGACGGGAACCGGCTCGCGGCGTTCCTCGCGACGCCGGACGAGCCGAGCGCGAACGGTGTCGTGATCCTGCCGGACGTCCGCGGGCTCTATCGCTTCTACGAGGAGCTGGCACTCCGATTCGCGGAGCGGGGGATCGCGGCGCTCGTGATCGACTACTTCGGGCGCACGGCGGGCGCGAAAAAGCGCGGCGACGACTTCGAGTACCGGCCGCACGTGCAGCAGACGACCCCCGACGGCGTCCAGGCCGACGTCCGCGCCGCCGTCGAGCGGCTGCGCGAGCTCGGCTGCCGCGCGATCTTCACGGTCGGGTTCTGCTTCGGCGGCCGCCACTCGTGGCTGGCTACGGCCGCCGGGCACGGGCTCGCGGGCGCGGTCGGTTTCTACGGCCGTCCCGGCGTCGGCGCCGACGGCACGCCGGGGCCGATCCAGCGCGCGGAGGAGCTCGAAGGGCCGATCCTCGCGCTGATGGGCGGCGCCGACGCGGGCATCCCGCCCGAGGACGTCGCCGCGCTGGAAGAGGCGCTCCGCGGCGCCGGCGTCGAGCAAGACGTCGTCACGTACGACGGCGCCCCGCACAGCTTCTTCGACCGCAAGCAGGACGAGTTCGCCGACGCCTCCGACGACGCATGGCGGCGCGTGCTCCAGTTCGTCGAGCGATACGGCGCCTGATGACGCACGGCGTCACGGGCCCGCGCGAGACGTGGCCGGACGAGCGCGCGATGGCGCGCGCGGAGGAGGGCGGCGGGAGCTTCGAGCTCTTGCGGGCCGAGCGGGAGCGCCGCGGTGAGCTCCCGGAGCCGGCCGGCTTCGACCGGCTGCCTCTCGAGTGGTACCAGCGCAACGCGCGCCGCCTGAAGGAGGCCGCGCGCGAGCGGGGAGTCGACGGCGGGCTCTTCCTGACCAGCCGCTGGAACGTGATCTACGCGACCGGCCTGTTCCACACGACGACCGAGCGGCCGTTCGCCTGCTTCCTGCCCATGGACGACGACGAGGCCTGCGTCTGGCTGCACCCGCAGCTCGACGCGGAGCTCGTCCGCGGCTGGTGGTGCACCGAGGCCTTCTCGTACTTCGACTTCCCGCACGCCGAGGGCGGCGCGCCGAGCGAGGGCGGGCTGGGCGGCGCGCGGACCGTCGACGTGTTCGGCTGGTGGGGCGAGACGCTCGCGCGCCTCGGCTACGGCGGGCGGACGATCGGGATCGACAGCGGCGGCCTCGCCGAGCTCGGCTTGATGCCCGGGTTCGCGAAGCGCCCGCGCTACGACTTCTTTGCCGGCGACGTGCCGGAACCGCACCGCCCCGAGCACGGCCCGTTCGGGCGGATGGCCGACGCGCTGCCGGACGCCCGCTTCGTCGACGTCCACGACCTGCTCGTCCGGCACCGGGCGGTCAAGGACGAGGCCGAGACGCGGCTCGCCCGGCGCGCGCTCGACTACCTGTCCGAGATCCACGCGTTCGCGCGCGACTACCTGCTCGAGCGCGGCCCCGGGACGATCGACTGGGAGGTCGCCAACGCCGCGCGCCTGTGGGGCATGCACCGGCTGCTCGCCGACCTCCCGCAGGCCGCCGAGCCGCACGGCGCGCCGCTGACCTTCGTCCTCGCCTGCCGCTCGGGCGTGTCGACCGCCTACCCGCACCCGAACCAGACGCTCTGGAGCCGCGTCGAGCGCGGCGACGCGATCCAGGTCGCCGGCCTGCTGCAGCTCGGCGGCTGCGGCGGGGAGCTGTACCGCTCCTACCTCGTCGCGCCCTGGAGCGAGTGGCAGGAGCACGTCTGGGAGGTGCACACGCGCGCCTTCGAGATCCAGGCCGAGGAGTCGTACGCCGGGAACAGCGGGGCCGCGGTCGCGCGCGCCGTCCACGCACACCAGGTCGAGAACGGCTGCGCGCACCTCGTCTATCACCGGCCGGGCCACGGGATGGGCTCGGAGGGCCACCAGCCGCCGTACCACGCGCTCGGCGACTTCACCGTCCTGCGCGCCGGAATGCACTTCTCGAACGAGCCCGGGCTCTACGACGCCGAGCACGGCTTCGGCTTCAACCACGGCGACACGATCCTGGTCGCCGAGGAGCGCGGGATCCAGCTCGGGACGGTACCGGCGACGAAGGAGTGGTGCCTGCTCAGCCCGTAGGCACGGCGGCCGGCGAG
The DNA here is from genome assembly GCA_014534345.1 of Thermoleophilia bacterium. Taxonomy (GTDB): domain Bacteria; phylum Actinomycetota; class Thermoleophilia; order Gaiellales; family Gaiellaceae; genus JACVRR01. Next base: position 23,294 of record JACVRR010000006.1, on the reverse strand, counting down.
GCCGCAGCGGCCGGCGAGACGAGCTCGCCGTCCTTGTAGACGGCGAGGATCCGCTCGCGGAGCGTTGCGAAGTCGAACGGGTCGCCGTCGACGACGACCAGGTCGGCGCGCTTGCCCGGCTCGATCGTGCCCAGCTCGTGCTCGAGCCGCATGAGCTCGGCGGCTGCCCGCGTGGTCGCGACGAGCACATCCTCGGCGGACATCCCGCAGTCGGCCATCAGCTCCAGCTCGCGGAGGTTCTCGCCGTGCGGGGTCACCGCGCTGTCGGTGCCCATCGCGATGTTCACGCCGGCCTCGTAGGCCGCGCGGAAGGACTCCTGGTGCGCGGCGATCACCTCGCGCGCCTTCTGCAGCGACGCCTCGGGGATGTTCGCGCCGCGCTCGGCCGCCTCGACCACGCCGACCGGGGCGACCAGCGTTGCCACCAGGTACGCGCCGGTGTCGAGCATCAGCTGGATCGCCTCGTCGTCCAGGTAGATGCCGTGGTCGATCGAGCGGATCCCCGCGCGGAGCGCGTTCTTGATCCCCAGGTTCGACTGCGCGTGCGCCATTACGTCGAGCCCCGCGGCGCGCGCTTCGGCGACCAGCACCTCGAGCTCCTCCATGTCGAAGCCGGGCTGGTCCGGGTGGTCGCGCGGCGAGAGCACGCCGCCCGAGGTCGCGACCTTGATCACCTCGGCGCCCGCGCGGACGAGCTCGCGGACCTTGCGCCGCATCTCGTGCGGCCCGTCGACGATCGCGTTCGGAGAGCCCGGGTAGTCGGGGAACAGGCGGATTCGGTCGCCCGAGGCCAGCCAGCCGTCGCCGTGGCCGCCGGTCTGGCTGAGCATCCGCAGCGAGATCTGGATGCGCGGCCCGGAAACGATCCCCTCGTCGACCGCCCGCTTCACCCCCAGATCGGCGCCGCCCGCGTCCCGAACGGTCGTGATGCCGGCGTCGAGCGTCGCGCGCAGGTTGCGGATCGCGTCGTAGAAGCGGTACGAGAACGGCTGCTGGATGATCCTCCAGATGTCGACGTGGCCGAGCATCACGTGCGTGTGGCAGTCGAACAGGCCGGGGAGGAGCGTCCGCCCGTCCAGATCCAGCGCCTCGTCGCCGTCCAGGTCCGGCCCGACCTCGACGATGCGGCCGCCCTCGACCGCGACATCGGCGGAGGCGAGCGGCGCTCCCGTGCCGTCGAACACGTGCGCGCCCCGGAAGAGCGTTCTCACGGCGCGGATCCTACGAGCTTCGCGAGCGCGGCGAGCAGCCGGTCGTCGTCCTCGCGGCCGCGGATGGTGATCCGGATCCCGTCCGCGAATGGCCGGACGACGAGGCCGCGGAGGACAAGGCCGTCTGCGACCGCGCCGGGGTCGGCCAGCGGGACGAACACGAAGTTGGCGTGCGAGGGCAGCGGCTCGAGGCCGAGGCCGCGCAGGACGTCCGCGACGCGCTTGCGCTCGGCGAGCAGCGGGCGGACGTCGGGCGGGTTCGCCAAGGCCGCGACGGCGAGCGCGACCGAGAGCGTGGAGACCGGAAGCGGCGCCTGCCGCTCGCGCAGCGCGGCCGCCACGTCGGCTGCGGCGAGCGCGTACCCGACCCGGGCACCGGCGAGCGCGAACGCCTTCGAGAAGGTGCGGACGACGATCACGCCCTCGTCCAGCAACCCGACCGCCGTCTCGCCCGCGTACTCGAAGTAGGCCTCGTCGACGACCAGCGGCCGTGCGTCCGGGACGTCGACGAGCGCGCCGGACGGGTTGTTCGGCCGGCAGACGAAGGTGAGCACGGGCTCCTCCACGCGCGCGTCCACCTCGGCGCCGGTCAGCCAGGCGGCCAACCGCAGGATCGGGTACGTCGGCTCGTGGGCGACCGCGACGACGTCGCCCGGGCCGGCGAACGCGCGCGCGCAGAGCAGGAGCAGGTCGTCCGCTCCCGCGCCGAGCACGACGTTCGCGGGCTCGACCCCGGCGTAGGCGGCGATCGCCTCGTAGATCGCGGGGTAGCCCCCGTGCGGGTACGTGTGGACGCGCGCGAGCGCGTCCGCCACCGTGTCGGGCCGCGCGGACGGGCCCGGGGACGGCGGCACGTTGCCGTCGAAGCGGAGGATCTGCTGCGGGGTCAGCCCCGCGCGGCGGGCGAGCTCCTCCGTCGACGGCGCCCACGGGAACGGCGTGTACGCGGGCGGAAGCGGCCGCACTCGGCGGATCCTACGACCGGAGCAGCGCGGCCAGCCGCTCGGCGCGGAAGTCGAAGATCGCGTCGAGCCAACGCGCGACCAGCAGCCGCTGCGCGAGCGGCGCCACCACCCCGCCCGGGACGCGGTAGCGCACGTGGTCGTGGACCTCCGTGCCGCGGCCGCGGGCCGTGAACCGGTGCGTGTGCACCCAGAGGCGGTAGGGGCCCGCCAGCTGGCGGTCGACGAACGCGCGCGGCGGCTGCCAGAGCGCGATCTCCGTGCGCCACCGGACCGGCAGGCCGAAGAGGCGAAGCCGGTAGTGCAGGAGCGCGCCTTCGCGGAGCTCGACGGGCGCGTCGAGGATCCGGAAGCGCAGCCACGGCGGCGTGATCGCCTCGAGGTTCCAGGGGTCGGCGAAGAAGGCGAACGTCTCGGCCGGCGGGAGCGGCAGGACCTGCCGGCGTTCGAGCTCGTAGTCCCGCACGGCGCCGTCGGCCGCTGACAGTAACGTCCCCCGGGTGACGGCAGAGCTGATGGAGGGCAGGCCGCTCGCCGAGCGGATCCGCCGCGACGTCGCCGCCGAGGCCGCCGAGGTCGGCTCGGTGGCGCTGGCGACCGTCCTCGTGGGCGACGACGCGGCGTCGGAGGTCTACATCCGGCTCAAGCACCGGGCGGCCGAGGAGGCCGGGATCGCGGCGATCGACCACCGGCTCCCGGCTGATGCCGCCGAGGAGGACGTCCTCGACCTCGTCGCGGAGCTGAACGACGACGACGCGGTCGACGGCGTCCTGGTGCAGACCCCGCTCCCCGCGCACATCGACGAGGCGACCGTCATGCGGGCGATCGACCCGATGAAGGACGTCGACGGGCTCCACCCGGTCAACGCCGGGCAGCTCTTCCTGGGCCGTCCGACCCTCGTGGGCGCGACGCCGCTCGGGATCATGCGGCTCCTCGAGGAGCACGGCGTAGGGCTCGCCGGGCGGCGCGCCGTCGTCGTCGGCCGCAGCCTGATCGTCGGCAAACCGGTCGCGATGCTGCTGCTGCAGGCGAACGCGACGGTGACGGTGTGCCACTCGCGCACCGCCGACCTGGCCGCGGAGACGCGCGCGGCCGACGTGCTCGTCGCCGCGACCGGGCAGGCGGGGATGATCCGCGCGGAGATGGTCAAGCCCGGGGCGGCGGTCGTCGACGTCGGCATCACGCGCACGGAGGCGGGGCTCGTGGGCGACGTCGACCCGGAGGTCGCCCGCGTCGCCGGGCTGCTCACGCCGGTCCCGGGCGGCGTCGGGCCGATGACGATCGCGCTGCTGCTCGCGAACGCGGTTCGGGCGGCGCGCTATCGGCGCGGCGTCCTTGCATTTCCGCGCGGATAACGGCTATCGTTCGGCCGCTTCTGTTCAGCTCGGCGGCTCGGTGCCCGGGCCGTCGTTTGTGTTCGTAAGGAGGATCGGTTGGCTCAGGGCACCGTCAAGTGGTTTTCGAACGAGAAGGGGTACGGCTTCATCGAGCGCGAGGGCGGCGAGGACGTCTTCGTGCACTGGAAGGCGATCATGGCCGAGGGCTACAAGTCGCTGAACGAGGGTCAGCGGGTTGAGTTCGAGATCGTCCAGGGGCCCAAGGGCGCCCAGGCGGCGAACGTCGTCCCGGTCTAGGGCCTTTCTCGTCCGACGAGTTCCGAGGGGCCCCGCGGGGCCCCTCGTCCTTTCTGGGAGGATTCCGCCGATGGCGATCTTGAGGGAGCAGGTGCTGCACGTGGCGCAGCTGGCGCGGCTGGCGCTGACCGACGAGGAGGTGGAGCGCTTCACCAGGCAGCTGGGCGCGATCCTGGACGCGGTCGGAAAGGTGGCCGAGCTCGACCTCGCCGACGTCGAGCCGACCGCCCACCCGCTCGACCTGGTCAACGTGTGGCGGGCCGACGAGCCGCGCCCGTCGCTCGCCGCCGACGACGCGCTCGCGAACGCGCCGGCGCGCGAGCAGGGCGCGTTCCGCGTCCCCCCGAGGCGCGCGTGACTGCGGCGGCACTGCAGAGTCGGCACGAAGCCGGCGCAGAACTGCGTGCGCTCGCTCGGTACGCTGCGCTCAGGGGTCGCGGGGGACCCCTTGGGGGGCGTTCGGGGCTGAGGCGTCGGTGATCGACACGCTGCGGCTCACCGCCGAGGAAGCGAGCGGGCTGCTCGAGCGGGGTGAGGTCTCCCCGGCGGAGCTCCACGCGGCCTACCTCGGCGCGATCGAGGAGCGCGACGGCGAGCTGAATGCATACCTGCGCACGGTCGCCGAGCTCGACGGCGAGGGAGTCCCCATCGCGTTCAAGGACCTGATCTCGACGCGCGGCGTCGAGACGACGGCCGGCTCGCGCATCCTCAGCGGCTACACGCCCGTGTTCGACGCGACCGTCGCCACCCGCTGCCGGGAGGCCGGGCTCCCGCTGCTCGGGAAGACGAACATGGACGAGTTCGCGATGGGCTCGTCGACCGAGAACTCCGGGTTCGGCCCGACGCGCAACCCCTGGGACCCCGAGCGCGTCCCGGGCGGATCCTCCGGCGGATCGGCCGCCGCCGTCGCCGCTGGGCTCGCCCCCTGGGCGCTCGGCTCCGACACCGGCGGCTCGGTCAAGCAGCCGGCCGCGCTGTGCGGCGTCGTCGGCCTGCGCCCGACCTACGGGACGGTCTCGCGCTACGGGATCCTGGCCTTCGCCTCCAGCCTCGACCAGATCGGGCCGCTGACGAAGACGGTGCGCGACTGCGCCCTGCTCTACCGGACGATCGCCGGCCGCGACCCGTGCGACTCGACGACGGTCGACCTGCCCGGCCCGGTCGAGCTGCCCGAGGGGGAGGACCTGCGGCGTGTGCGGATCGGCCTTCCGCGCCAGATGCTCGAGCTCGAGGGGATCGAGCCCGGTGTCGCCCGCGCGGTCGAGAGCGCGCTCGACCTTGCCCGCGAGCTCGGGGCCGAGGTGGCCGAGTGCGAGCTCCCGCGCTCGGTCGAGTACGGGCTCCCCTGCTACTACCTGATCGCGCCGGCCGAGGCGTCCTCCAACCTCGCCCGCTACGACGGCGTCCGCTACGGCCTCCGCGTCGACGAGGCGTGGGAGCTGGACGCGATGTACGAGCGCACCCGCGACGCCGGCTTCGGCGACGAGCCGAAGCGGCGCATCATGCTCGGGACGTACGCGCTCTCGGCCGGCTACTACGAGGCCTACTACGGGCAGGCACAGAAGGTGCGGACGCTGATCCGCCGCGAGCACGAGGCCGTGTTCGAGTGCTTCGACCTGATCGCCAGCGCGACGTCCCCGACGGTCGCGTTCCCGCTCGGCGCGAAGACGCAGAACCCGCTCGCGATGTACGCCTCCGATCTGCTCACGATCCCCTCCAACCTGGCCGGCCTCCCGGGGCTATCGATCCCCTGCGGCCTGGCCGACGCGCTGCCGGTCGGCCTGCAGCTGATCGGGCCGCAGTTCTCGGAGAACCTGCTCTTCCGCGCCGGCCACGCGCTCGAGCAGGCGCTCGCGTTCGACGCCGTCCCAGCGCGGCTCGCCGGAGCCGCCACGTGAATCGCTGGGAGCCGGTCATCGGCCTCGAGATCCACGTCCACCTGAAGACGCGGACGAAGATGTTCTGCGCCTGCGCGGTCGAGTACGGCGCCGAGCCGAACACGCTCACGTGCCCTGTCTGCCTCGGCCACCCCGGGACGCTGCCCGTACCGAACGCCCGCGCGGTCGAGTGGACGGTCAAGCTCGGCCTCGCGCTCGGGTGCGAGATCGCCGCGCACGCCGTCTTCCACCGGAAGAACTACTTCTACCCGGACCTGGCCAAGGGCTACCAGATCTCCCAGTACGACGAGCCGCTCTGCCGGGACGGCCGCTTCCTCGTGCCGACGGCCGAGGGCGAGCTGGAGGTGGGGATCGTGCGCGCCCACCTCGAGGAGGACGCGGCCAAGATCGTCCACGTCGGGGGCGCCGGCGGGCGGATCGGCGGGGCCGACTACTCGCTGGTCGACTACAACCGCGCCGGCACGCCGCTGGTCGAGATCGTGACCCGCCCCGACCTGCGCTCGGCCGACGACGCGCGCCGCTTCCTGCAGCTGCTGCGCCAGACGATCGTCGAGCTCGGCATCTCCGACGCCGAGATGGAGAAGGGCACGCTCCGCGCGGACGCCAACATCTCCGTCCGCCGCGCCGGCGACACGGGGCTGCGGACGCGCACGGAGCTGAAGAACATGAACTCCTTCAGCTTCATCGCCCGCGGGATCGAGGCGGAGCTCGCCCGCCAGGTCGAGGTCTGGGAGAGCGGGGGCGAGGTCGTCCAGCAGACGTACGACTTCCACGCCGACACGGGCGCGCTGACGGCCCGGCGGACGAAGGAGGAGGCGGAGGACTACCGCTACTTCCCGGAACCGGATCTCGTCCCGCTCTCGCCTCCGCCGGAGCTGGTGGAGCCGGTACGGCGCCAGCTCCCCGAGCTCCCCGGCGCGCGTGTCGGGCGCCTGCGGGCCGACCTCGACTTCGAGGCGGCGACGGGCCTCGTGACCTCCGGGCGCGACCGGCTGTTCGAGGCCGTCGTCGCCGCGGGGGGCGAGCCGCGGCCGACGGCGAACGTGCTCATGAACCAGTTCGCGACCGCCGGCGTGGACCCGGCGGCCGTCGAGGCCGACGAGTTCGCGAAGCTGATCGCGGCCCGCGACCGCATCCCGCGCGACACGTTCCTGCGGGCCGTCGCGGAGAGCGGCCGGCCCGGCTTCGCCGCCGAGCCGTACCTCGCGGAGGCGGCGATCAGTGACACGGACGCGCTGGCTCCCCTGGTGGAGCGGGTGCTCGCCGAGAACCCGAAGCAGGTCGCCAGCTACCGGGGAGGCAAGGAGGGCGTGCTCGGCTTCTTCGTCGGGCAGGTGATGCGCGAGACGCGTGGCAAGGCGGACCCCAAGGTCGTGAACGAGCTGGTGCGCGAGAAGCTCCGGGCGTAGCCGTCTCGGCGCGTCGGGCGTTACCTCCCTGAGAGCACGATCTTCCGAGGGAGGAGACCTGATGCCTACCTGGGCTTGGATTCTGATCGCCGCCGGAGGCCTTCTCGTCCTGGCCGCACTCGCGTACGGGACGTTCGGCATGCGCAGGCGCAAGGACCTGCAGGAGACGTTCGGCCCCGAGTACGACCGAGCCGTCTCCGAGGCGCCCACGCGGCGCGAGGCCGAGAGCGAGCTGCTCGACCGGCGCAAGCGGCACGACGAGCTCGACGTCCGCCCGCTGTCGCCGGCGGCGCGCGACGGCTACGCGCGGGAGTGGGAGAAGACGCAGGCGCGGTTCGTCGACGATCCGCAGACTGCGATCCACGACGCGGACGACCTGATCCAGCGGGTGATGCGCGAGCGCGGCTACCCGGTGGAGGACTTCGAGCAGCGAGCGGCGGACCTGTCCGTCGAGCACGCCGACGTGGTCGAGCACTACCGCGCCGGGCACTCGATCGCCCGCCGAAACGTGCACGGCGACGCGGACACCGAGGAGCTCCGGCAGGCGCTCAGGCACTATCGCGCGCTCTTCGAGGAGCTGCTCGAGAGTGAACCGGCGGAGACCGGGCGATGAGCGCGGGGGAGCGCCCGACCACGGCCGGCATCGCGCGGGGCGCGCGCGATGCGGACACCGACGAGCCGCTCGGACGCGAACGCGGCGCAGCCGAGGGAGACACGGCGCTCCAGCCGCTGCTCGGCGGCGACGACGCGGCGCGCTTCCGCGAGCGCTGGGAGGCGATCCAGGTCGGCTTCGTCGACGAGCCGCGCACGTCGGTCGAGCAGGCCGACACCCTCGTCGCGGAGCTGATGCAGCGCCTCGCCGAGACGTTCGCCGAGGAGCGCGAGGAGCTCGAGGGGCAGTGGTCGCGCGGTGAGGACGTGTCGACGGAGGACCTGCGCATCGCCCTGCAGCGCTACCGCTCGTTCTTCGAGCGGCTGCTGTCGGCCTAGGAGAAGGGGACCGGCTTCCGAGGGTCGGTCCCCTCGCCTGCGCGTACTCTCGGCGCGTGCGCCACGCGACCGAGTACCTGTGGTTCGAGACGCCGAACCGGCGTGACTACCTGAACATCACGCCGCAGGTCGAGGAGTTCGTGCGCAGGTCGGGGATCCGGCACGGGCTCTGCCTCGTCAACCCGATGCACATCACGGCGGCGGTGTACGTCAACGACGCGGAGTCGGGGTTGATCCAGGACTTCGACGACTGGCTCGAGCGGCTCGCGCCGCACGAGCCGGTCGAGCAGTACCGGCACAACGACGGCGAGGACAACGCGGACGCACACCTCAAGCGGCACCTGATGAGCCACCAGGTGGTGCTCGCGATCACCGACGGCGAGCTCGATCTCGGTCCGTGGGAGCAGGTGTTCTACGCCGAGTTCGACGGCCGGCGCCGCAAGCGCGTGCTGCTGAAGGCGATCGGGGAGTAGCGCGCGGGCCGCCTCGCGCTACCCGCCGCCCCTCGGGCTCGTGGCGACCGGAACGCTCGACGCGACGACCTCCGACTCGCACGCGGCTGCCGTAGCCGGATCGCGCCTTTCGCCGTTAGCAGTGCAAGACGACGAGCTCTCGAGGAGGTTGCCGGATGCCAGCGTGGTACCTGATCGTCAGTGCGATCGTGGGGATCCTCGTCCTCGGCGGGATCGCGTACGCCGAGCTGAACGCGCGCCGGCGCCGCGAGCCGCGGGCGGCGTTCGCCGGCGGCGTGGACATCGCGGCCGCAGACGCTCCCACCCGCCGCGAGGCCGACACGCAGTTCGACCTGCGCGAGCGGTACGAGCGCGAGCGGGCGAAGGCGCGCTGATTCCCGGGTGCGGGGGACGGCGGCGGTCCCCCGCGCACCGCTTCCGCCGCCGGCCGGCTAGCGGAGCCGCTGGTCGTCTCGCAGCACGGGTGCGAAGAGGTCGCCGACCCGTTCGACCCGGGCGAGCACCTCCGCTGGGCCGAAAACGAGCGACGCTCCACCCTCGACCTCGTCCCACGTCACCGGCGTCGAGACGGTGGGCGTCGGCCCGGCCCGCAGCGAGTACGCCGCGACGGTCGACCGCCGGCGCGAGTTCTGGACCCAGTCGACGAGCACCCTGCCGCGCCGTCCCTCGACGGCGGTTCGCGCGACGACGAGCTCGGGCAGCTCGGACGCCAGCCGCTCCACGAGCGTGCGCGCGAACGCCTTCGTCGCGGCGAAGCGGTGCCCCGGCGCGAGCGGCACGTAGAGGTGCAGGCCGAGCGAGCCCGACGTCTTCGCGAAGCACTGCAGCCCCGTCTTCCGTAGGACGTCTCGGGCCGCCAGCGCCGCGCGCCGACACTCGGCCAGCCCCGCCGGCGGCCCCGGGTCGAGATCGAGCACGACGAACGACGGCTCGTCCGGCCGCTCGGCCGGCGCGAGCAGCGGATGCAGCTCGACGGCCGCCAGGTTGGCCGCCCACAGAAGCGACGGAACGTCCCCGACCAGACAGTAGGCGAAGCGCCCCAGCACGACGCTCCGTAGCCAGTCCGGATGCCCACGGGGCCACTGGAACTGGTACCAGTTGAGACCGTCGACGCCGTCCGGGAACCGGCGCAGCGTCACCGGGCGTCCGGCCAGATGCGGAAGCAGGACGGGCGCGACTCGCTCGTAGTACGCGACCGCCTCGCCCTTCGTGAACCCGTCCCGCCAGAGGGGCTTGCCGGCGTTGGAGACGCGTACGAGGGTCAAGGCGCAGCCGCTCGCCAGCCGCGGCGGTGCGGCCGGCGAGCGAAGCGGGCGTCCGAGGGCCGAACGAGACGGGCGGCCTCTTCACGCGGCGGCGAGTAGCTGGCCGATGTCCGCGGGGGCGACCTGGAGCTGGTCGAAGCCGCAGGAAGCGGGCTCGCGGTCGGGACGCCAGCGGCGAAAGCGCGCCGGGTGACGAAAGCGGCGACCGTCGAGCTGGTCGTACGCGACCTCGCAGACGAGCCGGGGGGCGACGGGCACCCAGTCCCGCACCATGTCGGGCGTCCAGCGCCCGGCGGCCCCGAGGAGCCTGCCCGTTGCGCCGCCCTCCACGAGGAAACCGTGCTCCCACGGATGCCCCGCCAGCTCGACGACGAGCGGGCGCAGCACCTCGAGCAGCCGCTCGCGCTGGTGTCCCGTGAACGAGGAGACGACGCCCACGTGGTGCAAGCGCGCCTCGTCGTACAGCCCCAGGAGGAGCGAGCTCGGAAGGGCGCGGTGGACGAGCCAGCGGAAGCCGGCGACGACGCAGTCCGCCGTCCGCTCCGGCTTCACCTTGACCATCGTGCGCGAGCCGGGGACGTACTCGGCGGCACGCCCCTTCGCGACGACGCCGTCGATCCCCGCCCCCGCGAACCGGGCGAGCCAGGTCGCCGCGATCGACGGGTCGGCCGTCAGCGGCGTGAGGAAGACCCCGCTTGCGTCCGGGGCGACGACCTCCTCGAGCAGGCGCCGCCGCTCGGCGAAGGGCCGCGCGCGGAGGTCGTCGTCACCGAGCGAGAGCAGGTCGAACGCGATCAGCAGGGCCGGTGTCTCGCGGCGGAGCCGCTCGACCCGCGTCGGCGCCGGGTGGAGGCGCGCCATCAGCGACGGAAAGTCGAAGCCGCTCCTGCGGAGCACGACCAGTTCGCCGTCGAGCGCGAAGCGGGCGGCGGGCAGCCGCCGCAGCGCCTCGACGACCTCCGGGAAGTACCGCGCGAGCGGCCGGTCGTGCCGTGAGCGGAGATCGACCTCGTCGCCGGCCCGGAAGGCCAGGCAGCGGAAGCCGTCCCACTTGGGCTCGAAGAAGAAGTCACCGGTCGGCAGCTCGCGGGCGAGCCGAGCCAGCATGGGCGGCAGCGGAGGGCCGACGGGCAGGTTCACGCGCCTGTCGTAGCCGGTTGCGGTGGCTACCGGCGGGGCGCCGCCGCGGCGCGCCGCTTCTGGCGTTCCTTCTTCTTGCGCTGACGGTCGTTCCGCCAGCGCCTGATCGACCGAGATCCGCGTCCCACGACCGTAAGCCTAGCCGCGAAGCGCTCCGCGCTTCGCGGCGACGAGAATCGCGCGGCCAAGAGGTCGCGCCCGCGAGAGCGCTGTCTCGCGGGCGCGAGGACGGATCACGCGGCGATCGATCGGCTGAGGACCGCGACGCCTGACAGTGCGGACGGCGGTGGCTGGTGAGCGGCGGTTCGTGGCTCAGAGCCACGAGGTCCTTCCCAAGGCCATCGGCCGGCCGGAATGCTGGCGAGGGACGAGCCCCCATTCCGGCCGCGCGCGAGGCGTCAGGAGTCTTCGTAGGAGTTCCTGGCCTGCGCGCGGCCCCCGCCGCGCAGGCCTGCAAGGCAAAGAGTGCCCTGCAACGGCGAGGCGGTCCCTTGCGCGAAGCGGAGCTTGCCTCCGCGAGAGCGCACGCAGGCGTCCGTCACCAGGAGGTGCAAAAGGGAGGGGGGCCCGTGGGGGGAACCGTTCGTTCCCCCACGCTACAAGAGGCCGCAGCGCCGCGCGGTGTTCGGCCACGGGTAGAACCCCCGGCCCGCGCGAAGCGCGCGCTCGGCCACCCACATCTGCTCGAGCGGCGTCCAGCGGTCGGCGGTGCCCTTCCGCCGCAGCAGGTGCCCGCCGTACGCGCGCATGAAGGACCAATCCATCTGCAGGCCGCCCCAGTAGGGCGGGTTCGGGTCGTTCCAGGCACCTTCGTACCGCTGGATGCAACGCCACGCCCACTCGTTCGGCGGGTTCTGCGCCTGGCGGCGCGCCTGGGCATGGCGCCGCTTCCACAACCGGAGGACCCAGCGGCGGTACGACTTGCTCCGCGCAGTCTGCACGGCGAAGGCCGACGGCGTCAGTCGCGTGGCCATCACGCGCTGCCAGTTCCAGGTGGCGCGCTGGTGCCGGCGGATGTGGGCGACGAGGTACCGGCTGCCACGGGGCAGCTTGTTCGCCTGGCGCCGCCGCGGCGGCTTCGGCCTCACGCGCCGCTCGCGCTCGGCAAAGGCGGCCGTCGCGGTTGCCGTCACGGCGGCGGTCGTCGGGGTCGGCTCGGTCTCGGCCGCCGCCGGCGTCGCGTCCTCGACCGCGACCGCGGCCAGCAGGAACGCCGGGGCGGCTGCGGCCGAGAGCGCGAGAACGGCGACGAGGGTCGACAGTCTCTGCATCCGGTGAGAACCTCCTGGCAGCGGGTCCGACACGAGCCCACGGGTGACCGGCTCGGATCGAACGAGCTGACGTCTCTGTGCGGCGGCGACCGTACCAGCGGGGCTCCCCCGCGGACGAAATCTTTACGGGATGCTTACGGCACGCTCGCGAACCCTGTAGAAAGCTGCTGCAAAAGACGGATTCCCGCGTCAGCCTGCGTGCCTGTGTGGACAACGGCCGGCGCCTGGGATGGCAACGTCAGCGGCGCGCGACGAAGCCGGCGTACAGCAGGATCGCGGCGATCGCGAGCGATGCGGCGGTCCCCGCGACGCCGAGACCGAAGAGCGCGCTGCCCACGGCTGCGACGCTCACGCCCGCGAGGATCAGGGCGTTACCGACGGGCCGGCGGCGGATGGTCGCCGCGGCCACGACCACGACCGCGAGCGTGCCGGCCGTGTTCGCGGCGATCGCGAGCACGCGCGCCGGAAAGAGGTCGAAGTGACGCTGGGCCTCGGGGATCTCCGTCCCCGAGACGGGCGCCGCGAGCGGCTCGGCGAGCGCGACGCCGGACGCGACCCCCGCGTACACGAGCACGACCGGGACGACCGCCCGCCGGCCGGCGAGCAGCAGCGAGCCTGCCCCGAGCAGCGGCGCCGTCAGGAGACCCCCGCCCAGGTAGTAGACGCGGAACGCCGCCTCGTTCCACCCGGCTGCCGCGCCTGCTGCGAGCGCCCCGGACGCGATCGCGTAGGCGGCGAGGGCGGCCGACCAGGCGGCGAGGTGGGGCGAGCGGCGCTCCCGCCAGCGCGTCGCGAGCCGCCCGGCGAGGCGCAGCGTGACGAGCGCGGCGGCGAACGCGAGCAGCGCTTCCATGGCGCGGACCCTAGAAGCCGGCGGCGGACGGCCGGTCGCCGCCGCAGCCAGGTAGCGTCCGGCTGCGTGCGCGTCCGTGTCGCTCTGTTCAGCGACTGGCTGAACCTCGACGAGCGTCTGCGCGACGTCCCCGAGGTCGAGCTCGTCGACGAGTTGGCCGACGCCGACGCAGTCGTCTGCAACCGGCTGACCGCCGACGACACCCGAGGCGCGCGGCGGCTAAGGCTCGTCCAGGCGCTGTCGGCGGGCGCCGACTCGATCGAGCGCGATGCGCTGCCGCCAGGGTGCGCGCTCTGCAACGCCTACTCCCACGAGGACGCGATCGGCGAGTGGGCCGTGCTGACGATGCTGACCCTCACGCGCCACCTCCTCGCGTACGACCGCGCCCTGCGCGACGGTGAGTGGCTGCGTCCGCCGCTCGAGCGCGAGCTCCGCGGACGCACGCTCGGTGCGGTCGGGTACGGGCACATCGCGCGGCGCACGGTCGAGCTGGTGCGGCCGTTCGGCATGGAGGCGGCGGCCGTGACGCGGACGCCGGTGGGACGAACCGCGGACGGTCTCCGCTGGCTCGGCGGGCTGAACGAGCTCGACCGTCTGCTGTCGGAGGCGGACGTCGTCCTCCTCGCGCTGCCGCTGACCGGCGAGACGGAGCGCCTAATCGGACGCCGCGAGCTCGACCTGCTCGGCGCCGAGGGCTACCTGCTCAACCCGGCCCGGGGCGGGCTCGTCGACGAGCGCGCGCTCTACGAGGCGCTGAAGGAGCGCCGGATCGCCGGCGCCGCGCTCGACACGTGGTGGCGGTACCCCGAGCGCCGCGGAGAGCGGACCGCGCCGTCGGCATTCCCGTTCGGGGAGCTCGACAACGTCGTGATGACGCCGCACTCGTCGGGCCACACCGAGGGCACCGAGCGCGGCCGGCGCGAGCTGGTCGTCGCGCAGCTCCTCCGCCTCGCCCGCGGCGAGCCGCTGGAGAACGTCGTCACCGTCGCGCGCTAGCCTGACGCCGAGTGCCCGAGAAGCGCTACCTGCTGACGCCGGGGCCGACGCCCGTGCCCCCGGCGGTGCTCGCGGCGCTCTCGGAGCAGGTCCTCCACCACCGCGGGCCCGACTTCCGCGAGATCTACGCCCGCTGCCTCGGGCGGCTGGCCGCCGTCGCGCGCACCGAGGGCGACGTGCTCCTCTTCACCACCCCGGGGACGGGGGCGCTCGAATCCGCCGTGGCGAACGTCCTTTCGCCGGGCGACCGCGCGGTCGTGGTCTCGGCGGGCTACTTCGGCGAGCGCTGGGCCGAGCTCGTCGACGCCTACGGCGGCGACCTCGTCCACGTCCGCTACGCCTGGGGCGAGACGCCCGAGCCGGCCGACCTGCGCCTGGCGCTCGCGGACGCCGGCGGCGCCCGCGCGGTGTTCCTCACCCACTCCGAGACTTCCACCGGAGTCGTCGTCGACCTGCCGGCGCTGGCGGCGCCGGCCCGCGAGGCGGGCGCGCTGGTCGTCGTCGACGCGGTGTCGAGCCTCGGCGCGGTCCCGCTCGAGACCGACGAGTGGGGAGTCGACGTGGTCGCGTCCGGATCGCAGAAGGCGCTGATGGCACCGCCCGGGTTGTCGCTCGTGGCCGTCTCGCCCGCGGCGCTCAAGGCGGCCCGCGGGTCGGCCTCGCCGCGCTACCTGCTCGACTGGGAACGCACGCGGCGCGCGCAGGAGAAGCTCGACCCGCCGGTCACGCCGGCCGTCTCGCTGGTGCGCGCGCTCGACGTCGCGCTCGGGCTGATCCTCGACGAGGGGCTCGACGCGGTTTTCGAGCGCCACGTCCGGCTCGGTCGGGCGTGCCGTGAGGGCGCGAAGGCGATGGGGCTCGAGCTGTTCTCGCCGGACGAGGACCGCTCGGCGGTCGTGACCGCCATCCGCGCACCCGAGCCGGTCGATCCCGCCGAGCTGCTGCTCGTGCTGCGAGACCGCTTCGGGATCCAGCTCGTCGGCGGCCAGGGCGAGTTGAAGGGGAGGATCTTCCGCATCGGCCACATCGGCTGGTTCGACGTGTTCGACGTCGCCACCGCGCTGGCCGGGGTCGAGCTCGTGCTCGCCGAGCTGGGTGCCGAGGTCGATCGGGGCCGCGCGGTCAGCCGGGCGCTAGAGGTGTATGAGGCACCGATGGGCAGCTTCACGGGTGCCGGGCGGCGGGAGGGAAGCGTGTGACGCTGCGGCGTGATTCCAGGGCGCGTAGCGCGTATGAGGCACCGATGGGCAGCTTCACGGGTGCCGGGCGGCGGGAGGGAAGCGTGTGACGCTGCGGCGTGATTCCAGGGCGCGTAGCGCGTTGCAGCACACGCACGTGTGACACCCTACGGGTCTGGTTTCGCCGGGATGAGCGCTTCGGTCTTCTGGCAGGTGCACCGCCGCAGCTGCCTGGATCGTGCTCGATGAGCCGCCCGCGCGTCCTCGTGCGCGAGCCGATCGCCGAAGCGGGCGTCGCGCTGCTGCGCGAGCGCTTCGACGTCGACGTCGACCCCGACGGCGACCTCGTCGAGCGGATCGGCGAGTACGACGCGATCGTCGTCCGCTCGGCGACGCGCTTGGACGCCTCGTTGCTCGAGCGGGCGGGGCGGCTGCGGGCGATCGGGAGAGCGGGCGTCGGGGTCGACAACGTCGACGTCGACGCGGCGACGAGGCGCGGGATCGTCGTCGCGAACGCACCCGAGTCGAACATCGTCTCGGCGGCGGAGCACACGATCGGCCTGCTGGTTGCGCTCGCGCGCAACATCCCCCAGGCGCACGCCGCGCTGAAGCAGGGACGCTGGGAGCGCTCGCGCTGGGCGGGCGTCGAGCTGGCGGAGAAGACGCTCGGCGTGCTCGGCCTCGGCCGGATCGGCCAGCAGGTCGCGCGGCGCGCGGTCGGGCTCGGCATGCACGTCGTCGGCCACGATCCGTTCGTCTCGCGCGAGCGCTTCCGCGAGCTGGGCGTGACGCCGGCGGAGCGGCCCGAGGAGGTGTACGCGCAGGCGGACTTCGTCACGCTGCACCTCCCGCTCACCGCCGAGACGCGAGGGCTGATCGGACGCGATGCGTTCGCCCGCATGCGTGACGGCGTGCGGCTCGTGAACGCCGCGCGCGGCGAGCTGGTCGACGAGGAGGCGCTCGCGGACGCGCTGCGCTCGGGCAAGGTGGCCGCCGCCGCGCTCGACGTCTTCGCGCGGGAGCCGTACCGCGGGCCGCTGCTGGAGCTGGACAACGTCGTGGCGACGCCTCACCTCGCCGCCTCGACCGCGGAGGCGCAGGATCGGGCGGGCATCATCGTCGCCGAGCAGGTGGTCGCCGCGCTCGAGGGCGGGCTGGTGACGAACGCGGTCAACATCCCCGCGATCGGCCCGGAGGACCTCGAGGTGCTCGGGCCGCTCGTCCCGCTCGCCGCCAAGCTCGGGCGGCTGGCGATGGAGGTCGCCGACGGGCGCGCCGACGCGATCCGGCTGACGTACTACGGGGCGGTCGCGGAGTACGACACGCGGCTGCTCACGGTCGCTGCGCTGAACGGCGCGTTCCAGGGACGGACGGAGCAGCCGGTGAACTACGTCAACGCCCCGCTGATCGCCGCCGACCGCGGGATCGAGGTGGGCGAGGAGCGGCGGCCCGCCGCGCGCGATTTCACCTCGCTCGTGCGCGTCGCCGTCGTGCGCGACGGCGACGAGGCGCGGGTCGCCGGCACGACGATCGGCGGGCGCGACCGCCACTGGCTCGTCAGCGCGCTCGGCTTCCAGCTCGAGATCGAGCTCGCGCCGCTGATGGTGCTGTTCCGCTACGACGACGTGCCGGGCGTGATCGGCCACGTCGGGACGCTGTTCGGCTCGGCCGGCGTCAACATCGCGAACATGGCGGTCTCGCGCACGCGTCGCGGCGGGAAGGCGCTGATGGCGCTCACGCTCGACGCCGAGCCGCCCCCGGCACTGGTCGAGCGCTTCCGCGGCGAGGGGTTCGACGACGCCCGCTTCATCCGGCTCGGCTGACGCCGCCGTCCGCGTCGAGCTCGCCGGCGTTCGGCCCGGCGGCCGGGGATACGCTGCCCGCGTGGAGTGGCCAGAGCCGGTCGAGCGAGTCGCCGGCTTCCTGCGAGCGGCCGGCGCGGAGGCCCGGCTGGAGGAGTTCGCCGAAGAGACGCCGACGGCGGAGGACGCCGCCGCCGCCGTCGGCTGCGACCTGGCGCAGATCGTGAAGTCGGTCGTCTTCCGCTACGACGGCGGCATCGCCGTCGTGCTCGTCCCCGGCGATCGCCGAGCCGACGCCGGCAAGGTCGCGTCCGCGCTCGGCGTGCCGCGCGCGTGGGTCGCGCGGCGAGCGGACGTCGAGGCGGCGACCGGGTTCGCGCCCGGCGCCGTCGCGCCCTTCCCCCTGCCACGGGTCGCGCGCGTCCTGATCGAGCGCACGCTCCTCGCCCACGAGCGCGTCTGGGTCGGGGCCGGCTCCGAGCGCCACCTCGCCGGCCTCGCTCCCGACGAGCTCGTCCGCCTGTCACGCGCGCAGCCGATGGACGCCGTCGAGGGCGGGGCATAACATCTCGGCGGCCGCGGGAGAAGGAGGAGCAGTGCAGGAAACCGACAAGATCTGGATGAACGGCGAGCTCGTGGACTGGGCGGACGCCCGCATCCACGTCGGAGCCCACGGGCTCCACTACGGCTCCGGCGTGTTCGAGGGGATCCGCTGCTACGAGACGGCGAGCGGTCCCGCGGTCTTCCGCCTGACCGACCATCTCGTCCGGCTCCACCAGTCGGCTCGCCTGCTCGGCATGGACCTGCCGTACTCCGTCGAGGAGCTGCGCGCGGCCTCGCTGGAGCTGGTCGCGGTCAACGGCCTGCCCGAGTGCTACCTGCGCCCGATCTGCTTCTACGGGTACGGAGAGCTCGGCGTCTCGGCTGCCGGCAACCCGATCGACTGCGTGATCATGAGCTGGCCGTGGGGGGCGTATCTCGGCGAGGAAAGCCTGCGCGAGGGGATCAGGGCGAAGATCTCCAGCTGGCAGCGGATCGGCCCGAACGTCATCCCGCACACCGCCAAGGCGACAGGCATCTATCTCAACTCGATGCTCGCCGTCACCGAGGCGAACCAGGCGGGCTACGACGAGGCGATCCTGCTCACCGCGGAGGGGGTCGTCGCCGACGGCTCGGGCGAGAACGTGTTCGTCGTCAAGGACGGCCTGATCACGACGCCGCCGCTCTCGACCTCGATCCTGCCCGGGATCACGCGCCAGTGCGTGATGGAGATCGCGCGCTCGCTCGGGTACGAGGTGCGCGAGGGGAACCTGATCCGCACCGACCTGTACCTGGCCGACGAGGTCTTCATGACCGGTACCGCGGCCGAGGTGACGCCCGTCCGCTCGGTCGACCAGGCGGAGATCGGGGTTGGGCCGATCACGCTCGAGCTCCAGAAGGCGTACCTCGAGACGGTGCGCGGCGGCAGCGAGCGGTGGGCGCACTGGCTCGAGTACGTCGACTTCTCGGCCGCACCGAACGCGCTCGGGGAAGCCGAGAAGCAGGCCCCGGCGCCCGCGTGACGGACGTCCGGGCCGAGCGGACGATTCCGCTCGCACGCCCGCTCCTCGGCGAGCGCGAGGAGGAGCTCGTCCTCGAGGTGCTGCGCTCGGGCCGGCTGTCGCTCGGGCCGACGATCGACCGCTTCGAGGAGCTTCTCGCCGAGCGGGTCGGCGCGCGCTACGCCGTCGCCCTCTCGAGCGGCACGGCGGGGCTGCACCTCCTCTGCCTGGCGGCCGGTTTCGGGCCCGGCGACGAGGTGATCACGTCGCCGTTCACGTTCGTCGCCTCGGCGAACTGCTTCGTCGTGCAGGGCGCGACGCCCGTGTTCGCCGAGGTTGACCCGCGCACGTTGAACCTCGATCCGGCTGCGGTGGAGGCGGCGATCACGCCGCGCACGCGCGCCGTCGTCGCCGTCGACATCTTCGGCTACCCGTGCGAGCTCGACCCGCTGCGCGAGATCTGCGAGCGGCACGGCCTGCGGCTGATCGACGACTCGGCGCAAGCGCTCGGCGCCGAGTACAAGGGCCGACCGGTCGGCGGCCACGGCGTTCCGGCGATCTTCGGCTTCTACCCCAACAAGCAGCTGGCGACGGGCGAGGGAGGGGTCGTCGTTACCGACTCGGTGGACGAGCGCGAGCTGCTCGTGAGCCTGCGCAACCAGGGACGCTCGTACGGCGGCGGCGCCTGGTTCGATCACGTTCGCCTCGGGCTCAACTACCGCTGGACCGACCTCCAGGCCGCGGTCGGAATCGCCCAGCTGGAGAAGCTCGACGACATGCTGGCGCTCCGCCGGACGGCCGCCGAGCGCTACGGCGAGCTGCTGGACAACGTCGGAGTCGGGCTGCCGGCCGCCGACGACGACGACCACCGGCGCTCCTGGTTCGTGTACGTCGTCGCCCTCGCTCCGGGCACCGACCGCGCGCGCGTCATGGAGCGGCTGCGGCGAGAGGGCGTGGCGACGGCGGAGTACATCCCCTGCGTCCACCTGCAGCCGTACATGCGCGAGCGGTTCGGCTTCGCCGAGGGACTGTGCCCGATCGCCGAGGAGGCGAGCGCCCGCACGCTCGCGCTCCCGTTCTACGCGGGGATCGAGCGGGACGACCAGGAGCGCGTCGTTGACGCGCTGCGCCGCGCGCTCGGCCCGTAAGCCGGCCGGGCCTGCCGTCGCCCGCCCGTTGACACGCCGGACGTCCGCCGCCATCGTGCGACCGGAGATGGAGCCGAGGTCCGTCGACGACGCCGAGCGCCCGGACGCGGGGGTTCCCGCCGGCGCGTATCCGGCACCGCTGCGCGAGGAGGGCGCGGTGCTCCTCCCCGCCACCGTCGCGGGCCTGATGGCGGCGCTCGCGGGCGGGGTCGCCTGGGGCGCGATCGTGCGCTTCTCGGAGTACGAGGTCGGGATCGTCGCGTGGGCCATCGGTCTGCTGGTCGGGCTGGCGGTCGGCTTCGCCGCGCGGGGAACGCGCGGCGCGACGCTGCAGGCGGTCGCCGTCGCGTGCGCGCTGCTCGGCGTGCTCGTCGGGAAGTACCTCTCCTTCGCGTGGACGATCCAGGACGTGGCCGAGGAGCAGGGCGTAGAGGTCGGCGTCCTCTCCGGGGACATGTTCTCGCTCTTTCGCGAGAACCTCGACACGGTGTTCGGCGGCTTCGACCTGATCTGGGTCGCGCTCGCCGCGATCACGGCGTGGCGGATGCTGCGTCCGGAGCCGGCGCCTGCCGTCGCGGCCGGCGAGTAGCGCCGTTCGGCAGGCGTCATAATCGGCGCCCGTGGCGGACGGGCCGGCCAGGATGGTCTTCCTCGGCTTCGGGAAGTACGCGCGCGCGGACAAGATCTACGCGCTGGAGCCGTTGCGCGGCGACGAGCGCGGCGGCGGCCGGCGGACGCGGGTCTGGGTCGAGGGGATCGCCGAGCCGGTCGTCGCCTCGCGCACCGAGCGGACGATCCTCCTCGACATGGGGGTGAAGGCCGATCGCGTGGCACCGCTCCTGTCCGAGGCGCTCCAGCTCGCGCAGCGCATCGTGGAGGACGCCGAAACCGGACGCTTCGACGTCGGCGAGTACAGCCGGCGCGCGCGCCGCCTGCTGGAGGCGAGCGCGAGCCCCGAGGACGCGCCGAAGCTGTTCTAGCCCACCGACGGCGTGCAGGCGACGCCACGCGGTCGGCGCGGGGAAGCCCCGTAGCATGCGCGCGCGTGGCACCGCCGCTCCGCCGAGCCTTCTTCGCCCGCTCGGTGCACGACGTCGCGCCAGAGCTGCTCGGCGCGACGCTGCTCGTCGACGGAGTGGGCGGCCCGATCGTCGAGGTCGAGGCGTACGACCACGACGACCCTGCGGCACACGGGTTCCGCGGGCGCACGGCGCGCAACGTGTCGATGTTCGGCCCTCCCGGCCGCGCGTACGTGTACCGCTCGTACGGCATCCACTGGTGCCTCAACTTCGTGTGCGAGGACGAGGGCGTCGCCAGCGCCGTGCTCGTCCGCGCGCTCGAGCCGACGGACGGGCTCGACGTGATGCGGGCGCGCAGGCGGGTCGACGCCCTGCGGCTGCTCTGCTCGGGGCCCGGCCGCCTCTGCCAGGCGCTCGGCGTGACGGGCGCGCACGACGGCGCCCCGCTCGACGAGCCGCCGTTCGCGGTGCTGGCGCGGACGGCGGAGCCGCCCGTCGTGACCGGTCGGCGCGTGGGGATCTCCCGGGCCGCCGACCGGCCGTGGCGGTACGCCGTGGCGGGCTCGCGCTTCCTCAGCAGGCCGGTCGGCGCCCGCGTCACGCCGGCTTCGCGGCCCTAGAATCGCCGCATGGCGGTCGCCGACCAGCTCGCGGAGCTCACACGCAACGCCGTGCATGTGCTCCCCGCGGGCGAGCTCGAGCGGAAGCTCGCGCTGGGCCGGCCGCTGCGCGTGAAGCTCGGGATCGACGTGACCGCGCCGCACGTCACGCTCGGCAACGGGATCCCGCTCCAGCGGATGGCGGCGTTCCAGCGGGCCGGGCACGTCGGCGTGCTGATCGTCGGCGACTACACCACCCGGATCGGCGACCCATCCGGACGCTCGGCAACGCGGCCGATCCTCTCGCCGGACGAGATCGACCGCAACGCGCGGCGCTACTTCGAGCACGCGTCGACCATCCTCGACCCGGAGCGCACGGAGCTCCGCTTCAACAGCGAATGGCTCGCGAAGCTCGAGTTCGCCGAGATCCTGCGTCTGACCCGCACGGCGACCGTCGCGCGTCTGCTCGAGCGCGACGACTTCGCGAAGCGCTTCCGCGAGCAGACGCCGATCTCCGTCTCGGAGCTGCTCTACCCGCTGATGCAGGCGTACGACTCCGTGGCGGTGGAGGCGGACGTCGAGCTCGGTGGGACCGACCAGCTCTACAACCTGCTGATGGGCCGCGACGTGATGGACGCTTACGGGCTGCAGCCGCAGGTCGCGCTCACCGTCGAGCTGCTGCTCAGCTGGGACGGCTCCCTGATGAGCGCGTCGCGGGGCAACTACATCGGGCTCGCGGAGGAAGCGGACGAGCAATTCGGCAAGGCCATGCGCATCCCCGACGAGCTGCTGCCGCAGTACTACCGGCTGGTACTCGAGTCGGACGAGGATCCGCTCGCCGACCCGCTCGACTCGAAGCTCGCGCTGGCCCGGTTCGTCGTCGCCCGCGCGCACGGGGAGGAGGCCGCGCGGCGGGCGGAGCAGCGCTTCACGCGCGTCGTCCGCGGGCGCGAGGCGCCCGAGGACGCCCCGCAGATCGGGCTGCCGCCCGGCGATCCGGTCCATCTGCCCGCGCTGCTCGTCGCGGCGCTCGGGATCACGTCGACGAGCGAGGCGCGGCGCCTCCTCGCGCACGGCGCAGTCCGCGTCGACGGCGAGGTCGTTCACGACCTCGACCTCCCGCGGGCGCGCCTCGCCGGAGCCCTGCTCCAGGTCGGCCGGCGCCGCTTCGCTCGCGTCGCGGAAACGGCTTGAACAAGCCGTTTTCTCCTTTCTTGACACGGGCAGGCGCGCTGCTACACTACTCCGGCTGCCCGAGAGGGTGGCGGTTGAAAGGTCCCTGTCACTCGAGTCTGGAGCGCCTTCCGAGCCACCCCTGCTACGATCGGGATCGACTCAGGAGGCCTTCGGCGCGAGTCGGAGGCTTTTCTTTCGCCGCCGGACGGTGGCGCGGTCTTTGAAAACTCAGCAGCGTGCGTTTACGTCGAGCCTCGTCCGGCTTGCTTCGGCGACCTGGACGAGTCAACCCTGTCTCGCCTCTTCGGAGGCGGACTTTGAGCGCAAGCTCGAAGTGACGAAAGCTTTCCGCTTCGGCGGAAACACCTTCTTCACGGAGAGTTTGATCCTGGCTCAGGACGAACGCTGGCGGCGCGCTTAACACATGCAAGTCGAGCGATCGGCCCGGGGCTTGCCCCGGGTACGGAGCGGCGAACGGGTGAGTAACACGTGGGTAACCTGCCCTCGGCATCGGGATAACTCCGGGAAACCGGTGCTAATACCGAATTACGTCCGCAGCCTACGGGCGGCGGACCAAAGGTAGCTTCGGCCTCCGGCCGAGGATGGGCCCGCGGCGGATTAGCTTGTTGGTGGGGTAATGGCTCACCAAGGCGACGATCCGTAGCTGGTCTGAGAGGACGATCAGCCACACTGGGACTGAGACACGGCCCAGACTCCTACGGGAGGCAG
>JACVRR010000003.1 GCA_014534345.1 Thermoleophilia bacterium | reverse complement strand
GCGAGAGCACGTGGTCCGCGAGCGACCGGACCACGTCGGCGCGCCCACTGTCCTGCGCGTAGACGCGGAGGGCCGCGACGAGACGAAGCGCCGCGAGGTGATCGCCGGCCGCGACCAAAGTCTCGACGGCCGGCCGCAGCTCGGACGCACGGGCATCGAGCCGTTCGGTCCAGTCCGCAGCGTCTCGCTCGTACGCATGCCTGCTTGCTTCCTCCGCCAGGTTCAGCAGCTCGTGAGCGGCCGGCGCGTCCACGAGCGCGATCGTGAACGCGGCGGCGTATGCGATCAAGAGTCCCGGTCGGCACCGTCACGCCACGAGCTCGGGGTGCCGTACCTGAACCCTGTGCTCGCGGTAGCGGATCGCCTCGTACGCCACCACAAGCGAGCAGACGGCGGCCACGAGGGCGAGCCCGGCGAGTGCCGGAACGGTCGTCGCCGCCGGGACGAGGGCGAGCAGCACGATCGCGCCGACGGTTCGCCGCCGGAAGATGCGGCGGGTCGCCCGGAAGAGGAAGCCGATGTGCGCGAGCAGGTACAGCGCGGCGCCGCCGCAAAGCGCGACCGCGGGAACCGTCGCGAGCGCCTCGTCGACGTGGCCGAGCGTCGTCTTCAGGCCGAGGGCGAAGAGGACGATGCCGGCGACCATGGGCAGGTGCAGGTAGCTGTACGCGTCCCGCGCCAGCCGGGCCTGCTCGGCGCTGCGCGCCCGCACGAGGCGCTCGCGCGCGAAGATCGCGGCCACGTCGAAGTAGAGCCACCAGAGCGCGCAGACGACGACGATCCCGAGCGCCGCCGCCGCGATGACGCCCGGCGAGAGCTCGAAGCCGGCGCCGACGCCGATCGCGATGATCGACTCGCCGAGCGCGATGATCATGATCAGGCCGTGCCGCTCCGCGAAGTGCTCGGGCGCGATCCGCCAGCCGCGGCCGCCCCCGATGACCGCCGGTCCGACGTAGTCGATCGCGAGCGCGGCGACCCAGAGCGCGATGCGCGCGTCCCCCTCGAGGAACGCGGCCACGACGATCAGCGAAGCGCCCAGGAAGGCGGTCGGCGCCAACCGGACGACGGCGCCCAGGAGGTTGGGATCGTCGCGGCCGACGATCGAGTAGAGCACGACGTGCAGCCCACGAACCAGCAGATACGCCACGCCGAACAGCACGGCGTCGTCGCCGAAGGCGCCCGGCACGGCCAAGGCGACGACGAGCATCGTGCCCATCGAGGCGAGCATCGCCAGCCGGACGCCGCCCTCGTCGACGTCCATCGTGCTCGTCAGCCAGGCGAACCCCGCCCACGCCCACCACAGCGCGGCGAGGACCAGCATGCCGCGGAGGACGCCGGCCCAGGTCGGGTCGTCGGCGAGCAGGGCCGTGACCTGGGTGATCGCGAAGACGAAGACCAGGTCGAAGAAGAGCTCGAGCGGCGTGACCCGGTGCTCGTCGGGCTCGAGCTCGGCCACGGCGTCGGCCATGCCGGCGACCTTAGCCCAGCGGCGCCGGCAGTTCGTGCTCCCGGCTGCCCGGAGTGGAGACGGGAGACGTAGACGCGGACGCGCGCCCGCGACCGATGAACCAACGGGAAGGAGCAGTCATGGCCGCGGAAACCACGTTCGAACCTCGGTAGAGGCTGAAGATGTCGACGTAGGCAAAGACGAACAGCATCGAACGTCTAGAGGGCCGGGATCCTGATCCTGACGTTCACGTGGAAGCGACGCCTCGTCCGATGCGGTCGCCACTAGGCTCACCTCGTGAAGCGAGTGCTGCTCACCGGGATGTCCGGCACGGGGAAGTCGAGCGTCGTGCGCGAGCTCGCGGCGCGCGGGTACAAAGCCGTCGACACCGACGACGGCTGGTGCGTCCGGCAGCCGGACGGCACACAGCGCTGGCGAGAGGAAGCGATCGCCGCCCTCCTCGCGGAGGAGGACGCGGACGTCCTGTTCGTCGCCGGGTGCGAGGAGAACCAGGCCCAGTTCCACGATCGGTTCGACCAGATCGTCCTGCTGAGCGCACCGCTCGAGGTCCTCGTGGAGAGGCTCGCGACGAGATCTGACAACCCGTACGGCAAGGCGCCCGAGGAGTTCCGTCGCTTCCTCGACGACGTCGCCGTCGCCGAGCCGCTCCTACGCCGAGTCGCGACGCACGAGGTGCGGACGACGGCGCCGCTCGACGAGGTCGTCACGACGATCCTCCAGCTTGCCGACCCGTGAGCCATGGTGCCGTGAAGGTCACGGCCGAGGCCGCGCGCCGCTTTCTCGTGGCGCGCCACTGCCTCGCGCCCGCGCGCTCGCTCGCCGGTGGCGCGGACGCCGTCATGGAGGTCGTCCGCCGGCTCGGCTCGCTCCAGTACGACCCGATCGCGGTCGCCGGCCGGAGCCACGACCTCGTGCTCCACGCGCGCGTCGCCGACTACGACCCCGCCTGGTGCGAGACGCTCTACGAGCGGCGCGAGATCTTCGAGGCCTACAACAAGGGGCTCTCGTTCGTCCCGACGAGCGAGTTTCCGTGGTTCCGGGCGCCCTGGACGCTGCGGACGCCGCAGGTGCTGGCCGAGCACGGCGACGTCGCCGAGCGCGTGCTCGACCGCATCCGCGCGGAAGGCCCGCTCTCGGCGCTCGACTTCGAACGCGAGCGCGGCGCGACGACGGACTGGTTCGGGATGCCGACGAACACGGTCCGCGCGGCGCTCGAGGCGCTGACGCTGACGGGCGTGCTCGGGCTCGCGCGGCGCGAGGGCAACCGCCGCTACTACGACCTGCTCGAGCGATTGCTCCCCGGCGACGTACTGGAGCACGACGTCCCGTTCACCGCTCAACTCCGGCACAAGCTGCACTCGCGCTACCGCGCGCACGGACTGCTCGGCGTCGGCGGCGGCGGTGACATCTTCGCGGGAATCGGCCCCGCGAAGCCCGACGGTCGCTGGGCCCGGGCGGACGGCGTTGCGCCAGCAGCTCGTCGCGGACGGCGAGCTCGTCCCCGTCGAGGTCGAAGGAGTGCGCGGCAACCGCTTCGTGCTCCGGCAGGACGTCGAGCTGCTGTCCACGCCGCCCGAGCCGCCGCCGTCCGTCGCCTTTCTCCCGCCGTTCGATCCGCTCGTCTGGGACCGCCCGCTGCTCGCGTCCCTGTTCGGCTTCGAGTACGTGTGGGAGCTCTTCTTCCCGCCGGCGAAGCGGCGTTTCGGCTGGTACTCCCTGCCGATCCTCTTCCGCGACCGCTTCGTGGGCCGGATAGAGCCGCGCCTCGACCGGGCCGCCGACCGGGTCGAGGTGCTCGGCCTCTGGTGGGAGGACGGCTTCGAGCCGGCGCGCGCCGACGGCTTCGCCGACGCGATGGACGGAGCCCTGCGCGCCTACCTCCGCTTCGCGGGCGCGAGTCGCCTCGAGTGGGCGCCCGACCTGCGCGACGCCGAGCGGCTCCTGTCCACTCGCGCGTGAGCGCGCGGGGAGCACCCGCCGGTGAGGGCCGCGGTCAGCGCCGGCTTGCCGCGTAGTGCCGTGCCACCCGCGCGCGCGTGCCGCATTGGCGCGAGCACCAGTGCTGATCGCGCCGGCTCGGGCGGTAGAGCATTCGGCACGACGGCGCCGGACAGACGCGGAGGCGGTCGGCGCCGCCGCTCGCGACCTTCATCGCCGAGCGCGCGTACTTCGCGAGGAGGCGGTCGATCGAACCACCGCCGACGCGCTCGGCGACGCCGTCGCAGGACAGCGTGTGGCGAGGCCTGCGGAGGGAACGAACGGCCGGTGTTCCCGGGGTTCGAGCTCGAGCGCATCGACGTCGGCGAGGCGGTCCTTCGCGTCCGTCACGGCGGCTCCGGCGCTCCCCTCCTGCTGCTCCAGGGCCACCCGCGTACGCACGCCACCTGGCATCGCGTCGCGCCACAGCTCGCCGACGTGTACACCGTCGTCTGCCCGGACCTGCGCGGCTACGGCGAGTCGTCGAAGCCGCCGACGACGCCGGACCACGAGCCGTATTCGAAGCGGGCGATGGCCCGGGACTGCGCCGCGCTCATGCGTGCGCTGGGGCACGAGCGCTTCGCGGTGGTCGGCCACGACCGCGGCTCGTACGTCGCGTTCCGGCTTGCACTCGACCAGCCGGAGCGCGTCCGCGCGCTCGTGTTCCTCGGCACGGTTCCAATCGGGGAGGCGCTGCGGCGCTGCGACGCGCGCTTCGCCGCCGCCTGGTGGCACTGGTTCTTCCTCGGCCAGACCGCCAATCCGGCCGAGCGGGTCATCAGCGCCGATCCCGACGCCTGGTACGCGACCACAGCCGACGTCATGGGCTCGGAGGCGTACGAGGACTTTCGGCGCGCGATCCACGACCCGCGGACCGTTCACGCGATGTGCGAGGACTACCGCGCCGGCCTCGGGATCGACCGCGCGCACGACGACGCCGACCGGGCCGCGGGGCGCCGCGTGACCTGTCCGACGCTGGTCGGCTGGGCGATCCACGACGATACCGAGGACCTCTACGGGGATCCCCTGGAGATCTGGCGCGACTGGGCCGTCGACGTGCGGGGCGTCCGCCTCGCCTGCGGCCACCACATGGCCGAGGAGGCTCCCGACCTGCTCGCGGACGCCCTCCGCCCCTTCCTCGACGAAGCGACCGGGAGACGATCGACTTCCCCAACCGCGCGCTAGACCAAGCGCTCCTCGAGGCGAAAGCCCCTCGCATAGGCCTCGCGATCGAAGCCCTTGATCAGCAGCCAGAAGGCGAGCACGACCTCGAAGATCCCGCCCGGGATCAAGAGGAAGAGGCCGATCCCGATCCCGTAGAGCTCCGCGACGGAGCCCACGCCGTGCAGGACGTAGCCTGCGAGACCCAGCGCCGCGAGCCAGCGCGGGATCAGGCCCGTCCGCAGCAGCAACCAGCACAGGAAGACGCCGCCGAAGCTGAGGACCGCCTGGCCCATGTTGTAGGCGATCGTGTTCGCATCCGGCAGCAGCGAGCCGAGCCCGGCGATCCAATCCGGCGTCGCACCGCCCGCCTCGACGGCGAGCTGGGCCAGCGGCACGAGCGTCAAGACCAGGAGCACGCCGATGTCCATCAGCACGACCTGGGCGATCAGCGCCGATAGGTACACGAGCGCGATCCGCTTGCTGTAGCCCTCGAGGACGGGAAAGAACAGAACGCCCTTGCCGATGTCGACGCCGGTGTTCAGCAGCATCAGGAGGGCGCCGAAGGCGAGGAGGGTCTCGCGGTCGGGGATCGTCGTGACGGCGTCCGCGTCGCCCACGATGGAGTCGACGATCCCGGAGCCGACGCCGTAGGAGAGGAACCCGGCCAGGAACAGGCTTCCGAGGAGGCGCGAATACGTCATCCGGAAGCGGAGCTCTCGCTCGGTCGGCGAAGGAGCGCCGTGGCCGCCCGCGTCATCGGTCGCGTTCATCTTGCCTCCTGTCGGTTCGCGACGCCCCGCCGGCGACGCCGCGTGAAGCCGACCGTAGAGGAAACGGCGCGGCGGGTCGGCCCCGCACCGGAGTAACCGACCCACCGCGCACGGAGCGAACGCCGCTACGCCGCCTGCGGAGCGAGCGCCGCCGCGGCCTCGCGCGGCGCGCCCGAGGGCTCGACGCGCAGCGCTGCGCCCGCGTCCGCGGCAGCCACCCGTTCCAGCGGCCGAAGAGCGCGACCGGCGCGCTGGCCGACGAGTGCCCCTGCATCGCGAGTTCGTCGCCGGCCACGTGGCGGAGAGTCGGCGACGAGGCCAGGCGGTCGAGCTCGGCCTCCACCGATCCTCGACCCGCTCGAGCGCCGCCGGGACACGGCCCGAGCCGGCGACGGCCGCTGATGCCGCCGGGCCGCTATCCGGCCCAACCTGGCCCGGCAGACGGCTCGTGCCCTAGCCGTCGAACTCGGCGAGGAGCTCTGCCATGCGCGAGATCTCGATGCTCTGGTCGGCGACGACATGCGAGGTGAAGGCGGAGATCTCGGGCTCCTGGCCGCCGCCCTCCGCCTGGAGCTGCTCGACCATCACGAGCGCCCCCTGGTGATGGCGGATCATCGAGCGTAGGAACAGCGCGTCGAACCGGCGGCCGGACGCCGCTTCGAGTGCGGCGAGCTCGGCGGCGGTCAGCATGCCCGGCACGTCGGACGCATGGTCGTGATCGCCGTGGTGGGTCGCGTCCTCCCCACGTTCCTCGAGCCAGCCCCTCATCCGCGCGATCTCGTCCCGCTGGGAGATCTCCAGCCGCCGCGCGAGCAGCGGAAGGTCCTCGCGCGCCGTTCGGTCGGGAACGAGCGCCGTCATCGCGAGCGCCTGCTCGTGGTGGAGGATCATCGCCTGCATGAACCGGACGTCCGCATCCGTGTGCGACGGCAGCTCGAGCTCCTCGACCTCCTCGGGCGTCAGCTCGCGGGGCTCCTCGCCGGGTGCTCCGCCCTCGACGACCGTCCCGCCTGCCGCCGGCTCGTCCGTCTCCTCATCCTTACCGCCCGGGCTGCAGCCCGCGAGCGCAAGCGCGCCGACGACGACGAGCGCGAGCCGGCAGCCGGAGGCGAGAAAACGCTTGGCAGCCTCGCCGCTCATCGTCTACTGTCGACTCACCGTCCGCTCGATCGCCCGTGCGGCGTCGGTCGCCGAGCGGTGTTCGCGACGGCGCCGAGGGAGGCGACATGGCGGGAGCGGTCTGCGAGGCCGCCGCATCGAGCAAGCGTGCCAGACCGTTCACGGCAGTCGTGGCCGCGTTCGCGGCCGTGCTCGTCGCTCTGCCCTCCGCCGCGTCGGCGCAGCTACCGGGGAGCGACGAGCGGACGAGCCTCGCGCCGGGCTACTTCCCGTCGTCCGCGGCGGCGAAGGGCGTTGAACTGCTCGACAACGACCCCCGCGTGGCCCCGTTCGACGCGGCGCCGGGCGACTTCGGGTTCCTCAACACCGACCTCGCGATCAAGGGCGATCTCGCCTTCGTTGGAAGCTTCAACGGCTTCCAGCTGTACGACCTCTCCGACCGCGACGACCCGGTGCTCCGGTCGTCGTTCGTCTGCCCGGGCGGGCAGGGCGACGTGTCCGTCTACGGCGACCTCCTGTTCATGTCGGTCGAGGAGACGCGCGGGCGCGTCGACTGCGGGACGCAGGGCGCGCCGGGCGCCGTCAACGCGGAGCGGTTCCGCGGCGTCCGGATCTTCGACATCTCCGACCCGGACCACCCCGTCCAGCTCCCGGGCGTCCAGACGTGCCGCGGCTCGCACACGCACACGCTCGTCCCCGACCGGAACGACCCCGCCAACCTCTACGTCTACAACTCCGGGACGACCGGTGTCCGTTCCGGCCTCGAGCTGCCCGGCTGCGAGGACGCCGCCTTGACGGCGAGCCCCGTGACCACGGACGACCCGGCGCGGTGGAGGATCGAGGTGATCCGGGTCCCGCTCGCCAACCCCGAGCGAGCGGCGATCGTGAGCCGGCCGCCCATCTTCGCCGATCGAGCGACGGGCGCGTTCAACGGCCTGCAGAACACGCTGCCCGGCGAGCTCCACCCGTCAGGCACCGCGTACTCGCCGCTCCCGAACACGAACGCGTGCCACGACGTCACGGCGTTCCCGCAGGTCGGTCTCGCGGCGGCGGCGTGCCAGGGGAACGGCGTCCTGCTCGACATCAGCGACCCGGCGAACCCGGTCCGCGTGGACGCCGTGGCCGACCCGAACTTCTCGTACTGGCACTCGGCGACGTTCTCGAACGACGGGACGAAGGTGATCTTCACCGACGAGTGGGGCGGCGGGGTGAACGCGCGCTGTCGCGCCACCGACCAGCTCGGCTGGGCGGCCGACGCGATCTTCGACATCGTCGACCGGAAGCTGCAGTTCAGGAGCTACTGGAAGCTCCCGGTCGCGCAGAGCGCCACCGAGAACTGCGTCGCCCACAACGGAAACATCGTGCCGGTGCCCGGGCGCGACATCCTCAGCCAGGCCTGGTACCAGGGCGGCCACGTGCTGGTGGACTTCAGCGATTCCGCGCATCCCAAGGAGATCGCGTACTTCGACCGCGGCCCGATCGACGTCCCCAACGAGTCCGCGCTCAACATGGGCGGCTTCTGGTCGACGTACTTCTTCAACGGGCGGACGTACGGCACCGAGATCGCTCGCGGGCTCGACACGTTCAGGTACACGCCGACCCCCGACCTCTCGCGGGCCGAGATCGCGGCCGCCGCCGAGCCGCGGGTCGCCGTGTTGAACGCGCAGCTCCAGTCGAGGGTCGTTCACGACCCCAGCTTCGCCGTGGCCCGCTCCTACCTCGATCAGCTGCTGCGGGCCGGAAAGATCGGTCAGCCGAGGTACGCCCGGATCGCCCGCTTCCTCGCACAGGCGAAGCGGCTCTCGACGCGCCGGCAGCGGAAGGCGGCGCGAGCCCAGCTGACCGCCGCCGCCCGCGAGCTTCGAGTCGCCCGGTACGCCACCGTCCGCCGGGCGATCGTCGACCTTCGCGCCACGTTGTGAGCGGACCCGTCGCACTCACTCAGCTGCAGGCAGATGCGTTCGTGACGCTGGACGAGGAACTGGTACGAAGGGTCGAGGGGATCGTCGCGACCGCGTCGATCGACGCCTTGCGCTGAGACCGCACGCCCGGCTTTAGGATCGGGGCCATGGAGATCACGAACCTCTTGACCGTCGAGTGCACCGACGAGATGGAGCACGAGGGCTTCCGGATCCGGGAGACCCAGATCGGCCCACGGCTCGGCGCGGAGCCGATCGGCGGGAGCGTGTACGAGGTCGATCCGGGCAAGAAGCTCTGGCCGTACCACCTGCATCACGCGAACGAGGAGTGGCTGCTGGTCGTTCGCGGTCGCCCGACGCTGCGGACCCCCGAGGGGGAGCGCCAGCTCGTCGAAGGCGACGTCGCGTGCTTCCCGCGCGGTGCCGCCGGTGCACACCAGGTGCGAAACGACACCGAGGAGCCCGCGCGCATCCTGATGCTCTCGACGGAGCTCGTCCCCGAGATCCTCGAGTACCCCGACAGCGGCAAGGTCGCCGCGCTCGACGCGAAGGGCGACGGGCTCTTCCAGCAGCGTCATGGCGAGCACGTCGGCTACTGGGACGGCGAGTCGTAGCGCCGCGCCGCGACGGACGGTAAGGAAGGCGAGATGGCCGAGGTCCTGCTCTTCCACCACGCCCAGGGGCAGACGCCGGGCTTCCACGCCTTCGCGGACGAACTGCGGCGCGCAGGCCACGCGGTGCATACGCCGGACCTGTTCGACGGTCGGACGTTCGGGAGCATCGAGGAGGGCGTCGCGTACGCGGAGGAGATCGGCTTCGGGAACATCGTGGAGCGCGGCGTCCGCACTGCGGAGGAGCTTCCCGCCGAGCTCGTCTACGCCGGCTTCTCGCTCGGCGTGCTGCCGGCGCAGAAGCTCGCGCAGACCCGACCGGGCGCCCGGGGGGCCCTGCTCGTCTACTCGTGCGTTCCAGCGTCGGAGTTCGGGTCGTGGCCCGACGGCGTGCCGGTGCAGATCCACGGGATGGACGCCGACCCCTTCTTCGCCGGCGAGGGCGACGTCGAGGCCGCCCGCGAGCTGGTCGAGTCGACTGCGGACGCCGAGCTCTTCCTCTACCCCGGCGAGGCGCACCTCTTCGCCGACAGCAGCCTGCCGAGCTACGACGAGCGCGCCGCCGGGCTGCTCACGCAGCGGGTGCTCGAGTTCCTCGAGCGCACCGGCTGACGGGCACGCGGCGCAGGGCGTCGTCAGGCCCCTTCGAGGCTCGCCTCGAGCCGGTCGACGAGCGGCGCCTGGGTGTCGCGAATCCGCGCGCGCGCCTCGTCGGTCGTGAACCACTGGACGGAGTCGACCTCCGGAAACGTCTGGACGCGGCCGGAGCGCGGCGGCCACTCCAGGTCGAAGGTGTTGCTGACCGCGGCGGCCGGGTCGAGGTCGCCCTCGACGGCCCACGCGTGCACGAGCTTGCCGCCCTTCTGGACGATCGAGCCGAGGTCGACGAGCGGTCCAACCGGCACCGAGTGCCCGGTCTCCTCCTCGAACTCTCGCCGCGCGACGTCGAGCGGCTCCTCGCCGGCGTCGACCTCGCCTTTAGGGATCGTCCAGTGGCCTGCGTCCCTGCGCGCGAAGAACGGGCCGCCTGGATGCGCCAGCAGGACCTCGAGCCGCCCGTTCGACCGGCGGTAGAGCAGGATCCCCGCGCTCGTTCTCGACCGCTTCGCCACGGGCCGCCTTAGCATGCCCGCGTGCGCGAGCTCGCGGCAGGCCTCTGGCACTGGACGGCGCGGCATCCTGACTGGGAGGAAGGGCAGGAGTGGGGGCCCGAGGTCTCGTCCTACGCGATCGAGGACGGCGGGCGCCTGCTGCTGTTCGACCCGCTGGGCGTGCCGAGCGAGATCGAGGAGCTCGCGGCGGGCCGCGAGACGGCGATCGTGCTCACGGCGCCGTGGCACGAGCGCGACACGCGCAGTCTCGTCGCGCGACTCGGCGCTCCCGTGGTCACGCCGCGGCCCGACTCGGCGGCGGACCTGATGGAGAAGTTCGGCATCAGCGCGGAGCAGGCCGGCGACGGGAGCCCCGATCTCGCCTGGCTGCGAGCGGGCGACGCGGGCGAAGTGCACTGGTACTCGGGCGGTGACCGGCTGCCGTTCGGGATTCAGACGTTTGCCGGGCGCGAGCCGAACGACACTGTCCTCTGGATCGAGAGCCACCGTGCCGTCCTCTCGGGCGACACGCTCGCCGACTTCGGCGGTGGCCTGGGGGTCGTGCCCGGCTGGCTGCGCGAAGGCGTGACGCGGGAGGAGGTCGCGGCGAGGCTCCGTCCGCTGCTCCACCTGCCCGTCGAGCTCTTCCTTCCGACACACGGCGCGCCCACCGGCCGCGCTGCGCTCGAGCGCGCTGTCCGCCCGGAATGATCGCCAGGAAGTCCGCTGGTCGCTTCCCGTGAGCCGGGGGAAATGAATCGGGCGTAGCCTCCGCGTCGACCTGCTACCGCGCCTGGTGCGAGCAGCGCCCTCGACCAGCACGAGCTCGTCTACTGCTTCCGCGACGCGATCTCTCTGAAGCTGCGCTCCGACGGGGTCCGGCTCCACGCCGACCTTGTGAGCTCGCGCGGCTCGGACAGGCACCCGCGCGAGCGTGAGCCATTCCGCTCGTGGCATGGAGTCCGCGCTAGCGCGGAATACAAGACCGCATAGACGGAGGTGCGGCCCTGATACTCGGCGAACACAACCTTCTCCATGGCGAGAGTGTGGATCCCTGGTACGCCATTCTCGCCGGGATCGTCCTCGTCCCTCTTGTGCTCACCGCTGCTTTCGGTGCGATTCGAGCCTCGCTCGTCTTGGCCGTTGGCCTTCTCGGCGCTGCGGGACTCTTTTCTGCTGGACTCTTGCTCCGAGACGAAAGCGCCCGTGAGCCGCTTACGAACGTCCAGATGCTCGCGCTCGTGGCGTTCCTCTTCGCTTTCTGGGCTGCGGGTACGGCGCTCGGGTACATGCTGCGTCGCTATCGCCACGTCGGTGGCTCGCGTAGCGATATCGCCAAACCCTCCTCGTAGTCGCCCCGAACTCCGCTCGCGCTGACGCGCGAGCATGACGACTCCCGGGCGGTTGCCGCGCGCGATCTCCCGGGCCGGTGGCCACGCGCTTGGTTCGCGCGGATCAGCGCTGGACTGCCATTTCCGCGCGCCGGAGGAGCGCCGTCTGCTGCCGCGAGTTCCTCGTCAGCCGCGCCGCGTGCTCGAACTCCGTCCGGGCTTCGTCGAGGCGGCCGAGCTTCTCCAGGAGGTCGCCGCGCACGGTCGGAAGCAGGTGGTAGCCGTCGAGCGCGGGCTCCTGCAGCAGCCGGTCGACGAGCTCGAGCGCCGCCTCCGGGCCGAACGCCATCCCGACCGCGACAGCGCGGTTGAGCTCGACCACGGGCGAGGGCATCAGCTCGGCGAGCGCGTCGTAGAGGGCCACGATCCGCTCCCAGTCCGTTTCCTCGGGCACGCGGGCGCGCGCATGGCAGGCGGCGATCGCGGCCTGCAGCGTGTACGGCCCGAGCGGGCCTCCGCTCGTGTACGCGCGCTCGAGCGCCTCGAGGCCGCGGCCGACGAGGAGCCAGTCCCAGCGCGAGCGGTCCTGGTCGAGGAGCAGCACCTGGTCGCCCGACGGCGAGATCCGGGCCCGCTGCCGCGAGGCCTGCAGCTCCATCAGCGCGGCGAGGCCGTGCACCTCCGCTTCGCCCGGGAGGAGCTCGGCCAGGATGCGCCCGAGCCGCAGGGCCTCTTCCATCAGCTCTGGACGGGTCAGCTCCTTGCCGGCAGTCGGCGAGTAGCCCTCGTTGAAGATGAGGTAGATCACCTCGAGCACCGAGGCGAGCCGCTCGCGCAGCTCCGCCCGCGCCGGTACCTCGAACGGCACTCGCGCCGCCGAGAGCGTCCGCTTCGCGCGGACGATGCGCTGCGCCACGGTCGCCTCGGGCGCCAGGTAGGCGCGGGCGATCTCCCGCGTCGTCAGCCCGCAGAGCAGCCGGAGCGTCAGCGCGACGCGTGCCTCGGTCGAGAGGACGGGGTGGCAGGCGGTGAAGATCAGCCGTAGGAGATCGTCGTCGAACGGATCGTCGGCCGCGGCCGCCAGGTCTGCGACCTCCGTCAAGCGGAGCTCGGCGTCGCGGGCGAGCTCTCCCGCCTTGCGCTCGTGCACCTCCGCGCGGCGCAGGCGATCGACGCCGCGGTTCTTGGCCGTGGCCATGAGCCAGGCGCCCGGGTTGTCCGGGACACCCGACTCGGGCCACTGCTCGAGTGCGGCGAGGAGAGCCTCCTGGGCGAGGTCCTCGGCGACGCCGAGGTCGCGCACCAGGCGCGCGATGCCCGCGATCAGCCGCGCCGACTCGATCCGCCAGACGGCCTCGACCGTGCGGCTGACGTCGGCGCCCGCCATCGCCGGCGCTTACCCGCGCGCCTCGGTCTGCGCGCGCATCTTCTCCTCCCGCTCGCGCAGCTCGGGCGTGAACGCCTCCCCGAAGTCGTCGGCCTCGAACACCGGACGGATCTCGAGTACGCCCTCCTGGAATGGCGCCCGCTTGAGCCATTCGATGGCTTCGTCCAGCGACTTCACCTGCCACAGCCAGTAGCCGGCGAGGAGCTCCTTCGTCTCGGCGAACGGGCCGTCGATGACCTTGCGCTCGCTCCCGGCGAACTCGACCCGCACACCCTTCGCGCTCCGCTGCAGACCCTCCCCGGCGAGCATGACGCCCGCCTTCACGAGCTCCTCGTTGAAGGCGGTCATCTGCTCGAGCAGCTCCCGGCTCGGCAGCTTCCCCGCCTCGCTCTGCTCCGACGCCTTGACCAGCACCATGACTCGCATCGCCGTTCCTCCTCTCGATTCGACTGGTGTTTCTATCTATGCGTCGAGCGAGCGGGGCACAGATCGACACGCATGCGCTGCGATCTCGTCCGGCAACGGCGACGATGACACGCGGAGCGTCCGCGACGGGCGGCGTGGAGTTCGACGGGAGGAGGAAGCGAGTGGCAGAGATCAGACGCATCCGCGTCGACGACGCGCCGGTCGTTCGCGACCTGTACCGCGCGTATGCGGCGGCGCTCGCCGAGCGCTATCCCGAGGACGCGATCGGGATCTCGGAGCAGGGGCTCTCGAACCTCGAGACCCTCTTCCGGCTCGGAGTCGTCCGCGACGACGAGGCGACCTTCGTCGCCGACGACGGGGGCGAGCTGACCGGGTTCGTCACCGCGTCGGTACGCCGCGGCCGTGCGCTTCCCGGCGTCGCCGGCGAGATCGGCGAGCTCTGGGCGACCGAGCCGGGCCTCGAGCGTCGGCTCGCCGAGACGGCGGTGCAGCGGCTGCTGGAGCGCGGCGGCGGTGCGATTTTCCACACGGAGGACGCCGAGCATCCCGCCCGCGAGCCTTGGGAGAGCCTCGCGGCGGACGTGGTCCGGTTCTCTCGGTACGCGTAGCGGTGTCAGGCGCGGCCGCGCAGGCCGGTCAGCACGAGCCCGACGAGCCTCTCGACGGCCTCCTTCGACGGTAGCCGGCCTGCCGCGGGCAGCGCGTGCAGGCTGTAGGCCGCGAGCTCGTCGGGCGGGACGTCGTCCCGGACGTCGCCGGCATCGGCGGCCGCCACCAGCAGGTCGCCGATCATCGCGCGCAGCCGGTGCTCGGCCGCAGCCACCTGCTCGTCTCGGTGCAAGAGCGCTGCGAGCGCGTCGTCATGCCCTCGGCGCGACTCGTACAGGATGCGCGCGTAGCCGGCCAGCACGGCCTCAAGCCGCGCGAGCGGCTCGGCGGCCTGGTCACGGAGAGCGGCGAGCTGCTCGAGGTGGCGGCCGATCTGGCGCGCGTGCCACGCCCGCAGAATCGCCTCGACGCTCGGGAAGTACTTGTAGAGCGTCGCGCGGCCGATGCCCGTCTCGTCGGCGATCCGCGACATCGTGACCGCCCGCAGGCCGTGCTCAGCCACTAGCCGCGCCGTCGTCTCGAGGATCGCGTCGCGCACCTCTCGCCGGTGCGCGTCGATCGTCGCCTGCCAGAGCCTGGGCACTCGGACGACTATAGTCCGGTTCGTACACTGTGTATCGTTGCAATACGTCGTGTATCGTAACGGCGCACGATGAACGACCCGGCTCAGAGCCCGGCCGGCGGCACGCCGCGGTGGGTGAAGATCTTCGGCGCGATCGCGGCGATCGTGATCGTTTTGCTCGTCGTCCTGCTCCTCTTCGGCGGCGGTCACGGCCCCGGCCGCCACCTGGCTGACGCGGGGCGCGACGTCCCGCCGTCCGGCGTCGTGTCCGCCGACGGCGGCGCGTGAAGCGGTCGCCCGGCGTACGGAACCTCACGCTCACCGCGCACGTCGTGTCGTCGATCGGCTGGCTGGGCGCGGTGGCGGGCTTTCTCGTTCTCGCGGTCGCCGGTATGACCGCCGACGACCTGACGACCGTGCGAGCCGCCTACCTCGCGATGGAGCTCGTCGGCTGGTTCGCCGTCGTCCCGCTGGCCCTCGCCTCCCTGCTGACGGGCGTCCTGCAGGGGCTCGCGACGCATTGGGGCGTCTTCCGGCACTACTGGGTCGTGTTCAAGCTCCTGATCAACGTCGTCGCGACGCTCCTCCTGCTGCTCTACATGCAGACACTCGGCTCGCTCGCGCGCCTGGCCGAGACGGCCGTCGCCGCCAGCGACCTCGATGCCCTCAGGAGCCCGTCGCCGGTGCTGCACGCCGCAGGAGCGCTCCTGCTGCTGCTCACCGCCACCACGCTGGCGGTCTACAAGCCGCGCGGGCTCACCCCGTACGGCGTGCGCAGGCAGCGGCGAGCGTGAGGCCGCCCCACCGCGCGAGAGACGGTGGGGCGGCGTTCCCGCCGCGTCAGCGGAGCGAGCGAGCCACCTCCTCGAGCAGGGCGTAGGCGTCCTGCATGCCGGCCTCCATCCCGGAGTCGATGATCGCGTCGCGGACTTCCTTGCTCGGGCACTGGACGAGCACCGTCAGCGTCGTCCGCCCGTCCTCCTCGCGGAGCGTCACCGTGTTCAACGTCCCTTCGTCCGCACCGTCCGGCTGAGGCGCGCCCTCGTAGACCTCCGTCGAGACGACGCGCTCGTCGGGGACGAGCTCCCGGTACTCGCCGTGGAAGGCGACCTCGAACCCGTCGGGCGTCACCGACACGTACCGCCAGCGCCCCCCCACGCGCAGGTCGATCTCGGCCACCGTCACCTCGCCGCGGTTCGCGTGCCACCAGCGCCTGACGAGCTCGGGCGTGGTCAGCGCCCGGTACACGAGGTGCTTCGGCGCGTCGAACTCCCGCGTGATCAGGATCTGGTCGTCCGCGGGGAGCGTCACCGTCGCCTTGCGGCTACTCGCCACCGTCATCTCCTTCCTCCTTCCGCTTGAGGTCGTCGAGCACGAGATCGAGCTCGTCGAACCGCTCCGACCACAGCCGCTCGTAGCTCGAGACCCAGTCGTGGATTGGCTTCAGCGCCCGGCCGTTCAGCCGGTAGAGCCGCTGCCGGCCGTGATCGCGGACATCGACCACGCCCACCTCGCGGAGCACGCGGAGGTGCTTCGAGACCTGCGGCTGCGGCAGCTCGACCCGGTGCACGAGCTCGTTCACGGCCCGCTCGCCGCCGTCGGCCAGCGCGTCGACGAGCTGCCGCCGCCGCGGTTCCGCGAGCGCGTTGAACGTGTCCGCCGTGGTCGCCGCTCGTGCCATGCCGGCATTGTATTCCTATATAGGAATATGTCAACCGAACGCTGCGGCGCCGCGACGGCTGACCTAACGGCCGGCGACGGCGAACCGCGCCGCGACGAAGTCGCCGTTCCGGCTGACGCCTTCCAGGTGCAGCTCGAGCCGGCGCGGGAGGAGCGGCGCGCCTGCGCCGAGCGTGACCGGGGCGATCGAGACGAGAACGTCGTCGAGCAGGCCGGCATCGGCGAACTGGCCGGCGAGGTCGCCGCCGCCGACGACCCAGACGTTCTTGCCGCCGGCCGTGGTGACCATCTCGGCGTGCACGCCGGCGACGTCGCCGCTCGTGAACCTGATGTCGGCGTCGGGAACGACACGCGCCTCGCGGCGCGTGAAGACCCACGTCGGCTGCTCGTACGGCCACTTCCAATCGGCCGGGTCCTCGTCGGCGAACTCGTGATCGAGGACCCAGTCGTAGGTCGTCCGCCCCATCGCGACAGCGCCGACCTCGGCGATGAAGTCCTTGTAGTTGCCGGGCCCGTCCGGGTCCTGCTGACGCGTGAAGAGCCAGTCGAGCGAGTGGTTCTCGTCGGCGATGAAGCCGTCGAGCGTCGCCGCGGTGTAGTACTGGGTGCGCGCCACGGTCGCGCGCGAGCCTAGTCCTCGGAGCTACGTCCCCGTGGTGCTCGGCGATCGCGCGCCGGCCCGGCTCGGGGTCAAGGCCGAACTTCTCCGCATTCGCCTCGTGCCGCTCCCCGAGCGACGCGTGCGCCTCTTCTTCGGAGAGGAAGCCGTCGGCGTGGTGCGCGCCGAGCCGCTCGAAGTACCCGTCCCATCCGGACGCGAGCTCGGCGCCGCACGCGCGATCGTCGAAGACGTGCGTGAACACGAGAACGCACGCATCGCCGTCGGGGGCGAGCTCGATGCATTACCGGTCGGTTATGTGTCGCGTGGCTTCTCCCAGACCGAGACGTGCGTGCGGCTCTCGCTCGTGAACGGCTCGCGGTTCCAGCCGCTCCAGCGGTGGCGCAGCCGCAAACCGGCGAGCTCGGCCATCAGGTCGAGCTCGGACGGCCAGACGTAGCGGAAGGGCGCGGCGAAGTACTCGGCGCGGCCGTCGACGAGCTCGAGGTGGTGCGACACCATCCCCTGGCTCGCGACGTCGTACTCGTCGAAGCCCCAGCAGCTCTCGCTGACGTGGAAGGCGCGCACGGTCTCGCCGGGCGGGAGCCGCTGCAGGTCGGGGACGCCGACCTCGACGACGAAGCAGCCGCCCGGCTCGAGGTGCGCGGCGACGTTGCGGAAGCAGGCGACC
This sequence comes from Thermoleophilia bacterium, assembly GCA_014534345.1. Classification (GTDB taxonomy): domain Bacteria; phylum Actinomycetota; class Thermoleophilia; order Gaiellales; family Gaiellaceae; genus JACVRR01. The sequence goes on along the minus strand of JACVRR010000003.1, from coordinate 29,965 downwards.
TGCGCCGCCTGCGTGGTCAGATTCATGATCGTGTTGAAGACGAGGTAGGCGACGGAGAACGTTCCCTCCACCCTCGTCGTCGCGAAGTCGCCGATCGTGACGCCGATCTCCTCGCCGCCCGGCTTGGCCCGAAGGCGCGCCGCCATCGCCCTCGAGAGCTCGATCCCGTGGACCCGTACGCCCCGTGCCGCGAGCGGCAGCGCGATCCGCCCCGTGCCGACTCCCAGCTCGAGCGCGCGGCCGTCTCCCGCCAGCTCGCCGAGGAGGTCGACGACCGGGTCGACGACCGCCGGGTCAAACATGTCCGCCGCGGACTCGTCGTACCGCGCCGCGACACGCTCGTCGAAGTAGCCGTCCGCGCCGGGCACCAGCCGGACCGTACCGCTGCCGGCCGGTCGACGGCGTCTGCGGGGCGGCGTAGCGAGCCCCTCCGCTACCCCCCGCTGCGACGACGCGGCGACGATCGACGATCTCGGCCACGAGGAGGACTCTCTTCGCGGCGGGTCAGGCGGTCGCCGCGGCGACGTTCAGGTGGAGCGGGAAGGCGATCTCGTCGCCGTCGCGGTGGCGGGCGACGAGCTCCGCCATCTCCTGGTCGACGACGTCGACGAACGCCGCGAAGGCGCCTGGATCGTCCACGAACTCCGGGACGACGGCCGAGTACGCGAACTCGGCGTTCTCCACGAAGCCGTCTGCCGGGAAGCGCGCCTCGAGCGACCGCGGCTCGACGTCCACCGCGCCGAAGCCGGCGCCGGCCAGGAGCCCGTGCAGCCACTCGGGATCGCCGAAGAGGAACGGCTGCGCGAGATCCTCGTACGTCATCCCGAGGTCGGCGAGGTGCCGCATCTCGACCTCGGTCATCGCGCCGAAGAACTCGTTCCGGTCGAAGCCCCGCCAGACCGCCAGGCCGGCGCGCCCGCCGGGCGCGAGCACGCGGCACATCTCGCTCATCGCCTTCGTCTGGTCGGGGAAGAACTGGATCCCCTGCTGGCAGAGGACGAGGTCGAACGTCCCGTCCTCGAAGGGCAGTGCGAGCGCGTCGCCCTCCACCCACTCGACCGGAGCGCCCTCGGGCGCCGGGAGCGACGAGGCCACCGCGAGCATCCCCGGGCGCAGGTCGAGCCCGGCCACGCGGCCCTCCGAGCCGACGAGCGGCGCGACCATGCGCGCCACGACGCCGGTCCCGCAGGCGAGGTCGAGCACGCGCTCGCCCGGCCGGGGCCGAGCGACGTCGAGCAGCTGACGCGTGCACGGCATGAAGATCGCCGGCACGAAGACCTCCTCGTAGACCTGCGCGGGCGTCTTCGCCGATTCCATCGGCGCAGTTCTACCGCACCCCGGCGACGGGGCCCGCGCTTGAGATCGACCCCCGGTCGGCGTAAGCTCGGCGCCGTTGGGTTGCAACAGGGGTCACTTGCCTAAAGGGCGGCTGCCGGCGAGAGCGCGACCCGCGGTGCGCTCTGGTGGCTAGGTGGTGGATCGGGACGCGGGCGGAAGGCAGGAAACGGGACACCGCCCGAGAGCGAGTCGCCGCCTTCCTCGTCGGGGCGCTGTCCGTGCTGGCCGGCTACCTCGCCGGTCGGCGTGGCGGCCGAAAGGAGGGCGAGACAGTGGCGCCCGCCTCTGCGCTCGCGGAGCAGGGCATGCCCGCGCACGGAGAAGGCGAACCGAGCCCGCCACCGGTCGGCGGCGAGCCGACGCTGGGGATCGCGCTCTCCGGCGGCGGCTTCCGCGCGGCGTTCTTCCACGTCGGCGTCCTCGCCTACCTGGCGGAGCGGCGACTGCTGAAGAAGGTCTCGGTCCTGTCGACGGTCTCGGGCGGCTCGATCGTCGGGACGCTCCTCTATTTCCGCTGGCTGAAGAAGTGCGAGCAGATCGCCGACGGCGAGACGGCGCTGGATGACGTCGACTACTGCGAGCTCGTCACCACCGTCGCGCACGAGCTGCAGGGAGCGGTGAAGAAGAACGTCCGCGCACGTGCCCTGCTGAATCCGGTCAAGAACTTCGACATGCTCGCGCGGCCCGACTACTCGCGGAGCGACCGGATCGGCGACCTCTACGACCGCTACTTCTACAAGCACGTCGCCCAGGGAGCCCCGGTTCCGTGGTGGCGGATCACGGCGTTTGAGAAGCAGGTCCAGTTGCGCGAGCTCGTGCCGGCGCCGACGCTGAAGACCAAGCCGCCGCGACTCGTCCTCAACGCGACGTGCCTCAACACGGGGCACGGCTGGCGCTTCCACCCTGAACGGATGGGCGAGCCGCCCGTGCGTCCCGGGACGAGCAGGTTCGACCGGAACACGCGCCTCGCGTGGGGCTTCCTGGTCGACGGAGAGGAGCGACCACCGATCACCAGCGTGCAGAGCGACTTCCCGCTCGGGCTCGCGGTTGCGGCCGCAGCGGCGTTCCCCGTGCTGACGTCGCCGCTTCCGATCACGGGCCTCTACGACGGCTTCCGCGTGCGGCTGATGGACGGCGGCGCGCACGACAACCAGGGGATCGCCGCCCTCCGAAGCGAGAAGTGCTCCGCCATGATCGTGAGTGACGGGGCCGGCCAGCTCGAGGACAAGCGGGCACCCTGGTCGTTCCTGCCGCTGTTCGCGCAGCGCATCGTCGCGGTGTACGGCGACCGCGTCCGCGAGGAGCAACTGGTGCAACGGGAGTGGTCCGGACGGAACGGGCTCGTCCACCTTCGCGCCGGCCTCGGCGGCGGAGTGAAGTGGCCGCTCGACGACCAGGGGAACCCCATCGAGAACCCGAGCGAGCCGCCCGGCGACTCCGAGCAGGACACGGACATCGGCATCGCCCGCAGGGCGCAGGAGGGCCTCGCCGGCATCAGGACCGACCTCGACGCCTTCCACGACGTCGAGAGCACGTCGCTGATGCTGTGCGGGTACCGCCTCGCGCACAAGGAGCTGGCGGGGCAAGACTTCGGGTTCGGTCCAGTCGAACCCATCCAGCACGAGTGGGCGTTCGAGTCTGCGGCGGCGCTCGTGTCGAACCCCTCGCGGCAGTACCTCCGCAAGCTCGACGTCGCCGGTTCGACCCTGTTCAAGGGCCTGATGCTCGCGTTCGGCCGCTGGCTTACGGTGTTCCTGGGCCTGCTCGGAGCGGGGCTGCTCGTCTACGTGCTGTGGCGGCACGGGCTCGGTCGGGTCGCGGTCGGACAAGCCGCCAAGACGCTGGGGGTCGCGCTCGTCCTCGCCCTCGCTCCGTGGGCGGTCGGACAGCTGACCGGCTTGGCGTTCACGCCGCTCGTGCTCCGCGACCGCCTCGCCCGCCCGGGCTGGCGTGCGTCGGCTCGCATCGCGCCGGTGGCGCTCGCCGCGCTCGCCGGCGTGGTGCTCGTTGCCGCCGCCTACGTGTTCGACGAGCGGTTCGCGTCGTGGATCGGTTTCGGAGCGGGTTCCGCGCGGGCGGCGGCGATCGCCGCCGGGCTGTTCCTCTCGCTGCCCCTCGCGGCGTGCGTGCTCTCCGTCGTCTGGCTGCTGGACGGGCGGCTCTACCTGCGGCTCGGGCGCGCGAGGTGGGCCTGACGCTCGGGTAGTCCGCGTTGTTCGACGGACGGGCGGCGACGTTGTCGCGGCGGCGGGAGGGCAAGAGCGCGGGAGACGTGCCGGTCCGCGGCCGAACTCCCGCCGAGGGCGCGGTGTAGCGTCACGTCGTGGAGTCGCGCTACGGCCGCCCGCTGTCGTTCGGGCTGTTCCCGGCGCCGAACGCAGCCGACCTCGGGCTGGTCCGCTCGCTCGCGCGGTACGCCGACGAGGCGGGGCTCGAGCTGATCGGGATCCAGGACCATCCATACCAGCGGCGTTACGTGGACACGTGGGCGCTGATCGCCGACCTGATCGCGCGCACCGAGCGCGTCCGCTTCTTCCCCGACGTCGCCAACTTGCCGCTCCGCGGGCCGGCGATGATCGCCAAGCACGCGGCGACGCTGGACGTCCTGTCGGGGGGTCGCTTCGAGCTCGGCCTCGGCTCGGGGGCGTTCTGGGAGGGGATCGGCGCGATGGGCGGGCCCGTGCGCTCGGGGCGTGAGGCGCTGGAGTCGCTGGAGGAGGCGATCCGGATCTGCCGCCTGTTCTGGAGCGGTGACCGCTCGATCGCGTTCGAGGGGAAGCACTACCGCGTCAAGGGCCTCCACCCGGGTCCGCCGCCGGCCCACAGGATCGAGATCTGGCTCGGTGTCTCGAAGCCGCGCTCGCTCGCGCTGACCGGCCGGCTCGCCGACGGGTGGGTCCCGTCCTCGACGTGGGCGAAGCCCCACCTCGTCCCCGACATGATGCGCCGGATCGACGACGCGGCGGACGAGGCGGGCCGCGACCCGGGCGAGGTGCGCCGGCTGCTGAACGTCGCCGGGCGCATCGTCGACGGCGACGTCGCGGAGCCCCTCCACGGGCCACCCGAGCACTGGATCGAGATGCTGACCGGCTTCGCGGAGGAGCTCGGCTTCGACACCTTCCTGTTCTGGCCGCAGGAAGAGCCCGGGGCGCAGCTCGAGCGCTTCGCGACCGAGGTCGTGCCGGCACTACGCTAGCTGCGCGGCAACCGCGCGGCCGGCACGGCGTAGAGTCCCGCCGAACGCCGCGAATGCCGCGACGACCCGCCCGCGGCCCCGGCGAGACCCCAAGTCGGGAGGCGCCATGCCTGTCTACCTCATGCGGTTCAGCTACACCCCGAGACGTGGTCGCGGCTGCTGGAGAACCCTGAAGATCGCCGCGACGCAGCACGGGCGTACATCGAGCAGGTGGGGGGCGCCCTCCACGGATTCTGGTACGGCTTCGGCAAGTACGACGGGTACGCGATCTTCGAGGCGCCGGACGACGTCTCGATGGCGGCCGTCGTGCTCGCGATCTCGGCGGGCGGCGCCTTGGCGTCGGTCGAGACGACCGTGCTGATGACGGTCGAGGACACCCTCGAGGCACTCGCCAAGGGGAAGGAGATCGGCTACCGCCGGCCGGGAGACTCCCAGGCGAGCTGAGAGCGCCGTGGCGACAGGAGCATGGGTCGCGCTGCTTCGCGCGGTCAACCTCGGTGCCCGCAACAAGGTGTCGATGGCGCGCCTGCGCGAGGTCCTCGCCGCCGAAGGGTGCGAGCGGGTGCGCACGTACATCGCGAGCGGCAACGCAGTGTTCCGGAGCGACGCGGCCCGGGACGAGCTGGCGCGCCGGCTCGAGCGCGCGATCGAGCAGGAGTTCGGCGTCGCGACTCCGGTGATCCTGCGCACGGCGGAGGAGCTGGCCTCGGTCGTCGAGCGCCACCCCTACGACGACGCGTCGCGCACCCACGTCGCCTTCCTCGCCGCGAAGCCGGCCGCCGTGCGCGTGCGGGCGCTCGCGGAGCTCGACGTCGCGCCCGACCGGATCGTCGTCGACGGGCTCGAGGCGTACTGGCACCTGCCCGGCGGCGTCCAGGGCTCGCGGCTGTCGGGCGCGCGCCTCGAGAAGGAGCTCGGCGTCGCGGCGACGGTCCGCAACTGGCGGACCGTCACCCGGCTGGCGGAGATGGCGAGCGAGCCGTGACCGGGCTCACACCGTCAGGACGACGTTGCCGGTCTTCTGCCCCGTCTCGACGTACCGCGTCGCCTCGGCGACGTGCTCGAGCGGGTACGTCCGGTCGACGACCGGGCGGTACTTGCCCGCCTCGATCAGCTCCCTGAGCAGGTCGATGTCGCGATCCGAGACGCCGCCGACGGTGGGCATGATCGCGCGCCTGCGTCGTGCCAGACGGGTCGCGATCGCGAGCGGCGGGACGTGCCAGAGGTAGCCGAGGTCCGTCGTCACGTACACGCCGTCCGCAGTGAGCGCTCGGCGGGAACGCCTGAACGAGTGCTTGCCGACGGCGTCGAAGACGACGTCGAACCGTTCGCCGAGCGCGGTGAAGTCCTCCTGCGTGTAGTCGAGCACCCGGTCGGGGCCGAGCGACCGCACCACGTCGAGGTTCTCGGTGTTGCAGACGGCGGTCACGTGGGCGCCGAGGTGCTTCGCGAGCTGCACGCCCGCCGTTCCGATCGCGCCGGACGCGCCGTAGACGACGACGCGCTGTCCCTCGCCGACTCGCGCCTTCCGCAGGCTCGCGAGCGCGTAGAAGGCGCCCTCGCAGACCGAGGCCGCCTCCTCGAACGAGACCGCGTCCGGCTTGCTCGCGACGCGGCCGCTCTCCCGCACGACGACGTACTCGGCGTTGGCGCCGAAGCCGCGGGTCTGCCCGAACACGGCGTCGCCGACGCGGAAGCGGGTCACCGCGCGGCCGACCTCCGCGACCTCGCCCGCGAAGTCGCTGCCCAGGATGCGCTGCCGGGGGCGGCGGAGACCGGTGAAGAAGCGGACGAAAAACGGCCGGGGGATACGCCAGCCGCAGTCGGTGCGGTTCACCGTCGCGGCGCGCACGCGGACGAGCAGCTCGTCGCTCTTCGGCACGGGCCGGTCGACCTCCTCGACGCGCAGGACCTCGGGTGGGCCGTACCGGTCGTGGACAGCAGCTCTCATCCGTGGTTTCCTCCCCGGGCTCGCGGGCGTGTTGTGGTCACAGTGACCAATACGTCGCCCGGCGATTATGGTCGTACTGACCAAAACATGCAAGTGGCAGTGAGCGACGTCGTCGACGCCGACCTCGACCGCTGGGACGCCTGGCGTCCCGACCAGGTCGCCCGGCTGCTCGCCGGCGTCCGCGCCCCGTGGGCCGTGGCCGCCGGCTGGTCGATCGACCTCTTCCTGGGCGGGCAGCGGCGCGAGCACGAGGACCTCGAGATCGCCGTCCCCGGCGACCGCTTCGCCGAGATCGGCGAGGCGTTCCCGGACTGCGACTTCTTCCTCCCGCTCGGCGATGGCAGTGAGCGGCTGCGCCGGCTCGACCCGGCCGGCGAGCTGCTCGCGACGCACCACCAGACCTGGGCGCGCGAGCGATCGACGGGCAAGTGGCGGCTCGACGTCTTCCGCGAGCCCTTCGCGGAGGGGCTCTGGGTCTGCCGCCGCGACGAGGCGCTGCGCCTACCCTACGAGGAGGTCATCCTGCGCACCGCCGACGGCATCCCGTTCCAGCGGCCGGAGATCACGCTCCTCTTCAAGGCGAAGCACGCGCGCCCACGCGACGACGCAGACCTCGCGGCCGTTCTCCCCGCGCTCGAGCCCGAGCGGCGCGCGTGGCTCGCGGAGTGGCTCCAGCGGATCCACCCGGGCCACCGCTGGCTCGCGCGCATCCGCGCCCCGTAGTTCCCGTCGCGGGCCCGAACGCCTGGTAGGCAATCTGGGCGTCGCCGCTCGCCCCGTACCGGGTCGTGCGCGGTCCCCCGATGCCGACGGAGCCAACGAGAATGCCTCGAACCAGCGACGTTCGCGCGGCCCGGACGGTGGTGATCGTCGAGGGGATCAGCGACCGGGTCGCGATCGAGACGCTGGCCGAGCGCCGCGGTCGCGACCTCGCCGCGGACGGCGTCGCCGTCGTCCCGATCGGTGGCGCGCAGCGAATCGGCGCGTACCTGGCGCAGCTCCGCGCCGAGCGCCCGGACGTCGCGGTGGCCGGCCTCTGCGACGCCGGCGAGGAGCGGCACTTCCGGCGGGGGCTCGAGCGCGCCGGCCTCGGGGCCGATCTCCACCGAACGGCGATGGAGGAGCTCGGATTCTTCGTCTGCGTCGTCGATCTCGAAGACGAGCTGATCCGCGCCGTCGGCGCGGCGGCCGTCCAGGCGGTCGCGGCAGAGCAGGGCGACCTCCGCGCCTTCCGCACGCTGCAGCAGCAGCCGGCGTGGCTGGGGCGACCCGTGGAAGAGCAGCTTCGGCGCTGGCTGGGAAGCGGCGGCCGGCGCAAGACCCGCTACGCCCGCTTCCTCGTCGAGGCGCTCGACGACGCGCGGGTGCCGCGGCCGCTCGCCGGCCTGCTTGCGTACGTCTGATCCCCGGCCCGGCTCTTCCCGGACGCCGCCGGCGCGCTTACGCTTCGCCTCGGATGGTCTGCCCGAGCTGCGGCCAGGAGAACCCCACCGGCTTCCGGCTGTGCGGCATGTGCGGGACGCCGCTGACCGCGGCCGCGCCCGCGCGCCAGGAGCGCAAGGTGGTCACCGTCCTGTTCGCGGACCTTGTCGGCTTCACCTCGGCCGCAGAGGAGCTGGACCCCGAGGACGTGCGCGCGCTGCTCGGCCCGTACTGGGAGCGTCTGCGCGCGGAGCTCGAGCGCTTCGGCGGCACCGTCGAGAAGTTCATCGGCGACGCCGTCGTCGCGCTGTTCGGCGCGCCCGTCGCCCACGAGGACGACCCCGAGCGCGCGGTTCGGGCTGCGCTCGCGATCCGCGACTGGGTCGCGCAGGAGAGCGACCTGCACGTGCGGATCGGGGTGAACACCGGCGAGGCGCTCGTTTCGCTCGGCGCGCGGCCGTCGGAGGGCGAGGGGATGGCGTCGGGGGACGTCGTCAACACCGCGGCGCGCCTGCAGTCCGCCGCGCCCGTCGACGGCATCCTCGTCGGCGAGCAGACGTACCGAGCGACGGAGCGGGCGATCAGCTATCGCGAGCACGAGCCGGTGCAGGCCAAGGGGAAGGCGAGCCCCGTCCCGGTCTGGGAGGCGGTGGAGGCTCGGGCGCGGTTCGGCGTCGACCTCGCCGGCGCGGATGCGGCACCGCTCGTCGGTCGCGACAAGGAGCTCGAGCTGCTCGTGGCGGCGTTCCGCAGGGCGGCCGACGAACGGATCCCGCAGCTCGTCACCGTCTCGGGCGTCCCCGGCATCGGCAAGAGCCGGCTCCTCGGCGAGCTCTTCCGAACCATCGACACGGGCGACCGCCTGGTGCGCTGGCGCCAGGGCCGCTCGCTGCCGTACGGGGAAGGGGTCAGCTTCTGGGCGCTCGGCGAGATGGTGAAGGCTGAGGCCGGGATCCTCGAGACGGACGCGGCGGACGAGGCGACGGGCAAGCTGCGCGAGGCGCTGCCGTCGCTGCTCCCGGACGCCTCGGAGAGCGGGTGGCTGGAGTCGCACCTCGGCCCGCTGGTCGGGCTCGCGGCGGACGAGCCGAGCGGCGACCGCCGCACCGAGGCGTTCGCCGCCTGGCGCCGCTTCTTCGAGGCGCTCGCCGAGCAGCGGCCGCTCGTGCTGGTCTTCGAGGACCTCCATTGGGCGGACGACGGGCTGCTCGACTTCGTCGACCACCTGGTCGACTGGCTCACCGACGTGCCGGTGCTCGTCGTCGCGAGCTCGCGGCCCGAGCTCTTCGCGCGGCGGCCCGCCTGGGGCGGGGGCAAGGCGAATGCGAGCACGATCTCGCTCGCGCCGCTCGCCGACGACGACACGGCGCAGCTCGTACACGCGCTTCTGGAGCGGTCGGTGCTGCCGGCCGAGCTGCAATCGGCGCTGCTGGAGCGGGCAGGCGGGAACCCGCTCTACGCCGAAGAGTTCGCGCGCATGGTCACCGAGCGCGGCGGCGTCGAGCTCGAGCTTCCGGGGTCGGTGCAGGGGATCATCGCGGCCCGCCTCGATGCCCTCGACGCGGAGGACAAGTCGCTCCTCCAGGACGCGGCCGTGATGGGAAAGGTGTTCTGGTCGGGCGCGCTGGCGGCGATCGGCGAGCGCGACCGGTTCGCCGTCGAGGCGCGGATGCCGGGCTTGGAACGCCGCGAGCTCCTCCGCCGAGCGCGCCGCAGCTCGGTGGTCGGCGAGACGGAGTACGCGTTCCGGCACGTGCTCGTCCGGGACGTCGCCTACGGCTCGATCCCGCGGGCGGCGCGGGCGCAGCGGCATCGGCGCGTGGCCGAGTGGATCGAGACGCTCGGGCGGCCGGACGACCACGCCGACCTGCTCGCACACCACTACCTGTCGGCGCTCGAGCTCGGGCGGGCGGCCGGCGTCGACGCCGGCGTCCTCCCCGAGCGCGCGGCCGATGCGCTCGTGCGGGCGGGCGAGCGTGCGTCCCGGCTGAACGCGTTCGCGCGCGCCGCGCGCTTCTTCGAGGAGGCGCTCGAGCTCGGCGTCGCGGACGAGGTCCGCCCGCGCATCTGCTTCCACTTCGCCGCCGCGCTTCACCGCTCGGGAGACGAGCGGCGGGTCGAGGCGCTCGAGAGCGCACGAGACGCGCTGCTCGCTGGCGGCGACCCCGATACGGCCGCCGACGCATGCGCGCTCCTCGCCGAGGCGTGGTGGCACCAGGGCCGGAACGCCGAGGGACGTGCGGCGCTCGCGCAGGCGCAGCAGCTCGTGCACGGGCGCCCGCCAAGCCCGTCGGCGGCGCGCGTGCTGGCGGAGGTCTCGCGCTACGCGATGCTCGCCGACGAGACGGGGGAAGCAATCCGCACGGGGCGCGAGGCCTTGTCGATCGCCGAGCGGCTCGGGCTCGACGAGCTCGTTCCGGGCGTGCTCGTCAACATCGGGACTGCCCGGGGAAACGCGGGGGACCGCGGGGGGGTCGACGATCTCGAGCGGGCGGTCGAGCTCGCACAGGCAACCAGCAACCCGGCTCTCGCCCGCGCGTACAACAACCTCGCGGCGCTCGAGGACGACGCCGAGCGCGAGTACGAGCTCCTGCTGCTCGCGAAGGAGGCTGCCGACCGCCTCGGCAACGCGCCGGTCGGCCGCTACGTCGAGGGCCGGCTCGTGCTCAGCCTGTTCCACCTCGGCCGCTGGGACGAGTTCCTCGAAGCCGGCCGGAGGTTCGTGGCGGAGTGCGAGGCGGGGATGCCGAACTACAACGAGCCGTACGTGCACGGAAACCTGTCCACCGTCCTGCTCGCCCGTGACGACCTCGACGGCGCGCTGGCCGCCGCCGACCGGGCGCTCGAGCTCGCGCGCGAGGCGAACGAGCCACAGGCGCTGCAGCCGGCGCTGGCGCGCCAGGTCGACGTCAACGTCGCGCTCGGACGAATGCCGGAGGCGCGGCGGGCGGCAGAGGAGCTCCTCGCGATGCTCGAGCGCGGCGTGACGGCGTTCGGGGCGGGCTCGCTGGCCCTCGCGGCGGACGAGCTCGGCCTCCGAGACCGACTGCCCGCCGTGGTCGACGGCCTCCCCGACCGACCGGGTGTGCGGGCCGCGAGGTCCGTTCTGGAAGGCGACCTCGTGCGCGCCGCGGAGCTCGCGGCCGAGAGCGGCTGGCCGTTCGAGGAGGCGGACTTCCGCCTGCGGGCAGCCGAGGCGCTCGTGCGAGCGGGCCGGCGGGCCGAGGCAGACGTGCAGCTCCAGAAGGCGCTCGCGTTCTTCCGCTCCGTCGGCGCGACGCGGTACGTCCGCCGCGGCGAGGCGCTGCTCGCGGCGACTGCGTAGGCCTACGGGCCAGGCAGCCAGCCGTCGCGGTAGCGCGTCGCGACGGGGTCAGGAAAGTGCTTGTACGCCTCGGCCGGGTCGTTCGTCTCTTCCGCGACGCCCGCGCCGTGCCGGAGCGCGAGCTCGTCCACCGGGTAGCCGCCCCACCCGGGGCCGTCCTGGTGCTCCCGCGCGCCGACGGCCAACACGACGGACGGGCCGTCACCGGCGCCGAGGATCATGTGCCTCGTCGCCGGCGGACAGTGGACGAAGTCCCACTGGCGGAGCGGCCGGTCCTCGCCCTCCACGAGCAGCAGGGCCGCGCCGGAGAGGACGAGGAAGTCCTCCTGGTCGGCCTCCCAGTGGTAGAGCCCTATCGGCTCACCCGGCCGCAGCACGTAGAGGCTCACGCCGAGCTGGGAAAAGTCCATCTCGCCCTCGAAGTCGAGGCGCTCCGCCCGGCCGTCCTGGTGACGCCAGCGGCCCTCGCGCGCGTTGAGCACGAACCACCCGTCACCGGCCGCCACGAGCCCCGCGCCGGTGTCCTCGAGCGGCGCTTCCGGAACCACCGCGGCTACGCGCCGGGGAGCAGGCCGTCGCGGTAGCGAATCGGCTGGCTGCGCGGGAAGCGTGCGTACGCGAGCCGCGCCTGGTTCGTATCCTCCTCGACGCCGGCGCCGTGCCGGAGCGCCGCCTCGTCGACGGTGTACCCACCCCAGCCCTCGCCCTCCTGGTTCTGGCGGGCGCCGATCGCGAGCACGACGCAGGGGCCGTCGCCGGCGCCGACGATCGTGTGCTTCGTCCCGGGCGGACAGTGGACGAAGTCCCAGCGACGGAGCGGCCGCTCCTCGCCCTCCACGATCAGGAGCGCCTCGCCGGCGAGCACGAGGAAGTCCTCGACGTCCGCCTCCCAGTGGTACATCGACATCGGCTCGCCCGGGCCGAGCACGAACAGGTTGATGCCGACCTGCGGGAAGTACGCGTCTTCCTCCTCGGTCCAGCCGGTGAACGGCAGGCTGTGGCCGCGCCCGCCGCGCTCGATCCAGCGCGCGTCGCGGGCGTTGACGACGAACCAGCCGTGGCCCGCGGGTACGAGCCCGGCGTCGGTCTCCTCGAGCGGCGCCTCGGGAACCACGGCGCGATGATACGACGCGTGATCCAGCCGGCTCGCGCGCAGTGAAGCTCGACGGACCCGCCGTCGAGTCGAAGAGGCTGCTCTGGATCGGCGCGGCGTTCACGGCCGCCTCGGCGATCTTCTTCCCGAGGATCCAGGGGATCAGGGACGACGACAGCTCGTGGTGGCGGCTGCTGACGTTCTTCGTCGCCCAGGATCGCGAGGGCTGGGTCCTCGTTCCGCTGGTAATCGCGCTGACAGCCGCCCTGTTCGCGCTGGTCGGCGGTTGGGCGTGGCGGGACGCCCGTCGCCGGAACCGCCCTGCCAAGGTGGGCCTCGTCACCGGTGTACTCGGTTTCGCCGGGATCATCGGCTTCTTTCTCAGCGCGCCGATCCTGCTGGGCGGCCTCGGCGTGACGCTCGGCATCGAAGGCCGCCGGCGGCGTGCGACCGAGGGTCGCGGGGTGCTCGCGGTCGGGGCGATCGTGGCCGGCACCATCGCGTACGCGATCGGCGCCTCGATGTGGATCTTCGCCGAGGAGCTCGGCCTCTAGCGCACGCGTGGCCGTCAGACGAGCGGCCCGGTGACGTACCGCTGCAGGTTCGCGGCGACGGCCGCGGCGACCTCGCGCGGTCGACGACGTGGACGGCCGCCTCTTGCGGGACGGCGGCGTCGTCGCTGCCTGCATCGTGCTCGCGCTCGCGCTCGGCGCGCTGACGCTACGGCGGCGAACGCCCTGACGTTCCCAGGTCGCCGACCGACGCGCCACCCTCGACGCAGTCCACGAGCACCGCGGCCAGCGCGTCGGCGTGCGTGCGCACCTCTCCGGCTGTCCCGCGCGCACCTGCTCCTCGAAGTACCGCGCGAGCGGCCAGGCGAACTCCGTGGAGCGAGCGGAACGAGACGCCCGCATCCATCCCTTCCAGCATGACCACGTCGCCGGACGCGTCGAGCCAGAACCCGAGTCCGTACCGCCTCGACCCCGCCTGACTCCGCGGCCGCACCATCTCCTCGACCGACGCCGCCGAGACGAACGGAGTACCACTCGCGCGCTCGGCGACCAGCGCGAGGACGACGTAGCCGCTGTTGCTGTACGCGAACCGATCGCCCGGGGTGAACGTCGCCGGCCGGCTGTCGAGGACGCGCACGTACGCCTCGGTCGAGTCGAGCTCGTGCGCCGAGACGGGCAGGACGTACGCTTCCGGGTCGGGGACGGCGTCCTCGTCGAAGTCGCCGATGCCGGAGCGATGCGCGAGCAGATGCTCGACCGTCACGTCGTCGCGGATCAACGGCAGGTCCTCCGCGAGAAACGTGCGGACGGGCGTCGACAGCTCGAGCGCACCGTGCTCCACCAGGCTCACGAAGGTGAGAGCGGTGAGGCCCTTCGTCCCGCTCGCGAGACCGAAGCGGGTCTCGGGCTCGTTCGGCACGTCCCAGCCGCGGTCCGCCAGACCGTACGCGCGCGCAGCCATGACCTCGTCGCCGAGGTCGACCCGCACCACGCCCGAGAAGCCGGTCTCCGCGGCGAGCTGGTCGAGCGCGCGCACCACGCCGTGCACCGGCGACACGGTATCCCGCTGCCCTACGGCGTACGGCCCCGCGGTGCGATGATCGCCGCGTGGCGGACACCGCCGCCAGCTTCCGCGTCGCCGCCGACGCCTACGACCGGTACGTCGGCCGCTACGGACCGGACCTGTCCGCGGGCTTGATCGCGGCCGCGGGCGTGCGGCCGGGCATGCGCGTGCTCGACGTCGGCTGCGGCCCGGGGGCGCTCGCGACCGCCCTCGCCCGGGTCGTCGCCGAGGAAGCGGTCGCGGCGGTCGATCCGTCGGAGACGTTCGTCGCCGCGTGCCGTGCACGCCTGCCCGCTGCCGACATCCGCCTCGCGGCCGCCGAGGAGCTGCCGTTCGCCGACGACACGTTCGACGCGGCGCTGGCGCAGCTCGTCGTCAACTTCATGCGCGACCCGGGGGCCGGCGTCCGAGAGATGGCGCGGGTCACCCGGCCGGGCGGGCGAGTCGCCGCTTGCGTCTGGGACTACCTCGAGGGGATGACGCTCATGCGGGCGTTCTGGGACGCGGCGACGGCGATCCATCCGACCGCGCCCGACGAGGGGCGGGCGATGCCGTACGCGCGGGAGGGCGAGCTGGCACGGCTGCTCGAGCGCGCCGGGCTCCGCGACGTGCGCCGCGGCGAATTGACGGCGCACGCCTCGTACGCGTCGTTCGCCGACCTGGCCGAGCCGCTGGGGCACGGGGTCGGCCCCGCGGGCGCCCACTACGTCTCGCTCGCCGAGGGCGAGCGTGCGCGCCTGCGCGCCGACCTGCAGCGGCGCCTCGGTGTCGGCAACGGACCGTTCCGGCTGTCGGCGCGCGCCTGGCTCGCGGTCGGCACGGTCTAGGATGCGGGCCGCGCAGGGAGGGCGATGAACGCTCCGAACGGCCAGGTCGACGGGGTCACCCTCGGCGCGTTCGTCGGCACAGTCGTGATCGGCGGCTCGAACTTCGTCGCCGTCAAGGTCACCGTGGACGAGCTCGACCCGCTCTACGGCGCCGCCGCGCGCTTCTTCCTCGCCGGCCTCGTCTTCCTCGCGATCCTCGTGGCGATGCGCGTTCCGCTTCCTCGCGGCCACGCGCTTGCCGGCGCAGCCGTCTACGGCGCGCTCGGGTTCGGAATCGCGTACGCGCTCATGTACATCGCGCTGGTCGAGCTGACTGCGGGGGTCGCGTCGGTGCTGATGGCGACCGTGCCGGTGTTGACGCTCCTGCTCGCCGCGCTTCAGCGGATGGAGCCGATCACGCTGCGCGGGCTCGCCGGCGGCGCGCTCGCCGTCGCGGGGATCGCGGTGCTCTCGGCGCGCTCGCTCGGCGGCGACATCCCCTTCCGGTATCTCCTCGCCGCGCTGGTGGCACCGATCGTGATCGCGGAGGCCGCGATCGTGGCCAAGCGGTTTCCGAAGACCCATCCCGTCGGGACGAACGTCGTCGGCATGTTCGTCGGCGCGGCGTTGCTCGCGGCGACCTCCCTGGCGCTCGGCGAGGCGTGGACGCTCCCGCGTGACGGAGCGACCTGGATCGCCTCGGCGTGGCTGGTCGCGGCCGGCTCGGTAGGCCTGTTCTGGCTGTTCCTCTTCGTCGTCCAGCGGTGGACGGCGTCGGCCTCCACCTACTCGCTGCCGTTGATGCCCGTCGTCGCGATCGGGCTGGCGGCCGTTCTCGCAGACGAGGGAATCGGCTGGCTCGAAGCAGCGGGGGGCCTCCTCGTCATCGCCGGCGCGTACGTGGGCGTCCTCCGCCGGGAGCGGCGGCCGGCCGTGGTGCCCGCCGACCCGGGCGGCTGCGTCGGCACCGCGGTCGGCGACGGGAGCATGGAGCGGCCCGAGGCCCCGCCGGCGGCCGCCCGCGGATAGGTCACTCCTCCCGCAGGAAACGCAGCACCGGCTCGACGAAGATCTCGGGGGCGAGCACGTCGGCGACGTGGTGTTGACCGTCGAGCACCGCGATCCGTGCATCCGGCAGAGCTGCGGCGACGGCCTCGACCTCGAGCGCGGACGGCTCGCTGCTCTCCGCGCCCGTCAGCAGGAGAGTCGGCACGGTGATACGCGCGGCCTGCTCGGCGTCCAGGGCCGCCTCGGCGATCGCCCGCAGCTCGCGCGTGACGGTGTGGACGACGGCAACCCGTCCCTGCCAGGCGGGGTCGGCCCGGAGCGCCGCCAGCTCGTCTTCGGGCACGGCGGCGAGCTCGCGGAACACCGTCTCCACCGCCGCGTCACGCTCGCCGGCGACGACCAGCGCGTCGACGCGTGACTCCCGGCGGTATCCAGAGCGACGCCGGGTGCCTGACCGGCCACCCCTCGTAGAGTACGAGCCTGCGGATCGAAGAGGTGAGCGCCGCCGCGCCGAACGCGCAGAGCCCGCCGAACGAGTGGCCGTACACGTCGGCGGGGCGGCCGGCCGCGTCGGCGACCGCGTCGACCACCGCGGCAACATCCTCGAACTCTCGCACGAGCGCGTACTCCGGGCAGTCGCCGCTCGCCCCGCGGCCTCGCCGGTCGATCGCGTGCACCATTGCGTGCGGCTCCACGTACGGGAGCAACGGCCGCCAGCGCGTGTGGTCCGCAGGCGCCCCGTGCACGAGGACGAGCGGCGGACCATGGCCGCTCGTCCAGTACGCGATCTCGGTCCCGTCGCGGGAAACGACTGTCGCCGAGGGCCGGTCGTCACTTGCTGAGCCTGGGTCGCCGGTCACTCCGAGCGAGCATGTGCGTTTCGGGCCGCCGCGTCCACAGCCGGGGGAGCTCTTCCGGGGCGGGTTGGGCGTTCGGCCGCCGAGCGGCCGTCCGAGACCGTTCTGCTCCGCCTCCGGAACGCATGCGCCGCGCTACTCATACCTGATCCACGGCGCGATCGTAGGATCGCCGCGTGGAGCGTGACGACGACGTCCGCGCGAGCGGTTCCTCGCACGTGCGGGGTAGGGGAGGCGCCGCGGCACGAAAGACGCAGGCGCGCCAGGCGCGCATCGTCGAGCGCGTCCGCGCGATCCCGGAAGGGTTCGTCTCGACCTATGGCGATATCGATCCCCGGGCGCCCAGGCTGGTCGGGCGCGTCCTCTCGCGCACGGACGAGGCGGTCCCGTGGCATCGTGTCGTTCGCGCCGACGGCACCATTCCGAAAGGAGCACGGCAGCGCGACCTCCTCCGCGCCGAAGGTGTACGGCTGCGCGGCGCCCGCGTCGACCTGCGCGACGCTCGGCTGCCGCCCGAGGCGCTGTAGCGCGACCTGCTGCTCCAGCCGAAGGAGCGGTCGGTTTGCACTAGTGCGCTTCGCGCAGTAGTCTGTCTCGCGTGGATGGCAGCCAGCTCCTTCGCGGCGCCCTCGACGCCGCCGTCCTCGCGGTCGTGGCGCAGGAGGACGGCTACGGCTACGACGTGCTCCGCCGGCTCCGGGCCGCGGGGCTGACCGAGGTCGGTGACGCGTCGGTGTACGGCACGCTGCGCCGTCTCTACCGCTCCGGTGCCTTGACCTCGTACGTGATGCCCTCCGACGAGGGCCCGCACCGCCGCTACTACGGGATCACGGGCCGCGGCCGCGCCCAGCTCGACGAGGCCCGCACGGTCTGGGCCGACTTCTCGCGAGCGCTCTCGTCCTTGCTCCAGACCGAGGTGGAGGTACCCGCATGACCGGCGCAACGATCGTGCCGCCCGACGTCGAGGCGTACCTCGCCGCGGTGCGCGAGGAGCTTGCCGACGTCCCCGCCGCCGAGCGGGACGACCTGCTCGCGGAGGTGGAGGCGTCACTCGCCGAGGCCGCGGAGGAGAGCGGCCGGCCGCTCGCGGCCACGCTCGGCTCGCCGCACGACTTCGCGGCCGAACTGCGGAACGCCGCCGGGCTGCACGCCACGCCGGCGACTGCGCGCGCGCCGTCCGAGCTCGGGCGCCGCGTCCGCCTGGTGGCCGGCCGCATCGCGGGCCATCCGCGCGTCGCGGCGCTCCGCCGGCTGGCGAGCGAGCTGGCACCGATCTGGTGGGTCGCGCGCGCCTACCTCGCCGTGGGCCTCGTCGCCGTCGCGGTCGACGCCGGCTGGTCCGCCCGGTACGCCGTCGTGCCGCGGCTCGGGAGTGCCGAGTTCGGGCTCGCCGCCATCGCGGCGGCGGTCGTGGTGTCGGTCTGGCTCGGCACGCGGGCGCGCCGACGGGGGTCGCGCGTCCCGCGCGTCGCGCTCGGCGCCAACCTCGCCCTCGCGGCGGCTGCGATTCCGGTCGCGCTCGCCGTCGCCGACACACGCGCGTACGACGCGCTCGTGGCGAGCGCCTACTCGCCCGCACGTGTGGTTGCGCAGCCGCAGCCGGGGCTCGTGTACGAGGGCCGGCCGGTCGCGAACGTCTACCCCTATTCGCGCGACGGCCGGCTGCTGCACGACGTGCTGCTGTACGACGGCGCCGGCCGGCCGCTCGAGATCGAGAGCTCCAGCGAGCTCGATACGAACCGGCGCGGCGTGCGGACGACCGGAGGCCGGCCGCTCTACCACGTCTTCCCCATCCGCTACTTCGAGCCCGGGACGCGACGGGTCGCCCGCCCGAGCGCGGGGCCGCCGATCGAGCTGCCGGTCGTGCGCACGCCGCCGCTCCGTCCGCGCGGGAAGTAACCGCGCCCGCGGCCCGCGATCCCGTTTTCCGCCTCGGCCAAGCGGCGACATACCTTCGGTGGGGGTCGTCCGGCACGCGGACGTCGACCAGCTGCGGGCGTCAGGACGGCGCGCTCGCGCTCAGCTCGTCGCCGGGCTGGGAACGCTCGCCGCCGCTAACCGTCGCGGACACCGAGGCCGCGTTCGCGCACGGCCGCTCCTTCACCGTCGGCGTCGAGGAGGAGCTGCTGCTCGTCGACGCGAGCTCGCTCGAGCTGGTACCGGCCGCCGACGGCGTGCTCGCGCCGACCGGCAGCGGTACGTCCACGGGCGCAGCGGAATGCGCGGGCTCGCCCGCTGGCTCGCCGACGAGACCGAGGGCTCCGCGGTCGATCCCTGACGGACGCCGGCGGTGGCGGCAGTTCGACGAGCGGGCGTGGCGGCCGGCGACGTGTGGTACTGGCGCAACCGTGGCCGCGACCGTGGCCCGATCCGGCCGCGAGAGCGCGGAGGTAGTGGTGCGCGAGCATCTCGGCGTGGTCCTCGATCCTCGTGTGGCAGGGTTGCCGCCGTGAGCGTCGAGCGGTGGGACTGGTCGCGGAGGGTCTTCGATCACGTCGACGTCCACGCGAGCGACTACGCGGAGAGCGTGCGCTTCTACGAGACCGTGCTCGCGCCCCTGGGCATCCCCAAGCTGATGGAGGACGAGGGGAGGTGGACAGCGTTTCCGAACTTCGACGTCGCGAACCGGCAGCCGCCGACGCAGAACCTCCACCTGTGCTTCTACACGCGGTCGAGTGAGGAGGTCGACGCGTTCCACCGCGCCGGCGTCGAGGCGGGCTTCCGGTCGAACGGTGCTCCCGGCTTCCGCGACTACGACGCCGGCTATTACGCGGCGTATCTCCTGGACCCGGACGGCAACAACATCGAGGCCCTCTATCGCGACGTCGGCAACGTGGGGCACGGCGCAGGTCCGACCCTGACGTGATCGCGCGCCGCGCCCGCCGACGCGCCGGTCGCTCCTACTCGGCGCCGAGCTCGGCGAGCGGCGTCCCGTCGTCGCAGACGAGCTCGTCGCGGCGCGGGAGCGTGCCGAGGTACGCCTGCACCTCCTCCCGCGGAACGTGGTGGAGGAGGGCGCAGTCGAGCATCGGGTCCTCGGCGACCTGCTCGGCGTCCGGGCAGGGCGCGCCGGCGGGTGGCCCGTCGGGCTCGGCCACGACGACGCACTCGGACGCGCGGCCGCCCATCGCCCAGCGGTAGGAGGAGATGCTGATCGTCCCGTCCTCGTACACCCAGCCCCTCTGCTCGAACCGCGCGCAGTACGTCTGCCTCGCGTACCGCTCGACGAACGGCCGCCGCTCGGGCGTCAGCTGCTCGGGATCCGCCCGCTGGAGGAGGCGTTCGACACAGCGGTCGACGCGCTCGCTCGCGCTCGGGTCGCCGCCGAACGAGCAGCCCGCGACGACGACTCCGCCCACCAGCACGGCAAGAGCGCGTCTCATCCCCGCTCAGTCTGCGCGGGGACCCAGCGCTCGACCCAGCCGCGCCAGCGCGCGAGCAGGTCGAGCAGGTGGTTTCGCTCACGGATCCCGTGCGGCTCGCGCGGGTAGACGACCAGCTGGAACGGGACGCCGTGGGCGCGGAGCGCGCGGGCGAAGAATCGCCCCTGGCTGACGGGAACTCGCTCGTCGTTCTCGCCGTGCAGGATCAGGACGGGCGTGCGTACGCGCGCCGCGTACGAGATCGGGCTGAGCTCGTCGTGGCGGTGCGGGCCGGGGCCCTCCCAGCCGGTGCTGCCGCCGAGCGTCCCCTCGAAGGTCGGCGAGTCGCTCTCGGCGACCATCATCCCCCAGTCGCTGACGCCCGCGCCCATCACCCCCGCGCGGAAGCGATCGGTCTGGCCGACCGCCCAGGCGGTCATGAAGCCGCCCTGACTCCAGCCGCCGATCGCGAGCCGCTCGGGGTCGGCGACGCCCGCCTCGACGAGCACGTCGAGCCCCGAGAGGACGTCCTGCCAGTCGTCGACGCCGACCGCGCCGCGCACCGAGGCGGCGAACTCGAGCCCGTGGCCCATCCCGCCGCGCGGGTTCGGCAGGTACACGGCGTAGCCGGCATGGGCAAGCCACTGCGCCGGCACGAGCGGGTGCAGGTCGAGCCGGTCGTCGAAGCGCCCGTACGGGCCGCCGTGCACCATCGTGAACAGCGCGAACGGGCCGTCTGCGCGGTCCCGGCCGGGCGGGAGCACCAGCAGCCCGTCGAGCTCGAGCCCGTCGGCAGCGCGCCACGAGAGACGCTCGTGGCGGCCCCGGTCGAGCGCGCGCAGCTCCGGCGCGAGGTCGCTTACCCGCCGGAGATCGCCCGCTGCGCCTGCCCAGACGTCCTCGGGCGCCTCGGGCGTCGCCACGACGGCGGCGACGACCGAGCCGTCGGGGCTCGCGGCGAGCGCGTCCACCGCGCCCACGTCCTCCGCGACGACGGCGAGCTCGGCGTCGCCGACCTGCGCGACGAGGGTGTCGAGCCCGCGGGCGAGCGCGACGAACGGCGTGTCCGCCTCGGCGAGCAGCACCGGGCAGGCCGGTAGCTCACGGGTGAGCAGGCGGGGACCGGAGGCGTCGACGTCGAGGACGTAGAGGCCGTAGCCGACTTGGCCGCCCGCCTCCACCGAGCCGAGCAGCGCGAGCCGCCGGCTGTCGCCGAACCATGCGAGCTCGAAGCCACCGCTCGGGAGCGCCCAGCGCCGCGTGACCTCGTCGCGGTCGGGGTCGACGAGCGCGAGCTCGGCCTCCCGCGCGAAGTTGTCGGTCTCGGGCGTCTGCCACAGGACCGCCGCGAGGGCGCTCCCGTCGGGCGACGGCGCCACCGCCGCCACGTGCGCGTCGCCCGTCGCCGCGAGCGTGCGCACGTCGCCCGTCTCGGGATCGAGCAGCCGCAGCCGCTGCGGCTTCCACTCCTCGCCGAACACCTGCGCGTCGTCGCGCTCGCGCTCGCGCCGGTCGTCCTCCTCGGCGGGCGGATCGGCGGAGAGCAGCGCGACCCGGCCGCCCGCGAGCGGCGCGAAGTCCGCGATCCCGGGCTTCCCCTCGGTGAGCTGCTCGGCCTCGCCGCCCGCGAGCGGCAGCCGGTGGAGCTGCGCCTCGCCCCGCTCCCGCCGGTCGGAGAGGAAGAAGAGCCAGCGGCCGTCGCGGCTCCAGCGCGGGTGCTTGTCCTCGGCGGCGCCGGCGGTCACCTTGCGGGCGGGCTCGGAGCCGTCGCTCGGTACGAGCCAGACCGCACTCTCGGGGTGCTCGTCGCGCTTGGCGAACGGCCCGGCGGCGAAGGCGACCAGGCGGCCGTCGGGCGAGACGGCGACCTCCCGGGGGACGACCCGGTCGACGAGCAGCTCCGCGGTCAGCGTCGCCACCGCACAAGCGTACGCGGCGCCGACGGCTCAGCAGGGCGGCGGGGCCGGGAGCGACAGCGAGGCGGCGACGAGCGCCGAAAGCTCCTCCGCTCCCGGCAGGCGGTACCGGCCCGGACGCACGCCGCCGGCGATCCAGACGAGGTATCCCTGGGCGGGCCACCAGCGCGTGGATCGCGCGTCGCCGTGAACGTCGACGGCGCCGACGCGCGCCACCACGTCCCACTCCTCGATACGAGGGAGGTGCGGGTCGTGATCGCTGTCCTCCACCGCCCAGGCGGAGAACGTCCGGCCCCGTCCCGCGACCACGAGCGTGTCCCCGAGCCGGTCGACGATCGCGTACCCGGCCTGCTCGGCGACAGCGCGGACCCACGCCCGGCGCTCGGGGAACCCGCCCGCGCGATCGAGCGGACAGGGCGCCGCGGACGCGCTGTCCGCGCCGGCGGGCGGGCGATCCGCTGCCGCGCCGCAGCCGGCGAGGCCGGCGAGCGCGGCTGCCGCGACGACGGCGGCGCCGATCTGAGCGCTCCGCCCCACGTCCTGGTCTACGAACGGACGTGCCGGCGAGGTCCGCGCGGGCCGCCGGCCCGCCGACTCGCTAGGGTCGCACCGTGGAGCAGCGGCGCGCCGGCGACAGCGACTTGCGAGTGTCGGTCGTCGGCCTCGGCTGCAACAACTTCGGCCGGCGCCTCGATCTGGAGGGGACGCGGGCCGTGGTCGAGGCCGCGATCGACGCGGGGATCAACCACTTCGACACGGCGGAGGCCTACGGCGACGGCGAGAGCGAGCGCTTCCTCGGCGAGATCCTGCGCGGGCGCCGCGAGCGGGTCGTGATCGCGACGAAGTTCGGGCGCGGACCGGGGGCGGTTGACGGCGTCACCCCGCGCGGGGGGCGCGAGTACCTGCGGAAGGCGCTGGAGGGCTCGCTCGCGCGCCTCCAGACCGACTACGTCGACCTCTACTACTACCACGCTCCCGACCGCGTCACCCCGGTCGCCGAGACGCTCGCCGCGCTCGACGAGGCGGTGCGCGAGGGGAAGGTCCGCTACGCCGCCGCCTCGAACTTCGACGCCGGCCAGCTGCGCAAGGCCGAGGAGGCGGCGCGCGCCCACGGGACCACCCGCTTCGTCGCGCTGCAGAACCAGTACAGCCTGCTCGAGCGCGACGCGGACGACGAGGTGCTCCCGCTCTGCCGCGAGCTCGAGGTCGGCTTCGTCCCCTACTTCCCGCTCTGCAGCGGCCTGCTGACGGGGAAGTACCGGCGCGGGGAGCCGCCGCCGCCCGGCACGCGGCTGAGCGCCCGTGCCGACCTGCTCGACGACGAGCGCTTCGACGCGGTGGAGCAGCTGGCCGCGTTCGCCGAGGAGCGCGGCCGCACACTCCACGAGCTGGCGATCGGCGCGCTCGCCTCGACGCCCGGCGTCGCGTCGGTGATCGTCGGCGCCACGAAGCCCGAGCAGGTGCGCGCCAACGTCACGTCAGGCGCGTGGCGGCTCACCGCGGAGGAGCTGGCCGCCGTGCCGCGCTTCGAGCGCCGCGGCGTCCACGCGCCGGGCCGGTAGCCGCTGCTCAGGCCAGCGCCCGCCGGTCGACCACGCGCTGCAGCTTGCCGCCTTCGGAGCGGGGAAGCGTGGCGGGCGCGCGGAGCGAGACTGCGAGCGAGCAGCCGATCGTCTCGCGCAGCTGACGCTCGGCGCGGGCGCGCAACGCGCGGACCGGCTCGACGTCCTCCGCGAGCCCGGCCGCGCGGACGAAGGCCTCGCTCACCTCGATCTCGACCGCCGCCTCGTCGAGCGTCCCGCCGCGGGTGACGACCAGCCGGTAGTTCGGCGTCAGCTCGGGAACGTCGAGGAGCGCGGCCTCGATCTGCGTGGGGTAGACGTTGACGCCCCGGATCACGAGCATGTCGTCCGCCCGCCCGGCGATCCGGCTCATGCGCACGGAAGTCCTGCCGCACGGGCAGGGCGACGCGTCGAGGCTGGCGACGTCGCCCGTCCAGTAGCGGACGAGCGGCTGCGCCTCCTTCGTCAGCGTCGTGAAGATCAGCACCCCCTCCTTGCCGTGGGGCAGGCGCTCCCCCGTCGTCGCGTCGACCACCTCGGGCAGGAAGTGGTCCTCGTTCACGTGCAGGCCGGTCCGCGCCTCCACGCACTCGCACGAGACGCCCGGGCCGATCACCTCGGAAAGGCCGTAGAGGTCGACGCTGCGGACGCCGAGGCCCGCGTCGATCTCCCGCCGCATCCCCTCCGTCCACGGCTCCGCGCCGAGGATCGCGCAGCGGAGGCTCAGCTCGTCCGGCGGGACCCCCCGCTCGGCGAACGCCTCCGCGAGGGTGAGCGCGTAGCTCGGCGTGCAGGCCAGCACGTCGGGCCGGAGGTCGCCGATCAGGACGAGCTGCCGCTCGGTCAGGCCGCCGGAGACCGGGACGACGGCGAGACCGAGCCGCTCGGCTCCGTCGTGCAGCCCGAGCCCGCCCGTGAACAGCCCGTAGCCGTACGCGTTGTGGAGCACCATCCCGGGCTCCGCGCCGGCCATTGCGAGGGCGCGCGCGTTGACACGGGCGAAGAGGTCGAGGTCGGCGGCGGTGTAGCCGACGACGCTCAGCTTGCCGGTCGTGCCGGAGGAGGCGTGGACGCGGCGGAGGTGGGCTCGCGGGACCGCGAGCATCCCGAACGGATACGTCTCGCGCAGGTCGTCCTTGCGGGTGAACGGCAGGCGGGCGAGGTCGTCGAGGGAGGTCAGCTCGGCGGGGTCGACGTCGCGCAGGCGCTCCCGATAGAGCGGGATCCGCGCCTTGACGTAGGCGAGGAGCGTGCGGAGACGGTCCAACTGCAGCGCCCGCAGCCGCTCGCGTCCGAGGGCCTCGAGTTCGGGCTCGAACATCGCGGCGCCGATCCTCTCACCTTCCCCGCCGCGCGCGAGGAATGCCGCCCCGGCGGGGACGCGGCGTCGCGTCGCCCGCTCGGCGCTACGGTGCCCCGGGCGCGGCGCGGACGCGGCGCGCGCCCGGGACGGGAGGTGAGGCGTGGCGCGAGCGCGGACGACCGAGGAGCGGCCCGAAGGCCTCGTCTACCGGGCCGAGCTGCTGTCGGAGGACGAGGAGCGGGCGCTGCTGGACGAGATCGAGCGGCTCGACTTCCAGGAGATCCGCATGCACGGCGTGGTCGCGAAGCGGACGGCGCGCCACTTCGGCGTCGACTACGACTACGAGCGGCGCGGGCTGGTCACCGATGTCGACCCGATCCCCGGCTGGCTGCTCGGCGTCCGCGCGCAGGCGGCAGAGCTGGCGGGCGTCGGCGCCGAGGAGTTCGTCGAGGGGCTCGTGCAGCGCTACCCGGAGGGCTCGACGATCGGCTGGCACCGCGACGCGCCCATGTTCGGCACGGTGGCCGGCGTCTCGCTCGCGTCGTCCTGCCGGATGCGCTTCCGCCGGGACGCGGGCGGCGAGCGGCGGATGTTCGAGCTCGAGCTCGAGCCGCGCTCGGGATACGTGCTCGCCGGCCCGGCCCGGACCCAGTGGCAGCACCACGTCCCGCCGACGAGGGCGCTCCGCTACTCGATCACGTTCCGCACGCTGCGCAACCCCGAGAAGTGGCTAGGCTCGCGGGCGTGAGCAAGCGAGCGCGGCGCAGGCGGGACGCCGAGCGGCGCGGCGAGCGCGAGCGGGCGGCCGACCTCGAGCCGGACGACGACGCGGCGCGCTGGCTGCGGGAACACGATCCGGCACCGCCGCCGCAGGCGCCGAAGTCGGCCCGGAAGTCGAAGCTGCTGCACCAGTGGCGGCGCCGGTCGGGGGGCGCCGGCTAGCGGTGGCGACGAGCGGCTTCACGAAGGTGAACCTGCGCGGGCTGGACGACATGGCGCCGCGGTTCGGGCTGTCGCCGAGCGTCGAGGCGCGGTTCGCGCGGCGCGCGCTGCGCTCGGAGATCGGCGGGCTCGGTCTCCTGCGGCTGGCGCCGAACGCGCGCGCGCCGTTCGGGCACCGGCACGCGCAGCAGGAGGAGCTGTACGTGGTGGTCGCCGGGTCGGGGCGGGCGAGGCTCGACGACGAGATCGTCGACGTCGGGCCGTGGGACGTGCTCCGCGTGGCGCCCGAGACGATGCGCGCGTTCGAGGCGGGCCCGGACGGGCTGGAGTACCTCGCCTTCGGCGCGCCCGTCGCGCCCGAGCCCGACTCGGAGCTCGTCCCGGGGTGGTGGGACTGACGTGGCGGCGGCGCTGACCGGCGGCTGCCTCTGCGGCGGCGTGCGCTTCGAGGTGACCGAGCCGCCCGTCTCGGCGGGGTACTGCCACTGCACGCGCTGCCAGCGCCGGACGGGGACGGCGGCCTCGGCGCAGGCTCGGCTGGCGCCCGGCGCGCTGCGCATCGCCGCGGGCGAGGAGCTCGTCGCCTCGTTCCGGCCGCCGGACGGGTTCGCCAAGGAGTTCTGCTCGCGCTGCGGCTCGGCGCTCTGGAGCCGGAGCCCGGACGACCCGGCCGTGGTCGGCGTCCGGCTCGGCGCCTTCGACCGCGACCCCGGAGTCCGGCCGAGCTACCGCCAGTTCGTCGCCTACGCGGCGCCCTGGGAGCCGATCCCCGACGACGGGCTGCCGCGCTTCCCCGAGCGCCGCACCGCGTAGCGCCGCCCGGGCGGTTCCCCGCGGCGCCGGGCGCGTCACGCGCGGACGGTGAGCTGCGCCTCGCGGGCGCCGCGCAGGCCCGCCACTCGCTCGGCCTCGGCGGCGAGCGCGTCCGTGTCGATTCGCGCGAGCTGCTCGACCTCGACCTCGAGCCGCGGGCCCCGCAGGCGCGACCGCCAGAGGCCGGCGACGTCGCCGTCCTGCAGGACGACGCCCGGGCTGGCGACCGGCCGGAAGACCCGCTTGCGCTGCTGCGGGTCGGGGACGAGCAGCGCCCGGTTCGGCTGCTGCAGGTACGGGTCGCCGGGAGGCAGCAGGCGCAGCCCCGCGACGCTCCGGGGTGACTCGAGCGCGTCGAGGTCGCCGGCCAGGAGCTGGCCGCGGCGCCCGTCGACCCGCACGTCCACGAGCTCCCCCTCGAGCTCCTGCCAGGTCCGCCGGGCGTGGCTCCGTGCCACCCGTGCCCAGGCCTGCAGCTCGTCGGCGGTCGCCGGCCCGTAGAAGTGCAGGAGGCGGCGGGCGGCGTCCGCGGGCGAGTCGCCGGCGCCCGGCTCGGCGAGCACGTACCGCTGCCGGGCGTCGCGGCGAGCGCCCACCTTCACGAGCGCGTAGCGCCAGAGCATCGGCGCGACGTGGTGGCTGGCGCACCCCGGACACCACGGGAGGAGCTCCGCCCGCACGCGGCCGCGCAGCTCCGCGTGCAGCTCGACCTTGTCGAGCGCGCCGCGTTCGGCCAGCGCACTCGCCGCCGCCTCGGCCACCTCGTCCAGCGCGTCGCGCGGGTCGAGCGCGTGCTCGCGCAGCTGCAGCGTCAGCGGCTCGCCGAGCTGCTCGAGCAGCTCGTCCGGTTCGTCCGCGAGCAGCGCCCGCCCGAAGACGCCGAGGTCGGCGGGCGCGAGCGCGTGGATCGCCGCGCGCAGGCTGTGGGCGACCGCGATCTCACCCGTGTCGACGGCCCGCTCGTAACGCTCGCGGTCGAGGTCGCTCGTCCGGGCGGCGACCGCGAGCAGCGCCGAGCCCCGCTGGAACTCGGACGCGGGGCACGCGACCGTCTCGCCGAGCGGGCGTGCCGGCCGCTCGCCGAGCCCGTGCCGCGCGGCACGAAAGGCGAGGACGTGGGCGCGTTCGAGCCGGGTGATCGCTACGCGGGCGTGGGAAGGCCTTCGATCGCGCGCAGCGCGCGCTCGATCTCTTCCTCGTCGAGCGCCACGTCCTCGAGCTTGCCGGCGAAGTAGTTGTCGTACGCCGCCATGTCGAAGTGGCCGTGGCCCGAGAGGTTGAAGAGGATCGTCCGCTCCTCGCCCGCCTCGTCGGCCTCGCGGGCGGCCTTCAGCGCTCCGTGGATCGCGTGCGAGGCCTCGGGCGCGGGGATGATCCCTTCCGTCTCGGCGAAGAGCACGGCGGAGGCGAAGACGTCGGTCTGCAGGTACGCCTCGGCGCGGATCAGCCCCTCGCGCAGCAGCTGCGAGACGAGCGGCGCGGCGCCGTGGTAGCGCAGGCCGCCGGCGTGGATCGGCTCGGGAACGAAGTCGTGCCCGAGCGTGTGCATGGGCACGAGCGGGGTCAGCTTGCTCGTGTCGCCGAAGTCGTAGGCGAAGACGCCGCGCGTCAGCGTCGGGCACGCCTCCGGCTCGCACGCGAGCACGTCGATCTCCCGCCCCGCGATCTTCTCGCGCAGGAACGGGAACGCCAGCCCGGCGAAGTTCGAGCCGCCGCCGACGCAGCCGACGACGACGTCCGGGAAGGCACCGGCGAGCTCCATCTGCGCGAGCGCCTCCTGTCCGATCACCGTCTGGTGCAGGAGGACGTGGTTGAGCACGCTGCCGAGCGAGTACGCCGTGTCGTCGCGCCCGGCGGCGTCCTCGACCGCCTCGGAGATCGCGATCCCCAGGCTCCCGGGCGAGTCCGGGCGCTGCTCGAGGATGGCGCGGCCCGACTGCGTCTCCTCCGACGGGCTCGGGACGATCGTCGCCCCCCACGCCTGGATCAGCGAGCGCCGGTTCGGCTTCTGCTCGTAGGAGATCCTGACCATGTAGACCTTGCACTCGAGCCCGATCAGCTTGCAGGCGAAGGCGAGCGCGCTCCCCCACTGCCCGGCGCCGGTCTCGGTCGCGAGCCGCGTGCGCCCCTCGCGCTTGTTGTAGAACGCCTGCGCGACGGCGGTGTTCGGCTTGTGGCTCCCGGGCGGGCTGACGCCCTCGTACTTGTAGAAGATCCGCGAGCGCGTCCCGGCGGCGCGCTCCAGGCGGCGGGCGCGGTAGAGCGGCGTCGGCCGCCAGAGGCGGTAGATCTCGAGCACTTCCTCGGGAATGGCGATCTCCGGCTCGGTGCTCACCTCCTGGAGGATCAGCTCCATGGGGAAGAGCGGCGCGAGGTCGTCGGGGCCGACCGGCTGGCCGGTGCCCGGGTGGAGGACGGGCGCCGGTGCGCTCGGGAGGTCGGCGGCGACGTTGTACCAGCGCCTCGGGAGCTGCGACTCGTCGAGCAGGTACTTCGTCTGCTCCACGGCGGTGAGGATAGTGCGTTCGCGCCGCGCCCGCGCCGTCAGCCGCCCGTGGCCGAGAAGTGCTGGTAGTCGGGCGAGCCGCTCCAGCGACCGCCCCAGCGCCAGCCGACGGCCGCGAACGCCCGCACGAGCACGCCGCCCCGGACGGCCATCCCCGGGCGCACGCGGCCGCGGTCGAGGTACGCCCGGCCGGCCGGCGGCAGCACGCGGCCGCGGAACACGTACGGGTTCTCCACCGGGTTGACGTCGATCGCGAGCCCGTAGGCGTGCGCCGACCAGCGGCCCGACGGCCCGACCGCGCGCCGGCAGTTGAAGCCCGAGGTGTTGTCGGCCGCCATCGAGGCGTCGTCGCTGCCGCGGTAGGCGGCGACGGGCACCATCCGGCGGATCGGGAAACGGGCGCGGTAGAGGCGGCGGAACACGCTGACGACGTCCGCGGCGACCCGGCGGTGGACGACCAGCGCGCCGACGCGGCGGCGCCCGTCGAACCCCCAGTAGACGAGCCGGACGGTCCGCAGCTGCGCCGGGCCGACCGGGCAGCCCGGCCGGTGCGAGTGGGCGAGCTCGGCGGGCCGCGGAGCCGCAACGGCGGCCGTGAACGGCGGCGGCGGACCGGCCGCGGCCGCCGCGCCGAGCGCGAGGGCTCCCGCCGCCAGCAGCGCAGCCGCGCGCATCCGCGGCAGCGTACTCTGCCGGGCGATGGCCGTCGCGCCGCTCCTCGCCGCCACGCTGAGCGCAGCCTGCCCGGCGAACGTCGCGAACGAGCGCCACCCGACGCTTCCCGCGCGTCAGCTGATCACAGTCGAAGCTGCAACCTCGCGCAGCACCCACGCCACGCTACGAACATGGCGCCGCGCAGGCCGTTGCTGGATCGCGGCGGCCGGGCCCTACCCGGCACGCGTGGGACGGAAGGGCGTCCGCGAGAACCGCCGCGAGGGCGACGGGACGACGCCGATCGGGACCTTCCGGATCGGTCGCACGATGTACGGC
>JACVRR010000165.1 GCA_014534345.1 Thermoleophilia bacterium | reverse complement strand
GGCGGTGCGCGAGCGGCGCGTAGACCTCGAGCGTCTCCTTCGCCTTCTGGATCTGCTTCTGCTTGCCGAGGTACTCGATCGTGCGCAGGTTGTGCAGGCGGTCGGCGAGCTTGACGAGGATGACGCGCACGTCCTCGGCCATCGCCACGATCATCTTGCGGTAGTTCTCGGCCTCGGCCTGCTCGCGGCTCTGGAAGCTGATCCGCGTCAGCTTGGTGACGCCGTCGACCAGGTGGGCGACCTCGTCTCCGAATTCGGCGCGGATCTCGTCGACGTCCGCCTCGGTGTCCTCGGCGACATCGTGCAGCAGCGCGGCGGCGATCGTCTGCTCGTCCTGGCGGAGCTCGGCGCAGATGCGGGCGACAGAGACCGGGTGGACGATGAAGTCCTCGCCGGAGCGCCGCCGCTGCCCCTCGTGCGCCTGCGCGGCGTAGCGGAACGCGCGCAGGATCAGGTCGCGGTCGATCGCCGGGTTGTAGGCCGTGACGTCCTCGAGCAGCGCGTCGACGAGGTGCTGGTGCTTCTCGTACGACACGACGGCCATGGACCAAGTGTACTCGGGCCGTTCCTCGGATCCCCGGCGCGTTTCCGGCCCGCCGGGCACGGGCAGGAGTCGGTCGGACGGCCGCGAACCAGGAGAGCCTCGATGCGCTGGTGGCAGCGAAAGTGGGAACGGCAGACGAGGGAGATCGCTCGGCTCCTGGTCGCGCTCGACCGCGCGGCGGCACGCCAGTAACTCGGCGGCACGGCTCGGCGTAGAGTCGCTGCGTGCCGTGGTACTACGCCGTCGCCGAGCGCGAGCACGCGCTGCAGAACCCGACGAGCCCCGAGAAGATCCGCCTGCTCGGAGAGGCGCTGCGGCTCCACGGAGGGTCGCGCGTGCTCGACGTGGCGTCCGGGCGCGGCGGTCCAGCGCTCCTGCTGGCGCAGACGTTCGGGTGCGCGATTACCTGCGTGGAGCGGGCGCCGGAGTTCGCCGAGGCCGCCCGCGAGCGGTTCACGCAGGCGCGCGTCGCGGACCTCGCCGAGGTCGTCGAGCGGGACGCGCGCGAGTTCGCTGCCGAGCCGGAGGCGTACGACGCGGTGCTCTGCCTGGGAGCGACGTTCATCTGGGGCGGACTCGACGGCACGCTCGCGGCGCTCGCGCCCTGCGTCCGCGCCGGCGGACACGTCGCGGTCGGCGAGCCGTACTGGCGCCGGTGGCCGCTCCCGCCGGACCTCGACGACGAAGGGCACGCGCCCCTGGCCGGGACCGTCGACCGCTTCGCGCGCGCCGGTCTCCCGCTGGCCGCGCTGATCGCGTCGTCGGAGGACGACTGGGACCGCTACGAGAGCCTCCACTGGCGGTCGCTCGAAGCGTGGCTGGCGGAAAACCCAGACGATCCCGACGCCCCGGCGATCCGGCGGCAGCACGAGGCCGCGCGCGACCGCTACCTCCGCTGGCAGCGCGAGTTGCTCGGCTGGGCGGTGTTCGTCGGCTGGAAGCGGCCGTAGGTCGCTACGCGACCGGCGAGCCGAGGCGCTCGGCGATCTCCTCCCACTCGGCGGCAGTCTGGCGGCCGGCGTCGAACTCGCGCAGCAGCTCGTCGTGGAGGCGCCGCAGCTCCGGGTCGTCCTTCGCGAGGCGGCGACCGGTGTGCTGCTCGACCAGGAAGACGAGCCCGGCCAGCCCCGAGTCGCGCGTGAAGCTGAGCTCGAGCGGCCGGCCGAGCAGCCGCGGCACGTCGAACGGCGCGTACATCCACCAGAACTTGGTCAGTCCGTCCGCGTGGATGCCGGCCCGCGTGCGGTGGGCGTCGCGGCCGTAGAGTGGGTACTTCGGCGCCACCGGCTCGCCGATGTCGACGTAGAGCTCCGCCAGCTCGTTGAGCACGCGGAAGTGCGGGCGCCCCTCGAGGCACCCCATCCCGTCGGCGTGCAGCAGGACGGCTTCGAGCGGCGCGTTCCCGGTGCGCTCGCCCTTGCCGAGCAGCGTGCCGTTGATCACGGCGCAACCCGCCCGGAGCGCCGCGAGGCAGTTCGCCACCACCAGGTGCGTGTCGTTGTGCGGATGGAACTCGAGCTCGTCGGCCGCGACGCCCGCCTCGCGCAACCGGCGGACGAGCCGCGGGATCGACCGCGGCCAGGCGACGTCGTCGTACGGGAGGCCGAGCCCCATCGTGTCGCAGATCCGGAACTTCGGCGGATCGATCTCGG
This sequence comes from Thermoleophilia bacterium, assembly GCA_014534345.1. Taxonomy (GTDB): domain Bacteria; phylum Actinomycetota; class Thermoleophilia; order Gaiellales; family Gaiellaceae; genus JACVRR01. The sequence continues at coordinate 1,758 of JACVRR010000165.1, read as the reverse complement.
GGTGCCCGGCCGCGAGCTCCCGAACCGCGTCGACGAACGGCAGCACGAACTCCTCGGCCGCGCGCGTCGCGTCCTCGAGGTGGATCCGCGGGCGCAGGCCCGCGGCGAGCACCGCGCGAACGGCCTCGAGGTACATGGCGGCCGCGCGGCGGCGGCCGCGCGGCTGGAACTTGTAGAAGGTGTGGTAGTCGCTCGCCGAGGCGAGCATTCCCGTCTCGCGCACCCCGAGCTCGGCCACGAGCGCCGCATCCTCGACGCTCGCCCGGATCCAGGTCGTCGGCTCGACCGGAGCGCCGTCGCCGAAGCGGTCGAGGGCGCCGGCCAGCGTCGCGCGGTCCGCCGGGCGGTAGACGAAGAACTCCGCTTGCCGGATCGCGCCGCTCGCCCCGGTGAAGGCGCACATCAGCTCGTAGATGCGGAGCCCGTCCTCGACCGTGAGCGGGAGGCCGCCCTGCTGGCCGTCGCGGTGCGTCGTCTCGGTCGTCCAGACGACGGGCGGCAGCTCGGGCGGCCGGGACGTCCAGTCGAAGCGCGGGAAGCCGTCGCGCGGGAACGCCGACTCGAACAGGTCCGGCTCGGGCGGGTCCGGGATCGCCGCGACGCCCACACCGAGACCGTAGCGACGCCCCGGTGTTGCCGTCAACGTTGACGCGTAGAATCAATGCATGGCCGGAGCGCGTGAGTACCTCTCGGCGGACGAGGCCGCGGCCTACCTCGGAGTCAGCCGACCCACGCTGTACGCGTACGTCAGCCGGGGGCAGATTCCGTCCGAGCCCGACCCCTCCGCGCAGTCGCGAGCGCGCCGCTACCCGCGCGCGGCGCTCGACGAGCTGCGGTCGCGGCGCGAGCGCCGCCGGAATCCCGAGCTGCGGGCGCACGGTGCGCTGCGGCACGGGCCGCCGGTGTTCGACTCCGCGCTCACGCTGATCGCCTCGGGACGCCTCTGGTACCGGGGCCGCGACGCCTGCGTGCTTTCCCGGAGCGCCACCTTCGAGCAGGTCGCCTCGCTCCTGTGGACGGGATCGGCGGAGCAGGCGTCCGACCTCTTCGGGCGGCCGGGGCGCGCGGGCGCGGGTGACGGGCGCGGCTCGCTCGTCGACCGTCTCGTGGCCGCGCTCGTGGCAGCGCGCCGAGACGCTCCCGTCACGCTCGCCGAGCCGGCTCCGCCGGCGCTCCGCGCGGCGGGGCGGCTCGTCGCCCGGCTCTTCGGCGCCGCGGGCGCGACCGGACCGGGGACGCTCGCCGAGCGGCTGGCGCGCGGGTGGCGCGCCCCGAGCGCGGCCGACCTCAACGCCGCACTCGTCCTCTGCGCCGACCACGAGCTGAACGCGAGCGCGTTCACGGCTCGCTGCGTCGCCTCCACCGACGCGCCGGTCGCGAACGCCGTCCTGGCCGCGCTCTGCGCCCTCGAGGGCCGGCGGCACGGAGGCGCGAGCGAGCGCGTCGAGGAGCTCCTGCGCGCCGCCGAGCGCGACGGGCCGCGCCGCGCCTGGGAGCGTGCGCTCTCGACCGACGGCTGGATCCCGGGGCTCGACCACCGCCTCTATCCGGGCGGCGACCCGCGCGCAGCCGAGCTGCTCACGCGTCTCGAGCTGCCGCCGGGCGATCCGCCAGCCCAGCTGCTCGCCCGCGCGCGCGAAGAGCTCGGCGTGCACCCCAGCCTCGAGTTCGCGCTCGGCGTCCTCGCCCGGCAGGCACGCTTGCCGCAGGGCGCCTCGTTCGCCCTGTTCGCGCTCGGCCGGTCGGCCGGCTGGATCG
>JACVRR010000118.1 GCA_014534345.1 Thermoleophilia bacterium | reverse complement strand
TTCGACCTCTACCGGCCGACCCTGAACGCGCAATTGCCGACGCTGCTGGACAACGCGGCCGTCGCGCTCCGCCACCCGCGGCAGCGCGCGCGCTTCGAGATCGCGGCCGCGTCGCTGCACGGGTTCCGCGCCGCGCTCGACGGCCTCGGGTTCACCGAGGTCTCGACCCCGAAGATCGTCGGCGCCGCGACCGAGAGCGGCGCGAACGTCTTCGCCGTCGACTACTTCGGCCGCCGAGCCTTCCTCGCGCAGAGCCCGCAGCTGTACAAGCAGGTCCTGGTCGGCGTCTTCGAGCGGGTGTACGAGACCGGCCACGTCTTCCGTGCCGAGCCGCACGACACGGCGCGGCACCTCGCCGAGTACACCTCGCTCGACGCCGAGCTCGGGTTCGTCCGCGACCACTTCGACGTCATGCGCGTCGTCCGCGAGGTGGTCGCCGCGATGGTCGCCGCGATCCGTACCCGGGCCCAGGCGGCGGTCGCCCTCCTCGGCGTGGAGATCCCCGAGGTCCCGGACGAGATTCCGTGGATCCACTTCTCCGAGACCGGGGTGGACGACCTCGATCTCGCGCCGGCCGACGAACGGCGCCTGTGCGAGCAGCACGGCGAGCTCCTCTTCGTGACGGGCTTTCCGCTGGCGAAGCGGCCGTTCTACACGCATCCCGAGCCGGCGCGCCCGGGCTACTCGAACTCGTTCGACCTGCTCTTCCGCGGGCTCGAGGTCGTGACCGGCGGGCAGCGGCTGCATCGCCACGAGGACTACGTCCGGGCTCTCGCCGGCGAGACGGCGGCCTACGAGGGCTACCTGGAGGCGTTCCGCCACGGGATGCCGCCCCACGGCGGGTTCGCGCTCGGCCTCGAGCGCTGGGTGGCGCAGCTGGTCGGAGCGCGGAACATCCGCGAGACGACGCTGTTCCCGCGCGACCTGCGCCGCACGGCGCCCTGACGGGCGCGGGCGCGGCGGGGCGGGCAGTCAGTCGCGCTGGGGCGCGCGGTAGAGCGTCGCGACGGCGTGGAACGCGTAGACCGCGATCGCGGCGACGAGCGCGGAGACGGCGGGCGGCGGCGCGGCGGCGCCCTCACCCATGTGCCCGCGGGCGGCCGCCGACACCAGGACGCACACCAGTCCGAGGACGGCGAAGACCACCTCGAGCCGCGCGAAGCGCTCGTCGTGCCGCCGCTCCGACAGCTCGACCAGCTCGCCGAAGAGCGACAGCGCGGAGACCGCCGCCACGGCGACCCCGGCGACGAGCAGGTAGAAGGCGAGGCCGTGCAGCTCGCGCGCGTCGGCGGCGGAGGCGGCGAGCACGAGAGCGAGCGGCGCGAGGCGCGGCCCCATACCGCCCACTTTCGCGCTCGGAGCGGACGTTCCTCGTTTACCCTCGGCCCTCGCAAGCGAGGAAAGGAGAGCGATGCCCGGAGTCTCGCTGACCTGGCTCGGCCATTCGGCCTTTCGCGTCGACAGCCCCGGTGGGAAGCGCATCTACCTCGATCCGTGGCTCACGAACCCGCGCTGCCCCGAGAACGAGCGGACGCCCGAGCGGATCGACATCCTGGCGCTGACGCACGGGCATGCCGACCACCTCGGCGAGACCGTCGAGCTCGGCCGCCGCTACCTGCCGCGCGTGGTCGCCATCTTCGAGCTCGCCTACTGGCTCGCGGCGAAGGGGATCCCGGGCGCCAGCGCCCTCGCGATGAACAAGGGCGGCACGGTGGACGTCGACGGGATCCGCTTCTCGATGACCGACGCTGTCCACTCCGGCGGCCTCGTCGAGGAGGACGACCGCATCGTGTACCTGGGCGACGCCGCCGGCTACGTGATCGAGTTCGAGAACGACACGACTATCTACTTCGCGGGCGACACCGCGGCGTTCGGGGACATGCAGATCCTCGGGCGCGCGTTCGACCTCGACGCCGCCGTTCTGCCGATCGGCGACCACTTCACGATGGGACCGCGGCAGGCGGCGATCGCGCTCGAGTTCCTCGGCGTGTCTCGGTGCGTCCCGTGCCACTACGCCACGTTCCCGCTCCATACCGGGCGGCCGGACGAGCTGAGGCGCCACGCGCCCGACGTCGAGATCCTCGCGCCGGAGCCGGGCGAGACGATCGAGCTCTGACATGCGCGAGCGCTGGTTCGGGGCAACGGGGCGCCGCGTCCCCGAGATCGCGGTCGAGGGCGACGAGCGCGTGCCCCTGGTGGAGGCGCTCGTGCTGGACGACGTGCGCGACGCCGACCGGCTGCGCGCGGCGCACAGTCAGGGCACCCCGGTCGTCGTACGCGCACGCACCGCGGAGCAGGTCGTGGAGGCGCTCTCCCGCCCCGAGGTCGCGTGCGCGCTCGTGCCGCCGGGGGCAGAGGACCTCGTCTCGCTCGACCTGACCGAGCTGACCTACGGGTAGTGGCCGCGCCGTCGACGTACTCGCTCGTCTGCTGCGACCTCGCGGCGCGCGAGTGGGGAGTCGGCGTGCAGTCGAAGTTCCTGGCCGCCGGCTCGCTCGTCCCCTGGGCGCGGGCGGAGATCGGCGCGCTCGCGACGCAGGCGTACGCGAACCCGCGCTACGGGCCCGAGGGCCTCGACCTCCTGGGCGCCGGGATGGGCGCGGCCGAGGTGGTCGAGCGGCTGACGGCGGCGGACGAGGGGCGCGCCGAACGGCAGCTGGGCGTGGTCGACCGCGACGGGGAGAGCGCGACGTTCACCGGCAGCGGGTGCCTGGAGTGGGCGGGCGGGCGCACCGGAGCCGGGTATGCGGCGCAGGGGAACATCCTCGCCGCGCCCGAGGTCGTCGACGGGATGGCCGCCGCGTTCGAGGCGACCGTCGGCCGCCCGTTGGCCGAGCGGATCCTCGACGCGCTCGACGCCGCCCAGGCCGCCGGCGGCGACCGGCGGGGCCAGCAGTCCGCCGGCCTGCTGGTCGTCCGCCGCGACGGCGGCTACGCCGGGCTGTCGGACGTCGTCGTCGACCTGCGCGTGGACGACGACGAGCAGCCGCTCGCCGAGCTCCGGCGGCTCTACGGGCTCCACCAGGAGCTGTTCGGCCGCACGCCGCGCGAGCGCTGGATCCCGGTCGACGCCGAGCTCCGGCGCGAGCTGGACGAGCGGCTCTCCGGCCTCGGCTACGACCGGCTCGAGGACTGGGCCGGCGTCGAGAACCTCGAAGAGCGCGTCGACGGCGAGGACGCGATCGACCCCGTCGTGCTGGCGGCGCTGCGCGCGAGAAGCGGCTGAGCTCCTGCCCGAGGGCGTCACCGCCCCTGATGCCAGGGAACGGGGCGGGCGGGCGGGTCGAGCGGCCGTCAGCGGCGCTGCCCGAGCCGTTCCAACGACGTGAACGTGTAGCCGCGGCGCCGCGCGGCGGCGATGATCTCCGGCAGCGCGGCCGCGTCGAGGGTCGAGCCGTCGCGCGCGGCGCCCAGGTGCAGGAGCACGATGGCGCCCGGCTCGAGCCGCGCCGTCACGCGCCGGACGACGGCGCCGCGGCTCATGCGCGACCGGCCCATCCAGCCCCAGGTGTCGATGCTCCAGCGGACGGAGACGTAGCCGAGCCGGTTCGCGACCGCGATCGTCCGCCGGTCGCGGTCGCCGTACGGGAAGCGGAAGAGCGGGCGGGGATCGCGCCCGGTCCTCCGGCGGATCGCCCGCTCGGCGCGCCGGATGTCCGCAGCGGCTGCCGCGCTCGACATGCGCGTGAACGGCGCGTGCGCGAAGGAGTGGTTGCCGACGGGATATTCGCGGCCGATGGCCTGCGCCAGCCGCGGGTAGCGCTCGACGAAGCGGCCGGTGACGAAGAAGGTCGCCGGCACGCGCTGCGCGCGGAGGACGCGGAGGATGCGCCCCGCCGCGGCCGCGTTGTCCCCGCCGTCGAACGTGAGCGCGATCGTCCTCGAAGCGGTCGGCACGCGCTCGACCTCACGCCCGCGAAGCGACGGCGGGACGGCGAGCGTCACGACGAGGGCGAGCGCCAGCGCCGCCGCCGGCATCACCGATCCCCCGGAATGCGGAGGCCGCGCAGCCGCTCGCGCACGCCGCTCGGGCCGAACTCGTCGCGGAGGGCCACGAGCACCGCTCCGTGGCCGTCCCCGACCTGCGAGTCCACGAGCAGCTGGAGCCCGAGCGCGAGCGCGAACGCCTTGTGCGCGTGCTCGCCGCCGAAGGGGACGAGCTCGTCCGGCGTGGCGACGCCGGCGAGGACGTCGCCGTAGGTCGCCCGACCCATCGACACGTCGGCCACGACCGGCCCGCCGTCGGCGGGCACCCCGATCGCGAGCGGGTTCGTCCCGACGACCGCGGGCCCGCCGTCGGGGTGCGGCAGGCGCGCCGGCGACGTCGCCGTCAGCACGGCGACCAGGCCCGCATCGGCGAGCCGCCGCACCCAGTAGCCGAGCGCGCCGGTCGGGACGCAGTCGCGGGCGACGACCACCTTCGCCGGCTGGGGTGGACGCCGGACGAGGTCGTCCGCGATCGCGGCGAGCGTGAGGTACCCCAGGGCGCCGCGTCCCTCCCAGCGGTCGAAGCCGGGCGAGGAGGCCGTCCGCACGGGACGCGCCGTCGGATCGAGGTCGGGAAGGGTCTCGAGCCAGTCGATCCGCGCCAGGCCGTGCCCGCGCTTGCCGCGCCGCTCGGCGTCGAGGAAGTGGTCGGCCAGGACGCCGGCGTCGGCATCGCCGAAGCCGAGCGCGGCCAGGCGGGAGCGAGCGGCATCACGCCGCATCGTCGAGCGCGAGCGAGCGGCGGAAGCGCAGAACCGGCCACGCGCGCTCGGTGGCGATCCGGCGCAGCGCGCGATCGGGGTTGACGGCGACCGGATGACCGACGACCTCGAGGAACGGCAGATCGGTGTGGCTGTCGGAGTACGCCGTCGAGGCGGAGAGGTCGAGGCCGTCGCGCACGGCGATCTCCCGCACGACGTCGGCCTTCCGCTCGGCGTACAGCGCGCGAAGCGGCCGCCCGGTGTAGACGCCGCCCTCGACCTCGCAGAGCGTCCCGACCGCCTCGTCGATGCCGACCTCTTGCGCGATCGCCTCGACGATCTCCTGCAGGGTCGCAGAGACGAGGTACGTCCGCTCGCCGCGCGACCTGTGCCGGTCGACGAGCTCGACCGCGTCGGCGTAGACGAGCGGAAGGAGCGTGGCGGGCAACGCGTCCGCGACGAGCCTTCGCAGCTCGTCGCGCGGGAAGCCGCGCAGCACCATCAGCCCGTCCTCGGCCGCGCGGCGGACGGTCTCCCCCCCGGCGCCGCGAGCGGCGAAGACGAGCTGCCACGCCGCCGCCTTGACGAGCGCCCGGCGGCCGATCACGCCGCGGCGGCGGAACCACCCCGCGAGCGCGAGCGCGCTCGAGCGGCGGATCACCGTCCGGTCGAGGTCGAAGAACGCCGCCGCCGCGGTCACCCCGACACTCTAGGGCGTGCCCGTCCGCGGGCGGGAGCCGGTGCCAAGTGCACGCCCCACCCTTGGGTGGGGTGTGGGACCCTTCCACCCGCCTCCCGCGGCCGAGCGTACCGGCGCATCGGTGACACCGCTACGCCCCGAGTGCGCCGACTTCGCGCCGATCCGTCCCCGGGCGCCGGCAGCGGCGCGTGCGCGAGTCGCGGCACGGCGTGCCGGTGAGGTCGGACGCGGCAGGCGCTCAGAGAACCGGCAGGCTCTTGACGATGCCGACTCCGCGCTCGCGCGCCGTCGCGTCGATCGCCTCGGCGATCTCCACGATCGCCCCGGCCGCCTCGGCGTCCGGCTCGGCGAGGACGAGCGGCTCGCCCCGGTCGCCCCACTCGCGTACGGCCGGGTCGAGCGGGACGGAACCGAGCAGCGGCACGCCCAGCTCGTCGGCGAGCCGCTCGCCGCCACCGACGCCGAACACCTCGCCGGCCATGTTCTCGATCACCCCGAGCAGGCGCATGTTCGTCTTTCGCGCCATCTCGGCGGCGCGGGCGGCGACTTCGCGCGCGAGCGGCTGCGGCGTCGTCACCACCGCGACCTCGGCGCGGGGGAGCAGCTGACCCAGCGAGATCGAGACGTCGCCGGTGCCCGGCGGCATGTCGACGAGCAGCACGTCGAGCTGGGGCCAGTGGACGTCGGACAGGAACTGCTCGAGCGCCCGGTGCAGCATCGGCCCGCGCCACATCACCGGCCCGTTGTCGTCCAGGAAGAACCCGATCGACATCAGGTGCAGGTCATGCCTGACGGGCGGGACGATCATCCGGTCGACGAGCACCGGCCGCTGGCGGATCCCGAGCAGGTGCGGGATTGAGTGGCCATAGACGTCCGCGTCGAGCACCCCCGCCCGGCGGCCGAGCCGGCTGAACGCCGCCGCCAGGTTCGCGGTGAGCGAGGACTTGCCGACGCCCCCCTTGCCGCTCGCGACGGCGATCACCCGCGTGGCCGCGTCGACCGCGATGCCGCGCGTCCGCTCGGTCACCCCGGCGCGCAGGCGCGAGCGCAGCGCGGCCCGCTCCTCGGGGCTCATGACGTCGAAGCGCAGCTCGACCTGCTCGACCCCCGCGATCGGCGCGAGCGCCTCCTCGACCTGCTGCTCGAAGCTCGAGCGGAGCGGGCAGCCGGCCACGGTGAGGGCGATCGTCACGCTCACGTCACCGCCGTCGACGACGACGTCGCGGACCATGTCGAGCTCGGTCACCGGCTTGCGGAGCTCGGGGTCGACGACGCGCTCGAGCGCCTTCAGGATCTCGTCGCGGCTCGGCTCCATCGTCATGGAGCGTAGCCGTCATACCCCCAGCCGCCGACGCAGCCAGAGGCCGTTCCTGACGGCGTAGCCCTCCCAGTCGTTGTTGAAGTACGCGTACACGTCGACGCGCCGCCGCCACTCCTCGATGCGGCGGGCCCACCCCTCCAGCTCGCGCTCGGAGTAGTTGCCGTTCCGGCCGCGCGCCCCGTAGTGGAAGCGGAGGAACGTCCAGTCGGACGTCAGCTCGAGCGTCTGGAAGGGGCGCGACGGGGTGTCGCCGATCACCAGCGCAGCATCGTGCTGGCGCAGGAGCGCGTACACCTCCTCCGCGAACCAGCTCGCGTGGCGGAACTCGAAGCAGTGCCGACCGCGCGGAAGCGCGGCGAGCGCGGCCGCGAGCCGGTCGTCGTCGCGCCGGAACGTCCCGGGGAGCTGCCAGAGGACCGGCCCCAGCTTCGGCGAGGCGACGAGCGGCTCGATCCGCTCGTAGAACGTCGCGAGGCCGCTGCCGAGGTCGCCGAGCCGCTTGATGTGCGTCAGGTAGCGGCTGGCCTTGATCGTGAAGAGGAACTCCGGCGGCGACTGCTGCACCCAGTTCGCGACCGCCGAGCGCGTCGGCAGCCGGTAGAAGGTCGCGTTCACCTCGACCGTGTCGAAGAGCGTCGCGTAGTGATCGAGCCAGCGGCGCGGCGGAAGGCCCTTCGGGTAGACGCGCTCGCGCCAGTGCTTGTAGTTCCAGCCGGAGCAACCTATCCGGACAGGGCGCGGGCGAGCTTGCGGCACAGCTCCGGAGTTCCCGCCGCCACGACGCGCGAACGCCCCTCCACGTCGAGCGGCGCAGCGTCGAACGGGTGGTCGCCCACGAGGTCGATCGCGAGCCCGAGCTCGCGCAGGAGCAGCTGCGCCGCCGCGACGTCGACCGAGCGGGCGGCCTTGAGCGAGCAGACGGCGTCGACGCGCCCGGCCGCGAGATGGCACAGCGAGAGCGCGAGCGAGCCGAAGATGCGCAGCCGGTAGGCGAGGGGGGCGACGGCCGCGGCGTGCTCGCTCACGCTCTCGGTCGTGGTCGCCTCGAACGCCAGGATCTCGATCTCGCCGCGCGGGCGCTCGCCGCCGAGCGGCTCGCCGTCGAGGAAGGCTCCCGCGCCGCGCTCCGCCGTCCATTCCTCGCGCGTCCCGAAGTCGTAGACGTAGCCCGCGTAAACGTCGCGCATCGCGGCGCCGCGCGCGAACGCGATCGAGAGCGCGAAGAACGGGACGCCGCGCTTGGCGTTCAGCGACCCGTCGATCGGGTCGACGACGACGCGCGTGCCGGAGTCCTCGCCGACCTGCTGCTCGCCGAGCTCCTCGGAGACGAGCAGGAACCCGGCGCCGCCGGAGCGCAGCCGCGCGAGGACCGCACGTTCCGCCAC
>JACVRR010000051.1 GCA_014534345.1 Thermoleophilia bacterium | reverse complement strand
GCCCCGGGTTGCTTCCCTGTCCCCGCCCCTGGGGCGGGGTCCGGGTTCCACCCTCCTCCCGCGGCCAGCGTACCCCGGAAGCGCACGCGGGAGCGCGACGACTCCGCGCCGAGTTCGTGCCGATCGTTCCCCGGGCGGTCCAGGGGGACGGAGGGCGGGTCGTGCGCGACGCGGCGGTCAGGCCGGCTCGTCGCCGAGCTCGAGCTGGAGCTCGAGCTCCTCGCCGTCCTCCTCGTCCCAGTGGCGGCCGGTCTCGACGAAGCCGAGCTTGCGCACGATCGCGAGCGACGGCGCGTTGTCCGGGGCGACCGAGGCGACGAACCTACGGATCCCGCGCTCCCCGCGCGCCCATCCGATCAGGGCGCGGACGGCCTCCGACGCGTAGCCGCGGCCGCGGTACGGCGGGAAGATCGTGTAGCCCAGCTCGACGGCGTCCGGGCGCGCGACCGCGTTCACCCCGGGCGGGCCGTGGAAGCCGGCGTGCCCGACCATCGGTCGCCCGTCCTCCCGCAGCACGAGGCCGCGGACGAGCCACTCCTGCGCGCCCGGGTCGTCCCGCAGCTGGCGCGCGCGCAGCCGCAGGAACGCGCCGTCGTGCCGGTCCGGCCACCCGTCGGGGAGCGCGTGCCCGGCGAGCGCGGTCGCCTGCGGGCGGTCGCCGGCGAGCAGCGCCTCCATGAACGTCGGCGACAGCGAGACGAGCTCGAGCCGCTCGCTCGTGATCGCCGGAACCCGGTCCACGCGCCGGGCGCCGCGGCCGCCGCTCATCCGACGACCGTCGCCCGAAGCGGCTCCTCGCCCTCGGCCGCCACGCGGTAGGCGGTCGAGCCCTCGCGGGAGGCCACGACGCCGGCGAGCTCCGTCCCGGCGAAGACGGCCGCCGCCGCGTCGTCGAGCGCGATCCCGGCGGGGAACCCGTCCGAGACGAGCTCCGCGTAGCGCGGCCGGCGCAGCGGCTCCCCGTCGTAGTGCGGGCAGGCGCTCCCCGGCAGGAGCCCCAGACCGTCGCGCATCCCCTCGAGCTGCGGCCCGAACGAGTCGGTCACGCCCGCCTCGAACCAGCAGATCGCGCCGGCGCTCCAGCCGGTCAGAAGGACGCCCTCGCGCCACGCGTCCGCGAGCACGCGGTCGAAGCCGTGCACACGCCAGATCGCGAGCATGCTGGCGGTGTTCCCGCCCGCGACCAGCACGAGGTCGTGCTCGAGGACGACCGCGCGGAGGTCGCGCGGCGGCCAGGGCGAGAAGTGGAGGTGCCGCATCGCGGCCCGGTCGCGGAGACGCCCGTACCACCAGACCGTGAACGAGGCGTCCTCCATCCCCGCCGTCGGGACGTAGAGGACGCGGCGGCCGCGGGCGAGCCCGAGGACGTGGTCGAGGAGCGCGTCGTCGGGCCGACCGCCCATCGCGACGATCCGCCGCTCCGGCATGCGCACGGAGTATGGCAGTGCCCGCCGGCGGCGCGCCCGGCGGGCGCGCGCGTCAGGGCGAGCGCCGCTCGGCGGTCCCGCGCCGCTCGACCCCGGCCGCGCGCGGGAGCCCCCGGCCCGACTCGTCGCGTGCCCCCGGCGTCCGCATCCGCTCGTCGCGCCGGTATGCCGCGCGGGCGATCGCGTGCGCCGCGACGGGCGTCGTCAGGATGAGGAAGACGGCGATCAGGGCCGCCCGCGCCACGATCGCCCCGTCCCGCGTGGCGGTCGACGCGACGACCAGGGAGATCACCCCCAGGAACACGGCCTTGCTGGCCGCGTGCAGCTGCGTGTAGACGTCCGGCATCCGGAAGACGCCGTAGACGCCGACGGTCATGACCGCGACGCCGAGCACGACGAGCACGTCGGCGGCGAGCGCCGGACTCATCGGGCGACCCCGGCCTCGCCGAGGACGGGCGACGACGGCCTCGCCAAGCCGGCCCGGGCGCGCAGCGCGGTCACCCGAACGGCTCCTCGCCGCCGTGGTAGCGCACGGCCGCGAGCGTCGTGACCACCGCCAGCAGCGAGAGGACGACCGCGGCGTCCAGGTAGTACGGTGTCCGCGTGGCCGCCGCGAACAGGACGAGCAGCGCGACCAGGATGAGGATCAGCATGTCGAGCGCCAGGATCCGCGAGAGCGCGGAGCCCGCGCGGACCACCACCCCGACGCTCACGACGAGCAGCACGGTCATCCAGAGGGCGGCGCCGTAGAAGACGAGCTCGTGCATCAGGGCAGCACGGGCCGCTGGTAGCGCTCGTAGAAGCGTGCGTACCGCTCTCGCACCGCGTCGGGCTCGGAGGCGTCAAGGACGTGGACGAGCATCACGCCCCGCCGCCAGTCGACGTCGACGAGGAACTCGCCGGGGGCCAGCGTCGTCAGCAGGCCGGTCACCGCGACGCCGAGGCGCGTGCGCCCGCCGATCGGCACGGCGACGATGCCGGGCGAGCGCAGCGGACGCAGATGCAGCACGACGAGCGTGACCTGCCACGTGCCGACCGCGATCTCGCGGAGGACGGCCGCCGCCAGCGGGAGCGCGCGCAGCAGCCGGCGCGGAAGCGCGGAGGCGGGCGCGGGCGCGCCGGTGAACAGGTGGCGGCGGAGCCCGACGACGAGCGCGGCGCCGAGGACGAGGCCCGTGGCCAGATCGACCGGATCCGTGCTCGCGAGCGCGAGCGCGTAGACGGCGGCCAGCAGGACGGCCGCGAGCGCCACGCGCATCACCCGCCTCCCTCCGCAAGCAGCACGTCCGCGCACCGCTCGCCGAGCAGCAGCAGCGGCTCCGGCCAGACGCCCGCCGCGAGGACGAGCAGCGCCACAGCGAACACGAGCAGCCGCACCGACGTGCGGCTGGCGGGCTCCGCCGGGCGGGCGCGCCAGTAGTCGTGCTGGTAGATCTGGAACATGTAGACGAACGAGAGCAGGCTCCCGACGACGATCAGCGCGACGAGCACGGCGCTGCCGGCTTCGAGCCCGGCCAGGAAGAGCTCGACCTTCGCGACGAAGCCGCCGCTCGGGGGAAGGCCGACCACGCTTAGCGCCCCGAGCGCGAAGGCGCCGCCGACGAGCGGCCCGCGCGCGCCGGCGGCCAGGAAGAGGAGCACCTTGTTCAGGGAGTTCGCGACCGCGTAGACGACGGCGGCGGCGTAGCCGACGCGGCCCCCGACCGCGAGGGCGACGAGGATGTAGCCCGCCTGCCCGATCGACGAGTACGCCAGCACCTCGGCCGTCGCGCGCCGCGAAAGCGCCTGTGCCGACCCGTAGACGATGCTGGCGGCGCCGAGCACCGCGAGGGCGCCCGCAGTCAGCTCGAGCTCGAGCGGGAGGAGTCCTGCGCCGAAGCGGAGCAGCCCGTACGCCCCGATGTTCGCGACCGCGCCGCTCAGGATCGCCGCCACGGCGGGCCGGGCACCGGCGTAGATCGGCGGCAGCCAGAAATGGAACGGGAAGAGCCCGAGCTTCACCCCGAAGGCGACGAAGACGCTGACCGCGATCGCGATCGCCGAGGCGGGCTCGACGAGCGTCATCCGCTCGGCGACCGCCGCCATCTCGAGCGTGCCGGTGACGTGGTAGATCGCGGCAACCGAGATCAGGAAGACGAACGAGCCGAGGAGGTTGACCACGGCGAAGATGAACGCTGCCCCGAGCTGCCGCGCCTCGCCGCCGTGCGCGCTGAGCACGTAGGACGCCATCATCGACAGCTCGAAGAAGACGAAGAAGCTGAACACGTCGCCGGTCAGGAACAGGCCGGTCAGGCCGGCCGCCAGGAAGAGGACGAGCGCGGGGAACGTCCGCGAGCTGCCGCCGGACTGCAGCTCGTAGACGAGCGCGAGGAGCAGCACGAGGCTGGAGACGAACGCGAACGCGACCCCGAGCGCGTCCGCGCGCAGCACGATCCCGATGCCCGCGGGCCACCCCCCGGTCACCGTCTCGCGCGGCCCGTCCAGGAACACGTCGAGGCCGAGCCAGGCGAGCGCCGCGAGGTGGACGGTGAGCGTCCCGGCGGCGACCCACCCGACCGAGCGGCGCCGGCCGTCGAGCGCGGCGAGGCCCGCGGCGAGCAGCCACGGCAGGGCGAGTGGCGCGTAGACCACGACCTAGACCTCGACCTGCTCCCGCTCGAGCTCCGCCTCGTGCCGGGCCTCGGCCTGCGAGAGCTCGTCGAGGTCGACCGTGCTGTGCGAGGTGTAGATCCGGTACACGAGCGCGAGCAGTAGGACCGCGACTCCGAAGCCGATCACGATCGCGGTCAGGGTCATCGCCTGCACGAGCGGGTCGCTCACCTCGGCGCCTGCGCCGGGGGCGATCGGCGGGTCGCCGCGGCTGAGGCCGCTCGCCATCAGCGCCAGCGTCGCGGCGTTCGAGACGAGGACGATGCCGACGACGACGCGGAACAGGTCCGGCTTGAGCAGCAGGTACGCGCCCGAGCCGAAGATCACCGCGACCACGCCGGCGGTGAGGACGGTCACGGCTCCCTCCGCTCCCCGGCCGCCCGCGCGAACGCGTCCACCGCGCCGACGCTCATCCCGAGGACGAGCAGGAAGACGCCGACGTCGAACGCGACCGCCGTCAACAGCTCGACGGTTCCCACGTGCACGACGTGCTCGGCCGGGCGCGGGTAGTGCGTCACCGCCTCCGCGCCCCACAGCAGGGGCACGAACGCGACGGCGAGCGCGAGCGCCAGGCCGGCGAGAGCGACGCCGACCGCGGCACGGACGGGGAGGACGCGCTCGACGCGCCGGTAGCCGAAGGCGGCGTACTGGAGCAGGACCGCGAGCCCCGCTACGACCCCAGCCGTGAACCCGTCCCCGACGTCGCTGTACCCCTTCACCAGGATCGCCGCCGCGAGGATCAGGCTCGGCGCCAGCAGCAGGCGCGCGACCGCCTCCGTCAGGACGCCGGTCACGCCGCCCTCCGGCGCACGAGCGCGCCGACGCCCAACAGCGCGACGGCGAGAACGGTGATCTCGACGAGCGTGTCCAGCCCGCGGAAGTCGGCGAGCACGGCGGTGACGACGTCGGCCGCGTGCGCCTCGGGCGCCAGCCGGGTGAGCTCGGCCGCGATCGACTCGTCGGGCGCGGGGCGGGAGAGCGCGCTCCAGACGAGCACGAAGGCGAAGAAGGCCGAGGCGACGCCGACGAGCGGGTCGCGCCAGCGCCGGCGGCCGCTCGTCGGGACGCGCGCCTCCCGCCGTAGCACCCGCCGCGGCAGCAGCGCGAACACACCCAGCAACGCGAGCCCGAGCATCGTCTCCACCGCGACCACGACCAGCGCGACGTCGGGCGCGCCGAAGAACGCGTACGCGACGGCGAGGCTGAGGCCGCCGCTCGCGAGGACGAGCGCGATCGTCACGTGGTGGCGGGGGAACGTCGCCGCGAGCGCGGCCAGCGCCGCCAGCGACAGCACGAGCGCGAGCCCGACGTCGTCCGCGGCGATCGACCCGGTCGTGTAGACGCCGGCGGCGCCGGTGACGGCGACGCCGAGCGCGACGAGCACGCTGGCCGGGACGAGGACGGCCGCCACGCGCGTCCGCAGGTCACGCACCTCGACGTCGTGGATCCGGTCCGACAGGCGGTTGAGCAGCTCGAGTCCGCCGTGGTACAGGCGCTCCGGCCCCGCGCGCTCGCCGACCCGCGCCGCCGCGAGGGCGGCCGGCCACCACCAGCGGCGCGCCACGAGGAGCACGGCCCCGAGCGCGTAGGTCGCGAGCGCGAGCAGGTTCTCGGGGCGGGCGTCGAGGTGGTACGCGAGCGAGACGTCGACCGGCGCGCGCCAGGTCGTCTCGGCGGCGTCGCGGGCGAGGCGCGCGAGCGGCGCCGCGAAGAACCCGGCGGCGAGCAGCAGCCCGGCGAGCGCGACCACCGGCCCGACCAGCAGCGCGGGCAACCGGTCGGCCTCGACGGCGCGCGCGCCGAGGAAGATCTCCGTCCAGAAGCGCCCGATGTACGCGAGCGTCAGCGCGGCCGAGGCGAGCGCGACCGCGGCGAACGCGGCGCCGCGCTCGAGCGCGGCGCCGAAGAAGAGCTCGTCCGCGAAGAAGCCGGCGGTCGCGGGGAGTGCCGCCAGCGCGGCTCCGGCGAGCCCGGTGGCGCCGGCGAGGACCGGCAGCGGCCTCGCCAGGCCGCCGAGGCGCGAGAGCCGGTTCTCCCCGGTCGCGGCCGTGACGGCGCCGGCGGAGAGGAACAGCGCGCACTTCGCGCCCGCGTGCACGAGCACGTACAGCGAGGCGGCCGCCGCCGACGCGGCCGTCCCGAGCCCCAGCAGGAAGACGACGTAGCCGTACTGGGCGACGGTCGAGTAGGCGAGGATCTGCTTCAGCTCGTCGCGCGTCAGCGCGAGGACGCCGCCGACCGCCATCGAGGCGATGCCGACCGCGACGAGGCCCTCGAGCAGGCCGGGGACCTCGCGCAACAGCGGGTGGAAGCGCCCGAGCAGGAAGACACCCGCCGCCACCATCGCGGCCGAGTGGAGGTACGCGGAGACCGGCGTGGGGGCGACCATCGCCCGCGGCAGCCAGAAGTGGAGCGGCGCCTGCGCGCTCTTCGCGAGCGCCGCCACCGCGATCAGCACCGCCGCCGTCGAGGTCGCCCGGTCGCCCTCGGCCGCGGCGAGGATCGGGTCGATCGCGAGCGTCCCGTAGCGGTCGCGGAGGATCAGCACGCCGACGAGCAGCAGCACCGCGCTCGCCCCGGTCACGAGCAGTGCCATGAGCGCCGCCCGCCGGTCGCGCTCGTCCTGGCGGTCGAACCCGATCAGGTAGTACGAGGCGATCGCGGTCAGGTCCCAGAAGACGAACAGGACGATCACGTCCTGAGCGGTGACGAGGCCGACCATCGAGACGAGGAAGAGGAGGAGGAAGGCGTACAGCCGCACCCCGTGCGCCTCGGGGCGGCCCTGGTGGGCGAGGTGGATCGGGAGGTATGCCCGCGCGTAGACGAACACGGCGAGCCCGATCCCGGTCGCGAGCAGCCCGTACAGCGCGGCGAGGCCGTCCACGCGGAAGGCGAGCCGCGAGCCGAGCGTCGGCGCCCAGGGGAGGTCGACGGCGCCGCCGCCGAGAAGCCAGACGGCGAGGAGCGCGACGAAGCCCGCGCCGGCGAGCGTGACGCCGCCCAGGGAGAGGAGGCGACTCGGGGTCACGTGGCTCGACCGTTCCCGGTCTCCGCGTGGTGGAACCGGCCGCCGCGCGCCTCGGCGGGCGTCACGGCGGCGCGGTTGCGGACCGCACCGGGCCGATCTGCAGGGCGCACTCCATGTCGCCCGCGGACGCCGGCTGGCATCGTGGCGGGTCGAGTGCAGGCGAACGCCGCCCCGGAGGCGAGGTGCGCCGGACGCCGTCCCCAACCGCGACAGATCGTGGATTGCCCGCCGCTCGCGCGGGAAGCCCCTTCGCGATGCCGCTCTTCCGCCGGATCGTCGCCGTCAACGTGCTCGTGCTGCTCGCGTGCGGAGCGGTCCTCGCCGCGACTCCGGCGACGGTGAGCCACCCCATCGTGGTCGCGGAGGGGATCGGGCTCGCCCTCCTGCTGGGTGCGCTCGTCGTCGTGAACGTCCTCCTCACGCACCGCCTGGTCGCGCCGCTGGAGCGACTGCGCGAGGCGATGGGCAGGCTCGACGCCGCCGACGCGTCCGCGCGGCTGCGCCCGGAGGGACCCCGCGAGACGGTCGAGGTGGCGCGCGCCGTGAACGGGCTCCTCGACCGCCTGGCCGCTGAGCGGCGCCGCAGCGGGCGGGCCGCCCTCGCGGCGCAGGAGGACGAGCGCCGGCGCATCGCCCAAGAGCTCCACGACGAGCTCGGCCAGGAGCTGACGGCGCACCTGCTCCACCTCAGCCGATTGCCAGGGACGCGCCCGGGGAGGTCGCCCGCGAGCTGGCGGGCGCGCAGGAGGACACGCGACAGACGCTGGACGAGCTGCGCCGGCTGGCCGCCCAGCTGCGGCCGGAGGCGCTCGACGACCTCGGCCTCGCGAGCGCGCTGGCCGCGCTCGCCGGCGACGTCCGCCGCCGCACGGGCGTGCGCGTCAGCGTCGAGATCGACGACCGCCTGCCCGAGCTGACGCCCGAGGCGGAGCTCGTCGTCTACCGGGTCGCCCAGGAGGCGGTGACCAACGCCGTCCGTCACTCCGGCTCGCAGCGCGTCGGGCTGCAGCTGCGCCGCGAGGCGGCCGGCGTCGTCCTCCGCGTGGCCGACGACGGACGGGGCCTAGCGGGGATGACGGCCGGGGCGGGGATCGGCGGGATGCGGCGCCGCGCCGAGGCGGTCGGGGCGACGCTGGCGGTCGCCCCGCTCGACGGGCGGGGCGCCGAGGTCCGGCTCGAGCTTCCCGAGGGCGAGCTGCGGTGACCGTCCCGCTGCGGACGCGCGTCCTGCTCGCGGACGACCACGCGGTCGTCCGGCGGGGACTGCGGCTCGTCCTCGACGCGGAGCCGGACCTCGAGGTGGCGGCGGAGGCCGGGGACGGCGCGGAGGCGGTCCGGCTCGGGCTGAGCGAGGACGTGCACCTCGCCGTGCTCGACGTCACCATGCCGCGGCTGACCGGGATCCAGGCGTCCCGGCAGCTGTCCACCGCGCGCCCGGAGCTGCGCATCCTGATCCTCTCGATGCACGACAACGAGCAGTACCTGTTCGAGGCGCTGAAGGCGGGCGCGTCGGGGTACGTCCTCAAGTCTGCGGCCGACCGCGACCTGGTCGAGGCGTGCCGGGCGACGATGCGCGGCGAGCCGTTCCTGTACCCGCAGGCGGTCTCGGCGCTGATCCGCGAGCACCTCGAGCGGGCGCGCGAGGGCCGTGCCGCGACCGACGTGCTGACCCCGCGCGAGCTCGAGATCGTCAAGCTCATCGCCGAGGCGCACACGTCGAAGGAGATCGCCGACCAGCTCGTGATCAGCCCGAAGACGGTCGAGCGCCACCGGGCGAACATCCTCGAGAAGCTCGGGATGAACGACCGCGTCGAGCTGACTCGGTACGCGATCCGCCGCGGGCTGGTCGAGCCCTGACGCCTACGCGGCCGCCCGCGGCGCGAGGGCGGGACGGTTCCCCGCGTGCCGGAGGGCCGCCCCTCGCGGGACGACGACGACCGGACAGGGCGCGCGCGCCGCCAACTCGGCCGACACGCTGCCCCCGAGGCTGGCGCGGAGCAGTCCGCGGCCGCGGCAGCCGACGACCAGCAGGCCCGCCTCCGTCTCTGCCGCGAGCTGCGACAGCGCCTGCGCCGGCCGGCCGAACGCGACCCGGCGGCTCGCCCCGCGGCCGACGCCCGCCGCCGCTGCGGCCGCCTCGAGCACTCCCCACGCCTCGCGCTGCTCGAGCTCCCGCAGCCGCTCGACCGCGCCGGGCACCGGCGACGTTCCCGGCACCGTCGGCGGGGGCGCCACGGTCGCGAGCACCAGCGGCGCGGCGAGCGCCTCGGCCAGGGCGCGGGCCGCCCGCACGACGCGGGGCCCGTCGTCGCCGGGCTCGACGCCGCAGACGATTCGCTGCCCGGGGTGCGGGCCGGTTCCCGCCGCCTCGGACGCGACCAGCACCGGGCACGGCGCCCTGGCGACGACCGCCGCCGAGACGCTGCCGAGCACTGCCGCGCGCAGCGGCCCGCGGCCGCGCGAGCCGAGGGCGATCAGCGTCGCGTCCGTCTCGGCGGCCGCCGTGAGCAGGCAGTCCGCCGCCGCGCCGAGCGCCGGCCGGACGGAGACGCCGTCCAGGCGCTCCTCGGCCGCCAACTGCTCCAGGAAGGTCTTGGCGTCCGCCAGGCCCGCGCGTGGCGGGATGGATCGAGCGCCGCCGGTGCGTAGGCGCCCGCCACCCCGCCGAGCGCCGCCGCGGGCGGGGGGGCGGCGTGCACGAGCACGAGCCGCCCCCCAGGCGCTCCCACAGCGCCGCAGCGGAGCGGAGTGCGCGGCGCGCGCTCTCCGAGCCGTCGACTCCGCAGATGATCGCGCCGGTCATTCTCTCCGCTCCTGGGGGGTAGCGTGCCCGCGCCCGGGTGCCGGCGCCATCGGGGCCGGCCCCCATCCGAGCGCGGTCGACGCTGCATCTTCCGCGCGCCGCGCCCGCATCCGGCCGTGTCGACGGCCCCGCCCGGCAGCCGACCCGCCCGAAGGCCAGGACGACCTACACGCCCGGCGATTCCGCCGCGCCGGCCCTCGGCGGACACTCTGTACCGGCCGGCCGGACTCCGGCCGCCGCGGCCGCGAGATGAACGACCATCCTCCTTCCCACCCGGCCGGGCGCCGGCGGCGCTCGGCGTCGGCGCGCAGGGCTACCCTCGCGCTCGCCGTCCTGGGTGCCGTGGCCGTGTCCACGTACGCGCCGCCGCCCGCATCGGCGCAGGTGGCGCCGGTGCTCTGGTGCGGCACGGACGCGGTCGCCGACCGGCCGGACGCCGCGCGGACGCATCTCGTCCACGCGGTCTACGCCACTCCCGCCGACGGCGTCGACCGCTTCCGGGAGTCGGCGTCGGCGATCGCGACGGACCTCGCCGCGGCGGACGCCTGGTGGCTCCGGGAGGACCCGACCCGGCGGCCGCGCTACGACTTCTATCCCTTCCCCGGCTGCGCGCCCGGGTGGGGCGGGCTCGACATCTCCTTCGTCCGGCTGCCGCAGCCGACGAGCTACTACCAGGGCGACGGAGCCTACGCGGGCGTGGCGAGCCGGATCCGCGCCGACCTGGTGCGCGCGCTGGGCGACGTGCCGGCGAAGAAGTACCTCGTGTACTACGACGGCGCCGTCGGCATCGGGCGCATCTGCGGGCTGTCGCCGGCTGTCCCGGAGGCCGGCGGCGCGAGCCGGGCGGCCTTCGTGTTCACCCGCGCGCACACCGAGACGGGCGCGGCGGCGGCGTGCGGGACGCTCGGGCAGCAGTCGTGGACGGCGATCACCGCCGCGCACGAGCTCCTGCACAACCTCGGGGCCGTGCCGAGCGCGGCGCCGAACCGCTGCCCCGAAGGCGGCCACACGTGTGACGACCCGCGCGACATCATGTACGCGGGGCCGGAGCGCGAGTCGAACGTGCTGGCGCAGCGGCTGCTCGATCCCGGCCGGGACGACTACTACGGCCACTCGTCGTCCTGGTGGGACGTCCAGGACTCGCTCTGGCTCGAGCAGGTGGGCACGTCGCAGGTAGCGCTGCAGATGGCGGTGTTCGGAGGCGGCCGCGTCACCTCCTCGCCGGCGGGCGTGGACTGCCGCGCCGACTGTGAGCTCCTGTTCAACGCGCAGGCCCGCGTGACGCTGACGGCGCGCCCGGACGCGGGGCTGCGCCTGCGCGGCTGGAGCGGGGCCTGCACCGGCGCGGCGCCGGCGTGCACGGTGACGCTCGCCTCGGCGCAACAGGTCGGCGCGCGCTTCGGCCCGCCGAATCAGCCGCCGGCCGCGGGCTTCGAGCTGACCGCGACGCACCCGATCGCGCGGGCGCTGACGGTCACGTCGAGCTCGCACGATCGCGACGGCACGATCGTTGCCCACGCCTGGGATTTCGGCGACGGGCACCGCGCGACGGGCGCGACCGCGACGCACACGTACGCGAGTCCCGGCACCTTCCGCGTCCGCCTGACCGTGACGGACGACGAGGGCGCGTCCGCCTCGGCCGAGCGCACGGTGAGGGTGGTCGACAACCCGCCGGCGGCGACGCCGTACCCGCGGACGGCGCGCGCCGGGGCGAGCGTGCGGCTCGCCTTCCGGGTGGAGGACGACGTGCGCGTCGAGCGCGCCCGCCTGTTCGTCCTCTCGGGCGCGCGGGTCGTCGCTTCGTTCACGCGCGCGATCGGCGCGCAGACGGCCACCGGCCACGTCACCTGGCGCGCGCCCGGCGTCCGCGGCTCGTACCGCTCGTGCGTCAAGGCCTGGGACTCGCGCGGGCAGTCGAGCGGACGCCGGTGCGCATCCGTCCGCGTCCGCTGACGCGGTCCTACGGCTTGACGGCTCGCAGGTCGAGGAAGTTGGGAATCCGCTGCCGGCGCGACCGCTCGAGCGCAGGGCGGGGCTCGCGCAGCCGCTCGACGAGGAGGCCGGCGGCCGCGAGCGCGCCGACGTAGTCCTCGAGCGGGTACGTCCAGTAGCTGAACGTCATCGTGAGCCCGGCGCGCTCGACCGTCGCCTCGAACCGGCGCCGGCCGAAGTACGAGCCGTGGATCACGAACGGAGCGTCGGGGTCGCCGCTCGCGAAGCGGCCCGCATCCGAGAGCGGGTGCGTCACGCGCACGGCGATGCGCCCTCCGCGCTCGAGCACGCGCGCCGCCTCGCCGACCGCCGCCGGCATGTCCTCGACGTCCATGAGCGTGTTGTGCGCGACGACCAGGTCGAAGCCGGCGTCCGCGAAGGGCAGCTGCGTCGCGTCCGCGACGAGGTACTCACCGTCCGGGTCGGCGTCGCGGGCCGCCTCGACGAGCCGCGGCACGGCGTCGACCGCGACGACGTCGTGCCCGCGGGCCCGGAGATCGCGCGCGACCCGGCCCTCGCCGCAGCCGACCTCGAGCGTTCGCCGGCCGGGCGGCGGGACGATCTCGGCGAAGAACGGCTCGCTGTAGGACTGGTAGCCGTCGTGGCCGGGCGTCCGCGCCCAGGCGATCCAGCGCTCGGCCTCGCGCTCCCAGACCCCGCCGCTCACAGCCTGACCGCGCTGACGTGGAGGAAGAGCGGGATGCGGTCCCAGCGGTACGTGGAGGGCGCGAGCGCGAGCCACTCGGCCGGCGGCGCCGGCTCGCGCAGCGCCTCGATCAAAAATCCGGCGGCTTCGAGCGCGCGGGCGTACGCCTCGAGTGGCCGGCGCAGACGCGAGAGCGAGAGACGGAAGCCGTCGCGTTCGAGGAGGTCGTCGACCCGGGCGCACTCGTAGTACGAGCCGCGCACCGTGAAGGGGCTGTCCGGCTCCCGCGAGTCGAAGCGGCCTGCCTCTGCGATCGGGTGGAGCACGTTGAAGCACAGCCGCCCGCCGTGCTCGAGCACGCGGGCCGCCTCGGCGACAGCGCCGTCGAGGTCGTCCATGTCCTGGAGGGACATGAAGGCCGCGACCAGGTCGAACGTCGCGTCCGCGAAGGGCAGGGCCGCAGCGTCGGCGACGACGGCGTCGATCCGGTCCTCCGCCGCCGCCACCATCCCCGGCGACGAGTCCACGCCCACGACGGCGTCGCCGCGCCGCCGCAGCTCGGCGCCCAGGCGGCCCTCGCCGCAGCCGAGGTCGAGCGCCCGCCGGGGCGGCGGCGGCAGGAGGTCCAAGAAGCGGGGGAGATTGAAGAGCCGGTTCGTCCGGTCCGCGTGGGGATCGCGCACGAACCGCGTCCACTCCTCGGCCTGCGCGTCCCACACCTCGTCGAGCCGCACGCGCGCAGTATCGCGGCGCATCTAGTCGGCGGGACTATCGCAGTTCGGAGCAGGGAATCCGGTGGCTGTGAACGCGCGGTGGCACGCGGGCGTCCTAGCGGTGCTCGGCGTCCTTTTCCTGCCCGGTCTCGCGGGCGCCACCGAGGTCGACGCCGTCGACGCGGAGGCGATGCCGGGCGCCGTCGACCCGACGCCGCCCGCGAGTGCGGTCCGGGCGACCGATGAGGGTGAGACGTTCGAGCTCGAGGACGCGCGCGTGTTCAGGAGCTTCGAGGTGTACGCGCTGGGAGACTCGCCTCTGGGTCTTCCGCTGGCGTCGGTCACGGGCGGCGAGGAAGAGGTCGGGTTCACCTACGGCGCCTGCGACGACGCCCACAGCTGCATGCCGCCGCTGCAGGTCGTCACGTACGACGCGTGCGTCCGCGATCTTCACTACTCCGGCATCGACGCCGACGAGCGGCTGCGGGTGCGGGGCGTCCCGGCGGCGTTCTTCGAGCGTCACGGACGGCTCGAGCTCGCCACCGGGAGCTCGACCGTGGTCGTGTACGGCTACGAGCTCGGCCGCGAGCGGCTGCTCCGCGCCGCCGGGCTGCTGCGCGGGATCAACGTCGACGTAGGCGCCGACGACCCGCTTCCCTCGCGGCGAGACGCGCGTTGCGGCTGATCATCCTGGGCGCGCGCCACGCTGTGGAAAGATCCGCGCCGTGAGCGGGGGGAACGCACGCTACGTCTACGGCTTCGACGAGCAGGCGCCGGGCGGCCGCGAGCTGCTGGGCGGCAAGGGCGTCGGGCTCGCCGAGATGACCCAGCTCGGGATCCCGGTGCCGGCCGGGTTCACGATCACCACGGACGCCTGCCGCGCCTACTTCGCGCAGGGCAAGCGCGTGCCCGACGGGCTCGAGGACGAGGTCGCCCGGCACGTCGAGGCGCTCGAGCGCAAGACCGGCAAGCGCTTCGGCGACGCGGACGACCCGCTGCTGGTCTCGGTCCGCTCGGGCGCCGCCGTCTCGATGCCCGGGATGATGGACACGATCCTCAACCTCGGCCTCAACGACGTCGCCGTCGAGGGGCTCGCGCGGACGACGGGCAACCAGCGCTTCGCCCACGACTCGTACCGCCGCTTGATCCAGATGTTCGGCCACGTCGTCGACGGCATCGACGACCACCGCTTCGAGCGCGCCCTGGCCGAGCTGAAGCGCGAGCGCGGCGTAGCGCAGGACACCGATCTCTCCGCCGACGACCTGGCCGAGCTGGTCGAGACGTTCAAGCGCATCTACCGCGAGGAGACCGGGCGCGAGTTCCCCGAGGACGCCCGCGAGCAGCTGCGGCGCGCCATCGACGCCGTCTTCGACTCGTGGGAGACGCCCCGCGCGCAGGTGTACCGGCGCGCGAACGGGATCCCGGACGACCTCGGCACGGCGGTCAACGTCGTCCAGATGGTGTTCGGCAACAAGGGCGACACCTCGGCGACCGGCGTCGCCTTCACGCGCGACCCGGCGACCGGCGAGCAGGGGCTGTACGGCGAGTACCTCGCCAACGCGCAGGGCGAGGACGTGGTCGCCGGCATCCGCACGCCCCAGCCGCTCGAGGCGATGCGCGACCAGCTGCCCGACGCCTTCGCGCAGTTCGTCGACACGATGCGCAGGCTCGAGGAGCACTACCGCGACATGCAGGACATCGAGTTCACCGTCGAGGAGGGGCGCCTCTACCTGCTGCAGACACGGACGGCGAAGCGGACGGCGGCGGCCGCGCTCAAGTGCGCCGTCTCGATGGTCGACGAGGGGCTGATCACGCGCGAGGAGGCGGTCGCGCGGATCGACCCCGGCCAGCTCGACCAGCTGCTCCATCCGATGCTCGATCCGTCGGCCGAGTACGACGTCGCGGCGAAGGGTCTCAACGCCTCGCCGGGCGCCGCGCGCGGCGCGATCGCGTTCGACGCCGATTCCGCGGCCGATCGCGCGGCGGCGGGCGAAAAGGTCGTCCTCGTCCGCTGGGAGACGACGCCGGACGACATCCACGGGATGATCGCGGCCGAGGGGATCCTCACCGTCCACGGCGGCATGACCTCCCATGCCGCGGTGGTCGCGCGCGGGATGGGGAAGCCGTGCGTCGCCGGCGCGGACGGCGTGTCGATCGACGCCCGGGCGCGGACGGCGACGATCGGCGGCGAGAGCCTCGGCGAGTCGGACACGAT
>JACVRR010000099.1 GCA_014534345.1 Thermoleophilia bacterium | reverse complement strand
GCTCGGCGCGCTCCCGGTCGCGCTCGAGCGCGCGGCGGGCGCAGCGTGCCAGCGCGGCGCGCTGGCGCGCGCGGCGCGCGACGAGCTCCTCGTAGTCGGGGACGACCAGCCGGGCGGCGGCGGTCGGCGTCGACGCCCGCACGTCGGCGACGAGGTCGCAGAGCGGCGTGTCCTGCTCGTGGCCGACCGCGGAAACGACGGGGACGGGGCAGCTCGCGACCGCGCGCACGACCCGCTCGTCGCTGAACGGGAGCAGGTCTTCGAAGCTCCCGCCGCCGCGCGCGACGACGATCAGGTCGACGTCGGGCGCGGAGGCGAGCCGCTCGAGCGCCCCCACGATCGCCGCCGGCGCGCGCGGGCCCTGCACGTACGTCTCCGCGACGAGCAGCCGCGCGGGCGGGAAGCGGGTGCTGATCGTCGCGAGCACGTCGCGCTTCGCCGCTGCGTCGGTGCCGGTGAGCAGGCCGATGCGGCGCGGCAGGGGCGGCAGCGGCCGCTTGCGCGCCGCAGCGAACAGCCCCTCGGCGGCGAGCTTGGCCTTCAGGCGCTCGAGGGCCGCGAGGTGCGCGCCGAGCCCGAAGCGCTCGATCGACAGCGCCCGCAGGCGGAAGTCCCCGCGCGCCTCGAACAGCTCGGGCCGCCCGAGCACGTGCACGCGCTCGCCGTCCGCCAGCGCCAAGCGGAGCGCGTCGAACCGCGAGCGGGCGATCGTCACGGCGAGGCAGGCGCCGTCCTCGGGATCCTTCAGCGTGAAGTAGACCGTCTGCCAGCCGTGCTGGCGCCGCAGCTCCGTGACCTCGCCTTCGACCCATACCGTCGGCAGGCGCGCCAGCCAGCCTGAGATGCCGCGGTTGAACGACGCGACCGAGTAGACCCGGCGGTCGCCGTAGTCGATCGCCTCGACCTTCATCGCCGCCAGCCTAGTGGCTGACGCGTCACGCGAATGCGCAGCCTCTGCGCCAGGCGGCTACAGCAGGATCTCGGCGGCCGTCTCCGGGGAGCAGCCGAGCGTGACCAGCTCGACCGCTCGATGGAGGTCGACCGCGCTGACCGCGATCCGCTCGGCGAGCGGCAGCGGGTATCCCGCCTCGAGCAGGACGTGCAGACGCCAGCTCTCCACCTTGGCCCGCTCGTTCTCCTGTCCGATTACCTCGCTCACTCGCCGTCCTCGGTTCGTCCTCACGTAGACGAACCCTGCTCGCCGAAGTTTGCCAGTACGGTTCGGCGCGAGAACCCGGGCGTACGGCTACTCGCGCACGCCGAGCCGCTCGCGCGCCTGTTCGGCGGTCTCGTCCAGCCGGCGTGCGAGATCCCGCAGGCGGGCGTCGAGAACGCCGCGCTCGGCGTCGGCGTCCGCCGCGATGGTGGCGACTCGGCGCCGGAAGTCCTGCTCCAGCCCGGTCAGCCGCTGCTCGAGGTCGCGCAGCAGCTCGTCCTGACGGCGCTCGGTTCCCGCCGCGGCGGCGCCGATGCGGTTCTCGACGCGGCGGACACCCGTGTCGCCCACTTCGGCGAGGCGGGCGGCGAGCACCGTGGACGCTTCGCGGGTGAAGTTCTCGACCGCCCGGTCGAGCTCCCGTGCCAGCCGGCGGGCGGCGTCCTCCCGCGCCGTCTTGATGGCGGCCACGAATTCGTGCGCCGCCGCTTCGGAGTGCCGGGTCACGGCCAGCTCGGTCGAGCGCTGCAGCTGCTCGAGGACGCGGCGCTCGAGGTCGGAGAACCCGGCTGCAACCCGCTGACGCGCCTCCGTCTCTTCGCGCTCGATCCGCTCGAACAGCTCGCGCTCGCGCCGGCGCAGCCGGTCGCTCAGCTCGTGCAGCGCGCGGCGGCGCTCGGCGGCATGCTCCTCGAGCTCGGCGGTGGACTGAGCGACGACCTGCTCCGCCGCCCGCCCCAGCTCCTCGCGTAGGCGCATCAGCGCGCCGCGCTGCTGCTCCGTCTCGCTCTGGAGCCGCTCGACGTCGACCGCGATGCGCGCCTCCGCCTCGGCGATCAGCTCCGCCTGGCGCTCGCGCAGGCGCTGGAGCTGTACCTCGAGCCGCTGCTCGGTGCGCTCGAGGTCATCGGCCCAGTCGGCGATCCGGCGCTCCACGCGCGCCTGCACCGACGCGACCGCCTGCGCGAGCTCCGCGCCCGCCTCGCGTTCACGCTCGGCGAACGCGGCCCGCCGCTCCTCGGCCACCCGACGCTCCTCCGCCGCGAGCCGGGAGAGCGAATCGGCACGGGCGCGGGCGAGCAAGCGCTCCAGCTCGGCTGCGCGCTCCTCGGCCTCGCGCTCGACGACGTCGTGCAGGCGCTGCTCCGCTCGTGCGAGCTCCTCGCCGATCCTGCGTGCGCGCTCGATGGCCGCGCGCACCGGCAGCGAGGCCAGCGCCGCGAGCACCGTCGCCGTAAGCCCGCCCGCCGAGAGCGCAACCTCGGCGCTCGGCTCGAGCGCGAACGCCACCCACGCGCCGGTCGCGAGCCCCGCGAGCAGGAGCGCGGCTGCCCGCAGCAGGCGCCGGCCGGCACGGGCGGTCACCGCGAGTACGAGCGCCGCCGCCGCGAGGACGAGGCCGAGCGCGGACAGCGCCGCGAAGACGGTCGTCAGCTCCACCGAGCGCCCATCGTAGGCGTCACGCCAGCCGGAACACCACCAGCGCCGCGCCGAGTGCGACGACGGCAGCCGCGAGCGCCTTCAGCGCACGCTCCGGCGCCCACAGCAGCCGGTCGGCCCCGAGGGGCTCTTGCGAGCCGTCGCGGTAGAGGACGGCTCCCTCGACCCGGGCCGCCCGCCGCCGGACGGTGCGCACCTCCGTCGAGAGGATCCGTTGGGCGGCGCTCAGCAGCCCCGCTGCCGCCGCCGCGAGCAGCGCCGGCGCCGCGAGTCGCTCCGCCGCGGCCACGTACGCCGTCAGGACGGGGAACGCGCCCCAGGCGAGCGCGAACCAAACGTCGTTGTGGAAGCGGCCGCCGAGCAGCTCGAGGTTGTACGCGGGCAACACGAAGGCGCCGAACGCCACGAACGCGAGCAACCACGGCGTCCAGGCGAGCGCTGCGCCGATCCCGATCGTCACCGCGGCCGCGGTCGCGCCCGCTGCGAGCGCGACGAGGACGCCGGCGGGAATCTCCGTTCCGAGCGGCCGCCCGTTGAGCTCGTCGAGGGCGTGCGCGCCGACGCCGAGCGCGAGCGCGAACGCGAGCAGCGTCCACAGCAGCCGCTCGGTCTCGAGCTCGGGCGCGAGCGAGGCGCCGATGGCCACGTAGGCGAGGTGCCAGAGCGTGTAGGGAAGGTGGAGGAGGGTGACGTAGTCGCGCCAGCCGCCGGCGCGGAGTGCGTAGAACGCCGGTCGCAGCTCGCCGCTCAGCGCCGGCCCCAGGTGACGATCCCGCCGCCGAGGCTCAGCCGCCGTGCGCGGACGTCGGCCAGCCCCGCCTCGGCCCAGAGCTCGAGCTGGCGCTCGAGCGGCAGCCGCGCGTAGAAGTCGCGGATGCTCGGGCCCAGGAAGCGGCCGACCTCGTACCAGTCGCGCGAGAGCGCCCGGCCCGCGAGTGGCAGGCCGACGCGCACGTACAGCTCCCAGAGAGGACGCCATGGACGGCGGGGAACCCCGAACTCGAGCCCGGCGACGGTTCCCCCTGGACGCACGACGCGGGTGAGCTCGCGGAGCGTCGCCGCGGCGTCGTCGACGTACCGGAGCAGGTAGGTGAACGTCAGCGCGTCGAACGACGCCTCCGCAAACGGAAGGCCCTCGGCCTCGCCCTCGACGAGCTCGATGCGTCCGTCGAGGCCGGCTCGCGCAACCCGCTCCGCGGCCACGCTGAGCATGTCCGGGCTCTGGTCGAGCGCGACCACGCGGCAGCCGGTCCGCCGCACGAGCTCGATCGCCACGGCCGCCGTGCCGGTCGCGACGTCGAGCACCGTGTCGTCCGGCCCAGCCTCGATCCGCGAGACGAGGAAGCGCCGCCAGCGCCCATCCTG
Source organism: Thermoleophilia bacterium (assembly GCA_014534345.1). Classification (GTDB taxonomy): domain Bacteria; phylum Actinomycetota; class Thermoleophilia; order Gaiellales; family Gaiellaceae; genus JACVRR01. The sequence continues at coordinate 5,552 of JACVRR010000099.1, read as the reverse complement.
GCCGAAGGAGAGGAGCGCGGCCGAGCGGTCGTAGGACGCCCCGAGCGGTGCGAACAGCCGGCGCGCGTGCCGCTTGCGGGCGGAGACCTCCTGCAACGGGGCAAGTCTATGCTGGCCGCCGTGGCGCTCACGACGGAGCTCGACGCGGTCGCCGCAGCCGCGGCCGTGCACTCCGAGCCCGGCGAGACGCTCGCTGCCGTGCTCCCGACGGAGCCCTCGCCCGGCGTCCGCGTCTACCTCTGCGCCTTCGCGCGGGGCGTGCAGCGGGCGTGGCTCGCGCTCGACGGCGAGCGGCGCGTGGTCGTCGAGCGGAACCTCGTGCGCGAGGCAGTCTCGATCGCCGTCCTGTGCGAGATCGCGGTCGAGACGGTCGGCGGCGGCGACCTCGAGCGGCTCCGCGGGGAGCTGGTCGGCCTGCGCCTGCGCGAGAACCCTTCGGGGATCGAGGAGGCGGAGGAGGCCGCCCTCGCGGTCGAGCGGGCGGTCGGTGCGCCTCCGCGGGTCGCCAGCCCGGCGTATCTCGACGAGCTCGGGGCGGCCGCCCGGCGCCTCGAGCGCGCGCTGGGCGAAGAGGAGGCCGGCTCGCCCTTCGTCGCCGCAATGCGCGGCGCGACCGCCGTCGTCGACCGGCTCACTGCGGAGGTCGAACGGACGTACAAGCACGCGCTGCGGTGAAATCGCGCCCCGCCAGTACCGGGCGGCGACTCGGATCGCGGTCGTCGTCTCCGCATCCCCTGCGGACGCGTCCCGGGGACTGTCCCTCGGACATGGCCGGCGGAGCGAGCCCCGATGGGGACGTGTCCCGGGTGTCCCGGGGACTGTCCCTGGGACACGACTGGAAGGGACACGTCGCGCAGGGCCCTTCGGCCGAGGCGATCGGGCGGCCCGAAGGCCAGCCGCGAAGCGCGCGCTTTCGGGCACAGGTGCTGCGCGACGGCGAGGCACCCCGTGTGCGAACCCCGCCTTTCGCGGGCGGCACAACCCGTGTCGTTACGCCGCTTGCCGAGCGGGGCGCGGAAGCCTGCGCCCCGGCGCGCCTACTCGCGCATGAACCCCTGGCGGGCAGCGCTCACCAGGGCGACCGCCTCGGGGAAGAGCACGCGCATCGCGTCTCGCAACGCGATCGCCTGCTGGTCGGGACCGCCGCTCACGTCGACCCGGCGGAGCGCGGCCGCGGTCAGCTCGACGGCGGTGTTGAGGGTGAGCGTCGCGAACTGCTCGCGCTGCGCCTCGGCGACGCTCTCCGCCTGACGCGCGGCGAACTCCTGGATCCCGCGCATGAGCTCCTCGGGGTCGCCGCCGAACGGGAAGCCGAAGCCGCCCTCCATGCCGTCAGTGTGCCACGGCAGCACCTCGGCTCGGCGCGGGAGCGAACGATCCCGGCCGCCTACGGCGAGACGGCGCGCGCACCCGTGCTTTGATCCCCGGGTGGCCGTGTACGACCGCGCGCTGGCTCGCATGTTGCCAGCGGTCCCGAAGCCGATCGTCCGCCGGATCGCCGACCGGTACATCGCGGGGACGGAACTCGCCGACGCCTGCCGCCTGGTCAAGCGCCTCAACGGCGCCGGGAAGATGGCGACGATCGACGTCCTCGGCGAGGCGATCACGAGCCCCGACGAAGCACGGGCGATCGCGCGCGCCTACGACGACGTGTTCGACGCGATCGAGCGCGAGCGCCTGGACTCGAACGTCAGCGTCAAGCCCACCGCGCTCGGGCTCGAGCTCGACTACGCACTCTTCCGCGAGAACATAGAGGCCGTCGTCCGTCATGCCGCCGAGAGCGGCAACTTCGTCCGCATCGACATGGAGGACTCGAGCACGACGGAGGCGACGCTCCGCCTCTACCGGGAGCTGCGCGAGCGCGGCCTCGACAACGTTGGCATCGTGCTGCAGGCGCGCCTGCGCCGCACGCGCGCGGACACTCGTGGCCTCGCGCCGCTGCGGCCGAGCGTCCGTCTCTGCAAGGGGATCTACCTCGAGCCGCCCGAGATCGCCTTCCAGGACCGGGAAGCGATCCGCGCGAGCTTCATGCGCGCGCTCGCCGCGCTCCTCGACGCCGGCTGCTACGTGGGGATCGCGACCCACGACGACGTCCTGATCGACGATGCGCGCCGGCAGGTGGCCGAGCGCGAGCTCGGGCGGGAGGAGTACGAGTTCCAGATGCTGCTCGGCGTGCGCCCGGGGCTCGGCGACGCGCTCGTCCGCGACGGCCACCGGCTGCGCATCTACGTCCCGTTCGGCCGCCAGTGGTACGCGTACTCGCTGCGCCGCCTGCAGGAGAACCCGAGCATCGCGGGCTACATCGCCGCCGACACGGTGGGCCGTGTGCTCGGCCGCGGCAATCACCGCGCGTGATCTGGGCCCACGCCGACGGCTGCCGGGTCGTCGACAGCGAGGGACGCGAGTACCTGGACCTCTCGGGTGGGTTCGGCGTGGCGGCGCTCGGGCACGGGAACGAGCGCGTCCGCCGGGCGCTGGCCGCGCAGCCCGTGGTGCACGCGCTCGGAGATCTCGCCGAGGCCGAGGCGACCGTCGCGCTCCGCGAGCGCTTGCCGTGGCCGGCGAAGCTGGGAGTGACCGGCGAGGACGCCGTCGAGATCGCGCTGCGTACGGCGCTGCTCGCGACGGGGAAGGCGGGGATCGTCGCCTTCTCGGGGGCGTACCACGGAACCGGGCTGCTGGCGCTCGCGGCGACCGGGTTCAGCCGCTTCCGCGCCCCCTTCCAGCCGTGGCTGCCCGGGCCCGTCTTCCGCCGCCCGTTTGGGCGCGACCCGGGCACGCTCCCTGCCAGCGCGGGGTGCGTGATCGTCGAGCCGGTGCAGGGCCGCGGCGGAGCGGGCGTCGCCCCGTCGCACTTCTTGCGGACGCTCCGCGCCCGCTGCGACGAGGCGGGGGCGCTGCTGGTCGTGGACGCGATCTACGCGGGGCTCGGCCGGGTCGGCGAGCTGTGGCCGGGCGCCGACGTCGCGGACGTCGTCTGCGTCGGCAAGGCGCTGGGCCACGGGCTGCCGATCTCGGCCGCGCTGTTCGTCAACCGGCGGCTCGAGCGCGTCTGGCAGCTGGGGCCCGAGGACGTCTACACACACACGCACACCGGCAACCCGCTCGCCTGCGCGGCCGCCCTCGTCGTCCTCGACGAAGTGCCGCGGCTGCTGGAGCGCGTGCGCGAGGCGGGGGAGCGCTTCGCCGCGGCGGGCTGGCACGGCGCCGGGCTCCTGCGCGCGCGGCCCGGCGACGCGCTCGCGGCGTGGCGGCGAGGCGTGATCGTCGTCCCGGCCGGCGAGGACGGGTCGCTGATGTCCGCCACCCCGCCGCTGACGATCACCGACGCCGAGATCGACGAGGCGCTCGAGCGCCTCCGCTAGCGGCCTGCCCGCCCGACGCCCTCGGAACTACGGCGGCGGCGGATCGCCCGGGACGTACTCGTGCTCCTCCTCGACCACGACCTCGCGCCGGGCCGGCGCGCGGCGGCGCCGGTACGCGACGTCGTCCTCGACGTAGCGCGACCGCCGGCGGGTTGCCCACGGCGTCCATTCCGCCCAGAAGAGCAGCGTGAGCAGGAAGCCGACCAGCCCGACCAGCATCAGCACGACGCCGACGACGGTCAGGTCGAGCCCCTCGGGCTCCGTGTTCACGGCCCAGGTGAGGATCGCCCCGAAGGCGATCAGGATGAGGCTGACTGCAATGCCCACGCGCGACTTGTCCCCCGCCTTGCAGGCGGCCGAAACCTCGCTACTTGCGCGCGACCAGCGTGAACCGGCCGGGTAGGTTCGCGTTCCCGCTCGGTGCCGGCAGCTCCCCGAGCCGGCGCACGACGAGCCCCGCCTGGGCGACGGCGGTCACGGCGGCGGCGAGCGTCGGCCGGGACGCGTGGAAGTAGCTGCCGCGCCAGTGCAGCAGCGGGTCGATATGGGCGGCGAGCGGGTGCTCGTCGTGGACGAGCAGGAAGCCTCCCGGGCGCAGCGCGGCCGCAGCGCCGCGCGCCAGCGCGGGCAGGTCCTGGGCGAGCGCCAGCGTCCCCTCCGCTGCGTACACGAGGTGGAAGCGCTCCCGCAGCAGCTCCGGCGGGAGCCGCTGCGGGTCGCCGGCGACCGCCGCCGCGGCCGGGACGCGCGCCCGCGTCTCGCCGACCGCCTGCTCGGAGGGGTCGAGGGCGGTCACCAGGGCGCCGAGCGCGACGAGCTCTGCCGTCGCCTCGCCCGTTCCGCAGGGGAAGTGGAGCACGTGGCGCCCGCGGACGTCGGGCAGCCACCCGCGGACGAGCTCCGGAAGGCCGCCCCCCGCAGCGCCGCGTCGCCGACGGTGCGCGGCGTCCCAGGCGCGGCGGTTCCGCTCGGTCGGCTCCATCAGGCGAGCAGCGAGAAACCGCCGTCGACGACGAGCGTATGCCCGAGCACCATCTCGGCTGCCGGCGAGCAGAGGAACGCGACCGCCCCGGCCACGTCGGCGGCCTCGACCATGCGGCCGGCGGGCGTTCGCGAGCGCGCGTGCGCGAGCATCTGCTCGCGGCGCGGGAAGTGCTCGAGCGCGCCCGTCTCCACGAGCCCGGCCGAGACGGCGTTGACCCGGATCGCGCGCGGCGCCAGCTCGACGGCCAGGTAGCGCACGAGCGCCTCCAGCGCCGCCTTCGAGACTCCGACGAGCGCGTAGTCCTCGAGGACGCGAACCGACCCGAGGCTGGAGAGCGCGACGATCGCCGAGCCCGGGGGCATCGACGGCACGGCGGCACGCACGAGCCCGAGCAGCGAGCGGGCGTTGCCGTTCAGTGTCCAGTCCCAGTGCTTGTCCTTCGCCTCGAGCAGCGGGCGGGCGACGCCGGTGGCGGCGTTGTGGACGAGGACGTCGAGGCGGCCGAGCGCGGCGACCTCGCCGGCGACGCGCGTAGACGAGACGTTGCCGCGGACGAGCACGACCTCCGCGCCAAGCGCGCGCAGGTCGGCCGCGGTGGCCTCGGCCGCGCGGTCGTTGCGCAGGTACCCGATCGCCACGCGGGCCGCTCCCAGGTCGGCGAAGCGCAGAGCGATCTCCCGGCCGATTCCGCGCGAGCCGCCGGTCACGAGGACCGACTTGCCGGCGAAGGTCATCCGCCGAGCGGCGGGAGCGGATCGTACGCCGGTGCCGAGCTCGGCACCTTCTCCCAGCCGGGCCGCGTGCGCGGCTCGCGCGCGCCGTCGTCGGCCTTCGACGAGGCGTGCCCGAGGCGGTCGAGCAGTTCCATCCGCTCCTCGCCGTAGCGGCGCACCGGGTGTCCCGCCGGCAGGTCGCGGATGAGCTCGTGCACACGCGCCCGGAGCTGGTACGCGAAGTGCGGCGTGGCGGGCCCGACGAGCGCGTCGATGTCGTCGATCGTCGGCTCGACCATCGCCCCAAGATTAGCGCGGGGGAAACCTGCGGTTCCCCCCACGGCCCCCTCCCGTTTGCACCTCGTGGTGAGGGTCGCCTGCGTGCGCTCTCGCGGAGGCAAGCTCCGCTTCGCGCAAGGGACCGCCTCGCCGTTGCAGGGCACCTTCGCCCTGCAGGCCTGCGCGGCGGGGGCCGCGCGCAGGCCAGGG
>JACVRR010000144.1 GCA_014534345.1 Thermoleophilia bacterium | reverse complement strand
TGACGGGCGTGTCACGGGAGTGCAGGGATCGCTCCACCGGCCTCGCAACCAGGCCGCTTTCGCCTGCCGCGCGGACCCTGGCTCGAATGGCCACGTCCGGGTGTCAGACACCGGGCCAGGGCTGGCGGGGACACGGCGGCAACGGCCGGGTCGAGGGAGCAGGCCGCCGCTCGCCGCCCACGCCGAGGGACGGCACGTACTGCCAGGCGGCACGCCGGCAGTACGGGCCGGCCGGACGCATGCGGGCGGCGATCGGCGAAGCCCACCGCCGGCCGCACTGCCGGGGCGCGTCCGGCCCTCACCGGTGGGAGCGCAGGCGAGGTGTCCCGAGGGCGGAGCCGGGTTCCCCGGCGCAGCCAGTCCGGCGTTCGAGCACCGGGAGGCAAAGGAGGGGGTCCACGGGGGAACCAGGGGTTCCCCCGTGCTGTTCCCCCGCGCTTAGATCGTGGTCGGTGCGAGGCGCTCGGCGAGCGCCTTCAGGACCTTCAGCTGGATCGACGGCACGCGCTCGAGCACCGTGTGGAACGCCCGGTCGGTCACGACGAGCACGCGGACCGGCGTGCGGGCGGTCACGGTGGCCGTGCGGGGCGCGTCCGAGACGAGTGCGATCTCGCCGAAGAAGTCCCCGTCCTTCATCGTCGAGATCTGCTTGCCGTCCTGGGTGACGTCGGCCTCGCCCTCGAGCAGGACGAAGAACTCGCGCCCGCGCTCGCCCTCGCGGATGAGCGCCCGCCCGGCCGGGAGATCGAGCTCGTCGGCGACGGTGGCGATCTCGGCGAGCTCCTTCTTCGAGCAAAGGGCGAACAGCGGCGCCCGCTTCAGCAGGTCGACCTTGGCGTTCTTGCCGAGCCGCACGCGCGCGAGTCTAGACGCTTGCCGGGCGCCGGAGCGACCCAGTCAGGGTGCGTCGGCCTCCCGTTCTGCCACCTCGCGGGCGGCGCCGAGCTTCTCGACCACCCAGTAGCGCTCGTGCCGGCCGACCTCGCGCTCGCTCTCCGGCGTCCACTGGTGCCCCGGCGCGACGAGGAAGCGGGCGGCGGACGTCCGCACCTCTTCGTACTCCGCCAGCGTCAGCCGGACGTACTCGCGGCAGCCTTCGAGGCTGCACTCGCAGACGAAGTCGGTCAGCTCGCCGGCGCCCGACGTCTCGAACGCCTCGTTCAGCTCGCGGATCCGCTGGTTGACCTCGCGAAAGAGCGCCTCGTTCTTCCCGATCCGTTCCGCCGTCGGCACACGAGCAGTATCCGCCGAAGCGGCCCGCGCGCCAAGCCGCAACCGCTACACGGCGCGCTCGGGTTCGCGCCACTCGGCCACGGCGTAGCGGTCGTCGCGGTGGACGACTCGCTCGTCGTCGTGCTCGTGCCCGGGCAAGATGACGTACCGGCCCGGCGTGCGGGCGACGGCGGCGTACTCGTCGAGCGTGAGCGAGGCGACGCGCGTGCAGCGCTCGTCGGCGCACTCGCAGATGAACGGAACGACGCCCTCCGCCGACAGCTCGGCGTACCGTGACCCGAGCTCGTCGTTGGCGCGACGGAACCGGTCGCGCTCGGGCGCGAGCCGGCCGCCCGGCGTCCTCCCGATTCTCTCGTGCACCTCTACGCCGTCCTTGCCCCCGTCCGGGCCGGTGCAAACGGTCGCCGCCGCGGGCGCGGTCAGCAGGCGCGCGCGACCGGCTCGATCTCCCGCTGCTCGAGAGCGGTGCGCGGAGAGAGGATCGTGTCCCGGACGGCGGCGCGGATCTTGGCGACGTCGGGGATCGGGTAGCGGTCGGCCGCGCGGCGGCGGGCGAAGTAGCGGGGGTCGAAGCCCTCGGTGAACGTCTGCTGCGGGTCGAGTTGCGCGACCAGGCGCACGAGGTCGGGCAGCCGGCGCAGGGGGACGTCGGTCTCGACGGTCTCCTCCACCGTCCGCGCGAACCAGTCGAAGTTGCGCAGGACGCGGACGACGTCGAGCTGCTCCGCCATCGCGCTCAGGAAGCAGCGCTGACGCGCCATCCGCGCGTAGTCGGTCGAGGCCTTCCGCGAGCGTACGTAGGCGAGCGCCGTCATCCCGTCGAAGCGGTAGGTGCGCCCCGGACGGACGTCGATCCGCGGCTTCGGCACGCCGAGGCGCGGCCGCGTCACCTCGTCGACGAGCCGCTCCTTGACGCGGATCTCGACCCCGCCGAGCACGTCGACGAGCTCGGCGAACCCGTTCAGGTCGACGAGCGCGTAGTAGTCGACGCGGATGCCGAGCAGGCGCGAGACCGTCTGCTTGAGCGCCGTCGCGCCCGCGTCGCGCCCGCCGGGGAACAACTCCGGCCGCGTGCGGGCGAAGGCGTAGAGGCCGTTGAGCGGGTCGCGGAAGCGGCGAAGCTCGCGCGCCGCCTCGCCGCCGAGCGGCATCTCGACCAGGTTCCGCGGAATGCCGAACGCCGCCGCCCGCCCGGTCTCCCGCTGCAGCGCGGCGACGATGACGGTGTCGGTGCGCGTCCCCCACTGGTCGGGCCCGGCGTCGCTGCCGAGCAGCAGGACCGTCACCCAGGGCGGGCCGGCGACCTCGGTGCCGCCGGCGAGGATCTCGCGCGAGGAGCGCAGCGGCTTCGAGCGCGGCAGCGGCGCCGGCCCGAGCGGGGTCGGGTCGCGCAGCCGCTCCTCGAGGAACAGGCCGTCGCGCGTCGCGAGCACGTCGCCCGGCTCGTCTTCCGCGAACACCGTCTCGAGCAGCGTGTGCCCGCGCACCGTCACGTACGCGGCGGCGACGTGCGGCGCCGCGGTCGCGGCCGCCAGCAGCGCGAGTACGCCGACCGCCGTCGCGGACGCCCCGCCCGCGTGACGCCACGCGTCGGTCACGGCGAACAGCCGGAACGCCAGCAGGGCGACGTTGGCGGCGACGAGCGCCGCGACGAGCCGCCGGTCGACCAGCGCGCTCGCGACCCCGAGCGGCCGGGCGGCGGCGAGCGCGGCGACGAGCACGACGACCGCCGAGACGGTCAGGAGCAGCCAGCCGCGCACGCGCGCGCCCGCGTACAGCTGTCCCGCCCCCGGGACGAGCATCGAGAGGAGGCCCGCGACGACGGGCCCGACTCCGCGCCGGGTCATCGGGAGATGATGCCCGCGCCGGCGGCCGGCCGTTTGCCGTCCCGCCGCGCGGGTACCGCCGTCGCATGGAACTGACGTCCGGACCGAAGACGAAGGCGCTCGAGGGCGTCCTCGAGCGAGTCCAGGGCCGCCAGGCATCGCGCCTGCAGGCGTCGCTCGCGGCCGCCGGCGCGGCCGTCGCCGTCTACCGCCTGCTCCGCTCGGGCTCCTCGGACGACTCACGGGAGGAGTCGAAGAGCGAGGCGGACGGGCAGGAGGCGGACGAGCAGAGTGCGCGGGCCGAGCAGGACGCGTAGCGCGAGCCGCTAGCGGAGCAGGCGGCGTCCGAGCGGCGCCCCCGTCGCCCCGTGCGCGACGATCGACAGGATCGTGCACACGACGACCGTCCAGAACACCGTGACCTCGCTCTCCCCTGCCATCGTGCCGAGGCCGACCGCGAACGCCGCGTAGTACAGCGAGCCGACCCCGCGCACGCCGAACCAGCCCAGGAAGACCTGCTCGCGCAGCGGCGTGCCCGACCCGGCGAAGGCCGCGAACACCGCGAGCGGCCGGATGACGAGCAGCAGCACCGGCACGAGCAGCCACCCGCCCCAGCCGGGCTCGGAGAGGCCCTCGAGCGTGACGAGGCTGCCGAGCAGGAGGATGATCGCCAGCTCGGCGAACTTCTCGGCGGTCTCCGCGCCGCCGTGGACGCGGCGGTTGTACTCGTGGTCGCGCTCGTAGCGCCGGAAGGCCAGGCCGCTCGTGAACGCGGCGAGGAAGCCGTACGCACCGATCGCCTCGGTCGCGCCGTAGACGAGCAGGACGGTCGCGAGCGCGACCCACCCGTCGAGGTCGTGCGAGAGCAGCTCGCGCTCGCGGAGCGGCACGAACAGCGCGGCGAGCCCGTACCCGGCGGCGCCGCCGGCCACGACGCCGGCGACGATCGCGTAGAGCACGTCCGCGGTGACCCACTCCCCGAGCCACGACCAGTCGTCCTCGCCCGCCGCGAGCACGCCGAAGAACACGAACGGGAAGGCGAGGCCGTCGTTGAGCCCCGCCTCCCCGGTGACGGCGAAGTTGGGGTTCCGCTCCTCCTCCTCGCCGGGCGGCCCCACGCCGATGTCGCCGGCGAGGACGGGGTCGGTCGGGGCGAGGACGCTGCCGAGGACGACGGCCGCTCCGAGCGACAGGCCCATGACCTGCGTGCCGAACAGCGCCACCCCGGCGATCGTCAGCGGCATGACCACGGCCAACAGGCGCGTCACCGGCGCCCAGGCGCGCCAGGAGAGCTCGCGGTCGAGCTTCAGGCCGGTCGAGAAGAGCGCCACGATGACGCAGAACTCCGTCAGGCGCTCGACGAGCTCGGCGTCGTCGACGGGATCGAACCAGTGGACGCCGAGCAGCTCGACGGCCGCGGCCGCCGTCAGACCGAGGACGAGGTAGATCAGGCTCGCGGAGAAGGCCCGCTCCTGCTGATGGGAGAGCGCGGCGATCGCGGCGAACAGCGCGAGCCCGACGAATGCCAGCCCGATCGCGTACAGGTCGCCGAACTCGAACCCCGGCGCGGCGGCGAGCGGTCCGAGCACCGGCGCAGTATCCGGGTATACCGTGGGGCGATGCCTCCGGATCCGGACGTGAACGTCGTGGGCGGCCAGCTGCTGCCGTGCTCGCTGGAGCCGCTGACCGGGTTCTACCGCGAGGGCCGCTGCTCGACCGGGCCGGACGACGTCGGCAGCCACACCGTCTGCGCGGTGATGACGGCGGCGTTCCTGGAGTTCAGCCGGGCGGCGGGCAACGACCTGTCGACGCCGCGGCCCGAGTGGGGCTTCCCCGGGCTGCAGCCGGGCGATCGCTGGTGCGTCTGCGCGTCCCGCTGGCTCGAGGCCCACCGTGCCGGCTGCGCGCCTCCCGTCGTGATCGGCGCGACCCACGCGCAGGCGCTCGAGATCGTCCCGATCGACGCGCTGACGGCGTTCGCCGCGCCTCCCCGTGCCAGCGAGCTCTCGTAGGCGGGGCACCGCCGCTGTCGGCGCGGCCCTCGTTGCCGGCGGCGTGCTCCTCGTCGTGGGCGCGACGACGGGGCTGCGCGGGTCGCCGCTCGGGGTCGGCGCCGGCGGCGGCACGAGCCCGCAGGCCGCGCCGCGTGCGTTGCGGGTCGACCGCTTCGACGCCGCCCGCGCCTTCGCCTTCCTGCGCTGGCAGGTCGCGCTCGGGCCGCGGCCGGCCGGCTCGCCCGCGAGCAGGCGGCTCGCAGCGCGGCTGCGCGCGCGGGCGCCGAATGCCCGCTACCAAGCCGTGCCGGGCGGCCTGCGGAACGTCATCGCGACCGTTCCGGGGCGGAACCCGCGCCGCCTCGTCGTCGTCGGCGCGCACTACGACACGAAGGACATCCCCGGGTTCGTGGGCGCGAACGACGGCGCATCGGCGACCGCGGTCGTGCTCGAGCTCGCGCGCACGGTGCGCCCGAGGCGGCTGCGGCCGACGGTCGTCTTCATCTTCTTCGACGGCGAGGAGAGCCCCGCCGGGACGCCGGGGGGGCAGTTCGAGACGGCCGGGCTGCGCGGTAGCCGCGTGGCAGCGCCGCGGTTCCGCCGGGCGGAGGCGATGGTCCTCCTCGACCTCGTGGGCGACAGGGATCTGGCGATCCCGCGCGAGGAGCTGTCGAGCCCCGCGGTCTGGGCCCGGATCAGGCGAGCCGCCCGGCGCGTCGGGGCAGGCCCCGTGTTCCCGCCTCGCACGCGGCCGGGGGTCCTCGACGACCACGTGCCGTTCCTGCGCCAGGGCGTGCCGTCGGTGAACCTGATCGACTTCGAGTTCCCCTGCTGGCACCGGCCCTGCGACGACCTGTCGGCCGTCTCGCGGCGGAGCCTCGATGCCGTCGGCGAGGCGGTGCTCGAGTACCTGCGGTCGCTCTAGGCGGTGCTCCGCCGCTTCGCCGACGCGGTGCGCTACCGCGGCGCGCCGGGACGGCTGGAGGGCCGCTTCGGCGTCGTCGCGGGCGTCCGCGCCTACGAGCGCGGCGGGGCGCCGGTCGTCGTGCTGGTGCACGGCGTCGGCGTCTCGAGC
>JACVRR010000116.1 GCA_014534345.1 Thermoleophilia bacterium | reverse complement strand
TGGCAGGACGCCGTGGCCGAGGTTGAAGACGTGCCCCCGGCGGCCCTCCGCGCGCGTGAGCACGTCCCGGGCGGCGGCCTCCACCCGCTCGGGCGGCGCGAGCAGGACGGCCGGGTCGAGGTTCCCCTGGACGGCGCGCTCGTCGCCGACGAGCTCCCAGCCGCGATCGAGCTCGATCCGCCAGTCGAGCCCGATCACGTCCCCGCCCGCGGCTGCGAGCGCGGGCAGCAGCCCGGCGGCGCCGGTCGCGAAATGGACGGTCGGCGCCTGCACGGCGGCCAGGATCCGCGCCGAGTAGGGGGCAGCGAACTCCTCGTAGTCCACGGGGGAGAGCGCCCCCGCCCACGAGTCGAAGAGCTGGACGACGTCGGCGCCGGCCTCCACCTGGGCGGCCACGTACGGCGCGAAGGCGCTGGCCAGCTTGGCCATCAGCGCGTGCCAGACGGCGGGCTCGCGGTACATCAGCGCCTTGACGCGGAGGAAGTCGCGGCTCGGCCGTCCCTCGACCAGGTAGCCGGCGACGGTGAACGGGCCGCCGCAGAACCCGATCAGCGCCCTTTCCTCATCGAGCTCGGCGCGGACGTGCCGAACGGCCTCGAGCACGTACGGGACCGCCTCCTCCGGCTCGGGGACGACGAGGCGCGCGACGTCGGCGGCGGTGGCGATCGGCTCGCGCACGACTGGCCCGACGTTCTCGACCAGCTCCACGTCGACCCCCATGCCGAGGACGGGCAGCACGATGTCGGCGAACAGGACGGCCGCGTCGACGTCGTGGCGGCGGACGGGCTGCAGCGTCACCTCGGCGGCGAGCTCGGGCTGCCGGCAGATCTCGAACAGCCCGTGGCGCTCGCGGATCCGCCGGTACTCCGGCAGCGAGCGGCCGGCCTGGCGCATGAACCAGACGGGCGTGTGCTCGACGGGCTCGCGCCGCGCCGCCCGGACGAGGAGGGGCTCGACCACGGCCGCTCTAGACTAGCCCCGCGCGCCCGCGCGCCCCGTTGCGCGAGGCCCCGGCGTCGGGCTGCCCGTCAGAGGTCGACCGCGATCCGGTCGTCGAGCCGGGTGAACACCCAGGCGCCGAGCGCGAGCGCGGTCGCGGCGACGGCCGCGAGGTGGAGGACGTCGCCGGCGGCGGGCACGTCGCCCGCCCACAGCGGCGCGCGCAGCGCCTCGATCCCGGGCGTCACGGGGTTCCCGTAGCGGAGCACCTGCACGAGCCCGTGATGGCGGTCGAACCCGGGCAGCTGGTCGAAGCTGTACAGGACCGGGGTGAGGAAGAACCAGGGCAGAAGCAGCGCGCCGACGAGGTGCTCGATGTCCCGGAGGACGACGTTCAGGACGGCGACCAGCACCGCGAGGCCCGCGACCAGCCCGACGAACAGCAGCGCCAGCGGGACCGCCAGCGGCCACGTCGTGCGCGCCTCGGGGACGAGCGCGACGGAGAGGGCGGTCACGACCACGAGCATGATCCCGAACGTGACCACCTGCGTGGCCACGACCGAGAGCGGTACGAGCTGGCGCGGAAAACGCGTCTTGCGAATCAGGTTCGCGTGCTCGATCAGGCTGCGCGAGGCGCCCTGCAGCGAGATCGACAAGAAGACCCAGGCGCTGATCCCGACGACGAGGTAGAGGGGGTAGTGCTCGATCGAGCCGGTGATCCGCCACAGAAGCGAGAACACCAGCAGGTACACCGCGAGCAACAGCAGCGGGTTGAACAGCGACCAGACCACGCCGAGGACCGAGCCCTTGTACCGCGCCTGGAACTCCCGCCGGAACAGGCTGACGAACAGATCCCGGTAGCGGAACACGTCGGCGTACACGTTCACGGGCGCCAGTCTAGGCCGGACGGGGCACCGACTCGTGTCGCCGCGACGGGTCTCGAACCGCTGCGAGATCTCCGGCCGCCGCGGGCCCGGTGAGGTGAGCGCGCGCGCTGCGACGGGCAAGAGACGCAGGCGATGTCCGACGGACTCGACTCGAACATGCCGGCCGCTTTGCGAACATGCCGGCCGCTTACACCGGGTTAACAGCGGCGCGGTACGCTCTCGCGCGTGAGCGCGGTCGCGGCGACTATCGCCCTGCCGACCGCGGCGGCGGTCATCCTCGTCGCGTTCCGCTCCCCGCTTGCCCGCCGCCTCGTCGCTCTCCCCTCCGCCGAGCGCTGGCACGAGCGTCCGACGCCGCTGATCGGCGGGCTCGGGCTGGTTGCGGGACTCCTCGCCGGCGTCGCGGCGGCGCTCGCCCTGGGTGTGCTCGAGCCGAGCTCGCAGCTGTTCGGCGTGCTGGCCGGCTGCGGGATCCTGTTCGTGGCCGGGCTCTACGACGACGCCTTCGCGGTGCGCCCGGCGGCGAAGATCGCCGCACAGCTGACGGCGGCGGGCGTCGTCGTCGCCAGCGGCGTGCGGATCGAGATCGTCGAGAGCGACGCGATCGGGCTGGCGATCGCGCTCGTGTGGTTCGTCGGGATGACGAACGCGTTCAACCTGCTCGACAACATGAACGGCCTCGCGGCCACGCTGGCGGCGATCGCGGCGGGCTACTTCGCGATCGACGCCGCGTGGGTGCACCCGAACGCGACCGTGCTCGTCCTCTCGCTCAGCCTCCTGTTCGCGTGCCTGGGCTTCCTCCCGTTCAACCTCGGCGGCCGGCGGACGGCCTTCATGGGCGACTCCGGCAGCCAGGTGCTCGGGTTCGCGCTCGCGGCGCTCGGGATCCTGTCGACCTGGGCCGTGGCGGGGTCGGCCGTCGCCACCGTCCTCGTGCCGATCGTCGTCCTCGGCGTGCCGATCCTCGACACCGGCCTGGTGACGGTGACTCGCCTACTCGACCGGCGGCCGATCCACCTCGGCGGCCGGGATCACACGTCCCACCGGCTCGTGTACCGCGGCCTGTCCGAGCGCACCGCGGTGGTGGTGCTCGCGCTGATCGCGATCGCGCTCGGCGGCACCAGCCTGGCGTACGGGATGCTCGACAGCCTCGGCTTCACGCTCGTCGGCGTCCTCGTGACGTTCGCGATCCTCGTCCAGTTCGTCAGCTACCTCGCCGAGGTCGAGCGGCGCGGACCGCGGGCCGCCCAGGAGCTCGCGCGGCGTCCCCTCGTCCAGCGCGTGCTCGTCAGCCCGCGGCGGCTGTTGGAGGTGCTGCTCGACTTCGCGCTCGTCTCGGCCGCGTTCGTCGGCGCCTACCTGCTCGAGGTCGGCCCGGGCGGGACGCCGTTCCAGCAGGACCTGCTGATGCTCTCCCTTCCGGCCGTCGTCGCGGCGCGCTACCTCGGGTTCGTCCTCTTCGGCCTCTACCGGCGCATCTGGCGCTACGCCGGCGCCCGCGACGCGGCGGCGATCGTCGGGGCCGTGGGCGTCTCGGAGGTGGCGGCGATGGCCCCCGTGCTCGCGCTCGACGAGCTGGGCGACTTCCCGCTGACCGTGTTCGTCGTCGACTTCCTCCTCTGCTCGGTGTTCGTCGGCGGCTCGCGCTTCGCGGAGCACGCCGTGGGCGGCGTGCTGGCGGTGCTGCACGAGCGCTCGCGCATCCGGCGGACGCTGATCGTCGGCGCGGGCCGCGCGGGCCGCAGCCTGCTGCGCGAGCTGCGCGAGACGCCCGGCGAGCAGGTGGTCGGCTTCGTCGACGACGACGTGACGCTGCGGGGGCGCCGGCTGCAGGGCGCGCTCGTCCTCGGCGGTTGCTACGAGGTCGAGCAGATCGTGCGGCGGACGCGCCCCGACGCCGTGCTCGTGACGATCCCCCACGCGCCGCTCGAGACGCTCGACGCAGTCGTGCGGGCGTGCGCCCGCGCCGACGTCCCCTGCCGGTTCGTGCGGCGCCAGCTCGACCTCGACCCCGAGGTCGTCCTCGGCGCGGTCGCGGAGTGACGGCGGCCGCGGAGGCGCGGCCGGCCGACAGCGTTCGCCCCGCCCGCCTCGTCGCGGCGCTCCCGCTCGCGACGGCCTTCACCTGGCTGACCCTCGTCTACGCCTGGCAGGCGTGGCTCGTCCCGTCGCCGATGATCTTCACGGACGAGCTGCTGTACACGAAGGTCGCCCGCTCGCTGGCGGAGCACGGGGCCGTGACGGTGCGCGGCGTCCCGCACTCGTGGGAGTCGCTCGCGGTCGTCGCGCGCACGCCGGCATGGCTGCTCGAGGACACGCGGACGGCGTACTTCGCGGCGAAGCTGATCGGTGTCGTCGCGATGACGGCCACCATCGTCCCGGCGTACCTGCTCGCGCGGGTCGCGGTCGGGCGGCGCGCGGCGCTCTTCGCCGCGGTCGCCTCGGTCCTGATCCCGGCGCTCGCGTACTCCGCGCTGCTCCTCGAGGAGCCGATCGCGTACCCGTTCGCGACGCTGGCGTTCGCCCTCGCAGTCCGCGCGCTCGCGCGCCCGGCGCCGCTCATCGTGGTCGCCGCGGTCGCCGCGGCCGCGGCCGCGCCATTCGTGCGCGGGGAGCTCCTCCTCGTCCCGCTCGTCGTCGCCGCAGCGGCGGTCGTGTACGGGTGGACGAGCGACCCGGTGCGGAGGCTCCGCGTGCGAGTGCGCCCGCTCGGCGGGCTGCTCGCGGTCGCGGCCGTCGTCGCCGCGGCGTACGCGTTCGACCGCGTCGCCGCGATCCACCTGCCGGCGTGGACGACAGCGCGCGAGCACCCCGGGCTGATCCTCCACCATGCCGCCGCCGCGGGCGGCGCCTTCGCGATCGGCGTCGGCGTCGTGCCCGTCGTCGCGACCCTCGCCGCGCTCGTCCGCCCGCCCGGCGTCCCGCGCAGCCGCGGGCGGCGCGCGCTCGCCTCCGTGACCGCCGTCGCCGTCCCGGCCTTCCTGGCCTACGCGGGCGCCAAGGGAGCGTGGCTGGAGCAGCTGCTCGAGTCGCGCGTGCTGGAGCGGAACGTCATCTATCTCTCGCCGCTGGTCTTCGCCGGCCTCGCGGTCTGGCTGGAGCGGCCCCGCGTGCGCGCGGGAGCGGCGATCGCGGCCGGCGCCGGCGTCCTCGCGCTCGTGCTCGTCGTGCCGATCAGGCTCGGCTGGCCGTACTTCGAGGCGCCGGCGTTCTCGCTCCTGACGGCGGGCAACCGACGGCTCGGGCTCGAGCCGGCGGCGCTGCGCGCGGTCGCCGTCGCGCTGGTCGTGGCCGCGGTCGCAGCCGTCCTCCTCCCCCGCGCGCTGGCGCGCTCGCCCTCGGCGATGCGCGCCCTCGTGGGGACGGTCGCCGCCTTCGTCCTGCTCTGGAACGCCGGCGGCGAGCTTGCGACGGCGGCAGGGGAGCGCAGCTTCGGCCGCGGGATGCTGGCCGCCGTCCCGAGCCCGCCGGACTGGGTCGACCGGGCAGCGACGAGCGCGAGCGTCCTCTTCCTGGGCCAGAGCGTCACCGATCCCGGTCCGGTTATGACGCTCGAGTTCTGGAACCGCGACCTCGTCGCGGTCGGCAGCCTCGACGCCACGGCGCCGAACATCGGGACGGTCTACACCCCCTTCCTCGACGCGGCCGGGAACCTCCTCCCCGACCCGAGCGTCGCCTACATGCTCGCGGGCGCCGGCCTGCAGCCCGTCGGCGAGCGCGTGGCCGCGGGCGACGACCTGCGGCTCTTCAGGGTCACGCCGCCACTCCGCCTCCAGCACGCCACGCTCGGCGTCTTCCGCGACGGGTGGATGGGCGCCGCGAGCTCGTTCACGCGCTTCGGGGTGCCGAGCGGCGCGCCGGGTGGGATCCGGGTGACGGTCTCGCGGCCGGCCGTCGGGCGCGGGCCGCGCGGGACGAGCGTGCTCGTGCGGGCGGGTCCGGTCGGCGCCGACGCCTCGGGCGCCCCGCTCCTCGCCGCGGTAACGGCGTCGCAGCAGCTGACGCTGCGGCGCGGGACGTCGCGCGCGGTGGAGTTGCGCGCACCCCGCGGGGCTTTCCGGGTGGAGGTGACCGCCTCGCCGACGTTCGTCCCGCGGCAGCTCGACCCGGTGCAGGACGACGAGCGGACGCTCGCCGTCCAGGTCGCGTACGAGCTGACCCCCTGAGGTGCGGCTCAGCGCAGCGCGCGCAGCCGCTCGGGGTGCTTGCGCGCGAAGCGGGCGACGCTGCGCCAGTGCCAGAGCGTGCGCCGGCTGAGGAAGGCGCTGTCGCTCGCGCGGCTCCAGGCGTGGACGACGACCGCGCCCGGCACGTGCCAGCGCTCCCACCCCGCCTTGGCCGCGCGGTAGGCGAGGTCGATGTCCTCGCCGTACAGGCGGAAGCGCGGGTCGAAGCCGCCGAGCTCGGCCACCATCTCGCGCCGCAGGAGCAGGAAGGCGCCGAGCAGCCAGTCGGCCTCGACCGGCTCGCTCGGCCGCTCGTCCAGAAGGTAATAGTCCCGCTGCCGCTCGAGCGGCGGGAAGAGCGCGCGCAGCGGCGTCCGCCGCACCAGCGTCCCGCCCACGGTCGGGAAGCGCCGGCGCGCGGGCTGCCAGCGGCCGTCGGGGTAGCGCAGCTCCGGACCGGCGATCCCGCAGCGCGGCCGGCCGGCCGCGAACTCGGCCAGCACCGTGACCGCGTCGGGGTGCGGCCGCGTGTCGGGGTTCGCGACGACGACGTACGGCGAGCGCGTCTCGGCTATCCCCCGGTTGGCGTTGGCGGCGTAGCCGCGCGGGCGCTCGTTCTCGAGGACGCGGACGTCGGGCGGGAACTCGCCGACGCTGCCGGGGACGTTCGCGACGACGACGAGCTCCTCGACCTGCGGGCGCAGCAGCGGCACGAGCTCGGCGACGTCCGCCGCGTGCCCGTGCGAGACGACGACCGCGGCGACGTTCACGAGAGAGCCACGTCGGAGTCGCTCGTGCGGCGCGGAGTCCGAACGATCGCGCGGTTCATCCGGCCAACACGGACGCGTAGCGTGTCATCGCGCGAGCACCTCGCGGTAGACCTCCCCCGTGCGACGCGCGGTCTCCTCCCAGCTGAACCGCTGGGCGCGCGCGAGCCCGGCGGCCGCCAGGCGGTCGCGGTCGGCGAGCGCGCGCCGGATGCCGTCGGCGAGGCCGTCGCGCTCGGCGAAGACGGCCGCCTCGCCGGCGACCTCGCGCAGGGCCGGGTCGGGCGCCGCGACGACGGGCGTGCCGCTCGCCATGGCCTCGACGAGCGGCAGGCCGAAGCCCTCGTAGCGCGAGGGGAGGACGACGCAGGCGGCCTCGCGGTACAGGCGGGCGAGCGCCTCGGTCGGCACGTAGCCGCGCACGTCGGCGCCCCCCTCGCGCAGGCGCCGTGCGAGCACGGCGTCCTTCTCGGGGCCGACGACGACCAGCGGGAGGCCGACCTCCGCCGCGGCCTCCGCCGCGGCCAGGGGGTCCTTGCGCGCCTGCACGGCGCCGACGAACAGCACGAACCCGTCCGGCTCGCCGCCCGGCGCAAACGCCGGGTCGACGCCGTTCGGCGTGACCACTATCCGCGCGCCGGGGATCCCGTACAGCTCGACCAGATCGCGCCGCGTCCGCTCGGACACGGTCAGCACGCGCGCCGCCCGCCGGGCCGCGCGCGGCACGGCGACCCGGAAGACGAGCCGGTCGCGCCAGCCCATCGCCGCCGCGTCGCGCTCGAACGAGAGGTCGTGGACGGTGACGACCGCGGGGCAGGGGCAGGCGAGCGGGAGGGCGTGCTGGAAGTGGGCGAGCGCCGGGCCGACGCGCCGGAGCAGCCGCGGCAGCGACCAGGCCATCCGCCACTCCTGGGCACGGGCGGGCAGCTCGAGCGGCTCGACGCCGGCGGGGACGAGGTCGGGGCGGCGTGTAACCGCCGCCAGCCGCAGGTCGGGCGCAGCCGCCGGGAGGGCCCGCAGCAGGTTGAGGACGTACGTCTCGTCGCCGGTCCGCCGGCGCCCGAGCACGTCGGCGTCGACGACGACGAGCGGCTTCACCCGCCCGCCTCCCGGTAGACCCGCACCGTCGCCTCGGCCACGCGCTCCCAGGTGTACGCAGCCGCCCGCTCGCGCCCGCGGGCGGCCAGCTCCTCGCGCCGGGCGTCCGCGCGGGCGATGCCCTCGGCGATCGAGGCGGGGTCGAGCGGGTCGACGAGCTCCGCGGCGCCGCCGGCCACCTCCTCGAGCGCGCCGCCACGACTCGTCACGACCGGCACGCCCGACGCCATCGCCTCGAGCACCGGGATCCCGAAGCCCTCGTACAGCGAGGGATACGCGAGGCAGAGAGCGCCGCGCAGCAGCATCG
>JACVRR010000089.1 GCA_014534345.1 Thermoleophilia bacterium | reverse complement strand
TCGCCGTCGGGGGCCGGCGGGAACGCGTCGAGGTCGATGCCGTTCGGGATCATCCTCCAGTTGGCGCGGATTCCGGCCCTGATCCCGTCCCGCCGCTCGCCCTCGCTCGCGCAGACGATCGCGCTCGCCCAGCGGGCGGCGACCCGCTCCCAGCGGACGACGGCCGAGCGGGCGATCCCGTCGACGGCGTAGAACGACCACGCGTTGGGCAGGAACACGGTAGGACGACGCCCGCGCAGGGCGAGCCGGCCGGCAAGCCCCGCCTGCGACGAGTGCAGGTGGACGACATCGGCCCTCGTGGCCGCGGCGGCGTCGGCCACGGCGCGCGCCGCGCGCAGAAGGGAGAGTCCCGGGAAGCCGGTGCGCCGCGCGGCAGCCTGACGCGCCGCCAGCCGCCACGGGAGCGCTCTCGCGCCCGCGCGCTCGACTGCCGCTGCGAACTCGCGGTCGGGCGGCGCGAGCACGGCCACGCGCCAGCCGCGCGCGGCCTGGTCGCCCACCAGGTAGAGGGCGCAGCGCGCCACGCCGCCGTCTACCGGCTCGGTGACGTGCACGACGGAGAGCGCGCGCTCGTGCATGCGCTACGCCCGCGGCCGCAGGGTCGGGAAGAGGATGACGTCGCGGATCGTCTCGCGCCCCGTCAAGACCATCGCGAGCCGGTCGATCCCGAGCCCGAGCCCGCCCGTAGGCGGCATCCCGTACGCGAGCGCCTCGACGTAGTCGGGATCGCCCGGCTCGGCCTCGACGTTGCCGCCAGCCCCCTCCTCGGTCTGCATGGCGAAGCGCTCGGCCTGCTCGTCGGGGTCGTTGATTTCGGTGAACGCGTTCCCGAGCTCCATCCCGCCGACGAAGTACTCGAACCGCTCCACGATGGTCGGGTCGTCGTCGGTCGAGCGCGCGAACGGGGACAGCTCGATCGGGTAGTCGTGCAGGATCGTCGGCTCGATCAGCCGCGGCTCGACGTAAGCGGTCAGCGCGTGGTCGACGAGCTGGGACCAGGTGCTGTCGGCCGTCGTCTCGACGCCGCGCTCCTCGAGGCGCCGCCGCAGCTCCGCCTCGTCGCGGTCCCACAGTCCGTGCTCCTCCAGCGCATCGACCAGCCGGAGGCGACGCCAGGGACGCGCCAGGTCGACCCGGTGGCCGCGGAAGGTTGTCCTCGTCGTACCCGTCGTCTCGGTCGCCACGCGCTCCAGCAGCTCCTCGATGCGGGCCATCGTGTCGGTGTAGTCGGCATACGCCTCGTACCACTCGAGCATCGTGAACTCGGGGTTGTGCTTGTACGAGACGCCCTCGTTGCGGAAGTCCTTGCCGAGCTCGTAGACCTTCTCCAGCCCGCCCACCACGAGACGCTTCAGGTACAGCTCCGTCGCGATCCGCAAGTAGTAGTCGCGGTCGAGCGCTTCGTAGCGCGTGACGAACGGCCGGGCGAACGCGCCGCCGTACCGCGGCTGCAGGACGGGTGTCTCGACCTCGACGAACCCCTCCTCGTCGAGGTAGCGGCGAATCGAGGTCACGATGCGCGAGCGGAGCAGGGTGTCGCGGCGGGTCTCCTCGTTCACGAGCAGGTCGAGGTGGCGCTGGCGGTAGCGCGTCTCCGTGTCCTGCACGCCGTGAAACGTGTCCGGCAGCGGGCGGCGGATCTTGGCGAGCAGCTCGAGATCGCGCACCCGCAGCGAGGGCTCGCCGCGCCGGCTCTTCGCCGGCACCCCGTCGGCGCCGACGACGTCGCCCAGGTCGACGTCCACCGGCTCGAGGATCAGCTGGATGCGGCCGGAGCGGTCGACCAGGTCGAGGAACATCAGCTTGCCCAGGTCGCGGCGCGCCATCACGCGGCCGGCGATGCGGGTGGCGCGGTCGCTCTCCTCGCCCGGCGCGAGTCGGTCGGCCTCGGCGCGGACCGCGGCGATCTCCCGCCGACCCGGGAACCGCTTCGGGAGCGCCATGGGCGGCGAGTGTAGTCGCGGGCGGGCCGCGCTCCCGCTCACAGGAGCCGGGCGGCGAGCAGCCCGAGCGCGACGCCCGTGGCGACAAGCACGACGGCGAGACCGAGCGGGAGCGGCCGCGGCGGGGGCATCCGCGACAGGGCGGCGAGCAGCTCCGCCGGCGCTTCCGGAAGGGGCCCCGGCTCGACGTCCTCGTGCCAGGTCCGGACGAGCTGGTGCGCCGCGGCGCCGAGACGGCGCTCGCGGTCGCGCGCCGCCGCGGCGCGCTCGAACTCCTGCGCTTCGATCGCGTTCTCCTTCTCGCTGCGTACTCGCTCGAGCTCAGTGGCGACCTCCGGCGAGAGCGGCGGCGAGGTGAGCTCGGGCGGGTCGGGCGGCACGGGCAGCGGCTCCGCCCGCCGTCCCGGACGCGACAGGAGCCGGACCACCTCGTCGCGGACCGCCTCGGGGTCTGCGCCGGCCTCGCGCAGGATCGGCGCCGTCCGCGCGTCCCCCGCGTGCACGACGCCGAGAAGAAGATGCTCCGTGCCGACGGAGTTGTGGCCGAGCGACAGCGCCTCGCGAAGCGCGAGCTGGAGCACCTTCTTGCCTCCGGCCGCGAACGGGAGGCGCGTCTCGGCCGTCTCCGCGCCCTCGGGCCATTCCCCGCCGCCCCCGATCCGCGCGCGGACGTCCGTCGCCGACAGCTCGTAGGGGGCGAGCACGCGCGCGGCGACCCCTTCCTCGGCGCGAAACAGCGCGACGAGCAGGTGCTCAGCGCCGACGCCGGCGTGGCCGAGCGCGCGCGCCTCGCGCTCGGCGATGACGACCACCTCGCGGGCGAGCTCGGTGAAGCGCTCGAACACCCGCCTGACCGTAGCGCGGCGGGGAGGCCGCGGACACGTACCCTGTGCGCATGCGGTTCCTGCTCGGCCCTTCGCCCACGATGGTGTCCCGCGAGCGCGCGCTGCCCGGGCGTGAAGAGCGGATGTCCGTGCCGGCTCGGCACGAGGTGCTGGGCACGCCGCTCGAGCCTCCCTTCCCCGACGGCCTCGAGCGCGCGGTCTTCGGGATGGGCTGCTTCTGGGGCGCCGAGCGGGTCTTCTGGCAGGCGCCCGGGGTCCACACGACCGCTGCGGGGTACGCGGGCGGGTTCACGCGCAACCCGACGTACGAGGAGGTGTGCAGCGGCGGGACCGGGCACGCCGAGGTCGTTCTCGCGGTGTTCGATCCGGCGCGGACGAGCTACGACGAGCTGCTGCGCCTGTTCTGGGAGAGCCACGACCCGACCCAGGGCATGCGGCAGGGCAACGACGTGGGAACGCAGTACCGGTCAGTCGTCCTGTACGACGGCGACGCGCAACGGGAGGCGGCCGAGGCGTCGCGCGACGCGTACGAGCGCCGGCTGCGCGAGGCGGGGTACGGGCCCACCACGACCGAGATCGCGCCGGCCGGGCCGTTCTACTACGCGGAGCCGTACCACCAGCAGTACCTGGCGAAGAACCCGAACGGCTACTGCGGCCTCGGCGGCACCGGCGTGAGCTGCCCGGTCGGCGTGGCGCGGGCCGGCTAGCGCGAAAACGCGGCGATCGGGTCGCCGGAAGCGAGGGTCAGGCCGATCGACGGCTCGACGCCTCGCGGTCACGTCCGCGTGCACGCGCGAGGTGCGAGCGGACGCGCGCTGGCGGCCGCCCGGCGGCTGCGCACGGCTCCCGCGGCGATGTCCCGGGGACTGTCCCTCGGACATGGCTCCAAAAGCCATGCGGCTGATCTTGCGGCCGGCGATGCAGCGACAGAGCGCTCGTCGATCCAGGCCACAGACGTCGCTCGCCACGAACGGCAAGTACTGCAGGCCGCAACGGCCGCAGTGCGGGCCGGCCGGACTGATGCGGGCGGCGATCGCGTCGGCCACGCCGCCCGCACCGCCGGAGCGCTCCCGGCCCTAATCGGTTGGAGCAACGCGAAGTGTTCCGAGGACGGAGGCGGGTTTCCCGCCGCAGCCTCGAGCAGCAGGAAACCGCAACACGAGGGGGTTCGTAGGGGAGCCTGCTGCCCCCGCGGTGCTAGGCGGCCTTGATGTCGATGATCTTGAACTTGAGCGCGCCGCGCGGCGCAGCGACCTCGACGACCTCGCCCTTCTTGCGCCCCAGGATCGCCCTGCCGACCGGCGACTCGTTCGAGAGCTTGTGCTCGGCCGGATTCGCCTCGGCCGAGCCGACGATGTGGTACTCGACGGTCTCGTTCGCGTCGATGTCCTTGAGCTTTACGCGCGTCCCGATCGAGACGGCGTCGGAGGTGATCTCCGACGCGTCGATGATGCGAGCGGCGCGCAAGCGGTCCTCGAGCTGCGCGATGCGGTGCTCGAGCATCATCTGCTCGTTCTTCGCGTCGTCGTACTCGGCGTTCTCGGCGATGTCGCCGAACTCCCGCGCCGTCTTGATCCGCTCCGCGATCTCGCGGCGCTTCACCGTCGAGAGGTACTCGATCTCTTCCTTCAGCTTCTCGTAGCCCTCGGGGGTAAGGATGACTTCCTTCACGTGACCTCCTGGCCCGCTTCTCCCGCCTGAGAGAAGAAGAGCGGCGCACCATGCGCCGCGACGGCCGGGGATAGTAGCTTCCGACACGGGCGGAGTCAACCCCGCGTCGCCTACGCTTTCGGTCGTATGCAGGGAGATCTGTCGTCGTCCTGGCGGATCGGGCCCGTCGAGGTCCCGACCCGGGTCGTGCTCGCGCCGATGGCAGGCGTGAGCGTGCAGGCCTTCCGGCGGCAGGGTCGGCGCTACGGCGCCGGACTCGTCTGCTCGGAGATGGTCAGCTGCGCCGGCGTCGAGCACCGCAACGAGCGCACGCTCGGCTACCTGCGCGTCGGCGCCGACGAGCGCCCGCTCGCGATCCAGCTCTTCGGCTCGAACCCGCCCGCGATGGCCGAGGCCGCGCGGATGGCGGAAGCGGCCGGAGCCGACCTCGTCGACGTGAACTTCGGCTGTCCAGTGCGCAAGGTGACGAGGACCGGCGCGGGCGCCTCGCTCCTCGACCGGCCCCGCGACGCCTGCCGGATCGTCGAGGCCGTCGCCCGCGCGGTCGCCGTCCCCGTGACCGTGAAGATGCGGCGCGGACTGGCCGACGGCTCGCGCGCCTGTCTCGCGGTCGGCCCGCAGTTCGTCGCTGCGGGAGCGGCGTCGCTGACGCTGCATCCGCGCTCGGCGGAGCAGATGTACACGGGCGCGGCCGACCACCGCCTGACGGCGGAGCTCGTCTCGCTGGTGGACGTCCCCGTCGTCGCGTCGGGCGACGTGACCTCGCACGCGCGCGCCCGCGCGCTGCTCCACTCGACGGGCGCCGCCGCGGTGATGGTCGGCCGCGCCGCACAGGGCAACCCGTGGGCGCTTCGCGAGATCCTCACCGGCGAGCGCCGGGAGCCGGCGCGCGAGGAGGTCGTCGCCGAGCTTCTCCTGTTCGTGCGCGAGACCGCCCGGGAGCTGGGAGAGCGGCGCGCGACCGGGTTCGTGAAGAAGTTCTACGGCTGGTACCTCGGCCACGGGCGGTTCCCGAAGGCGCTCAAGAGCGAGCTCGTCCGCCTGCCGACGCTCGCCGAGGTGACCGACCGGCTGCTCGCGATCGCGCCCGGCGCGGCGGAGGCGCTGGCGCGGCTCGAGGTGGAGGTGGACCGCGGCGACGAGGTCGAGCTGGCGCTGCCGATCTCCGTCTACGGCGGCGGCTAGGCCCGGTTCAGCTCCCACACGAGCCGCAGCCCGTCGAGCGTCAGGAACGGGTCCACGCGCTCGATGGTCCGCGTGTGCGGCGCGATCCGGTCCGCCAGCCCGCCGGTCGCCACCGCGCGCGCCTCCACGCCCAGCTCGCCGCGGATCCGCGACACGATCTCGTCGACCTGGCCCACGAACCCGTAGACGAAGCCCGACTGCAGCGCGGCGCCCGTCGTCTTCCCGATCACCGACTCGGGCAGCGAGAAGTCGACCCGGAACAGGCGCGCCGCGCGAGCGAACAGGGCGTCCATCGAGATCTCGACGCCAGGTGCGAGCACGCCGCCGACGAACTCGCCTTCCGGAGAGACGACGTCGAAGTTCGTGGACGTGCCGAAGTCGACGACCACGACCGGCGCCCCGTACCGCTCCCTCGCGGCGAGCGCGTTCGCGATCCGGTCCGGCCCCACCTCGCGCGGGTCGTCGTAGCGGATCGCGATTCCGGTCCGGATTCCCGGCCCGACGACCAGGAGCTCCGTCCGCAGCCATCGGTCTGCGGCGTGCCCGTACTCACGCACGAGGGCGGGCACGCTCGACGAGAGGCAGGCGCCTTCGACGGTATCGAGGTCGACGAAGCCCGCGAGCATCGCCCCGAGCTCGTCGCCCGTCCGGCGCGCGTCGGTGGCGACGCGCCAGTGCTCCGTCAGGCGAGCGTCGGAGAACAGGCCGCAGACGGTCTCGGTGTTGCCTGCGTCGATGGCGAGCAGCACGCTCTACGCCTGAACGTCCGGCTGACGCCTGAACGTCCGGCGACGGCGGAAGGCGTTGGGAGTCGAGTCGGCGCTAGGACGCCGTCGCGGGACGTTCAGGCGGGTGCGCTCAGTCGGTATCGGGGGGGAGAGGCTCGCCGATCCGCTCGGCGAGCGCCTCGGCGGTCAGCTTCGGCTCGTCGTCCGCGCCCCGCAGCTCCTCCACGGTGATGTCGCTCGACGTGTAGATCTCGGCGCGCGGGATCATCCGCGTCGGCCGGTTCTTGTCCCAGACCCAGACGTCTTCCATCTTCAGGTGGAAGAACGGGTAGCTCGCCTGCGGGACGTACTGGAGATCGAGCCGGTTGCAGAGGTAGGTCGCGTCCTGCGTGAGGACGCAGTACCGGAAGAGGCCGAAGACGTCGTTGTACTCGCGCTTGAGGCGGAGCTCCAGCTCCGCCTCGTACTCGTCGAGCTCGTCGAGGTGCGACATGAGGCGGTCATTCTAGCCGCGCGAGGAGGGCGGCCACGCGCCCGCGCCCGGGGACGACGAGCGAGGGCTCGAGCTCGTGGAGCGGCTCGAGCGCGAACCGCCGCTCGTGCAGGCGGGGGTGCGGGACGGTCACCCCGGGCTCGTCCAGCTGCACGTGGCCGTAAACGAGGAGATCGAGGTCGATCGTGCGCGGGGCGAAGCGCGGCCCCTCGCGGGTCCGCCCGAGCGCCCGCTCGATCGCGAGCAGCCGGTCGAGGAGTTTGCGCGGCGCGAGCGCGGTCTCGACGGCGGCCGCCGCGTTCAGGAAGCGCGGCTGGTCGGCGTCGCCTACGGGATCGGTCTCGCGGACCGACGACACGGCGACGAGCTCGACCGCGGGCTCGGCGGAGAGCAGCTCGAGCGCGCGCTGCATCGTCGCCTCCCGGTCGCCCAGGTTGGCTCCCAGCCCGACGAACGCGCGCGTCACGGGCGCCGGACGGTCACCGCCGGCGTCGCCCGGTCGCCGAGCTCGACGTCCGGCTTCGTCACCGTCACGCGCGCCTCGCGGGCGTCGAAGCGCCGCAGCAGCTCGTCCGCAACTGCCGCCGCGAGACGCTCGAGCAGGCGGAACTCGCGCCCGGTGCACACCTCGCGCACGCAGGCGAGGACCGCGCGATAGTCCACGGTGTCCTCCAGCCGGTCGCTCGCCGCGGGGGCATCGGACGCGAGCACGAGCGTGACGTCGAAGCGGAACCGCTGGGGTCGGGCGCGCTCGTCGTCGTCGACGCCGTGCCGGCCGAGCAGCTCGACGCCGCGCAACGCGACCTCGACGGTCATAAGGCACCCTCCACGTAGCTGCAGCGGTCGAGATGCGGGAAGACGCAGGCGCTCATGCGGCCAACCCAGACCCGTAGGGTGTCACGGCAGCGCGTCCTCGAACACCGCTCGCGCCGCCGTCAGCGCCTCGGCGTGCTCGCGCACGTCGTGCACCCGCAGCACGGTCGCACCGCGCGCGTACGCGGCGACGGCCACGCCGACGCTCGCGGCGACCGTCCCCGTCGTCGCCCCTGGGTCGCCGAGCAGCCGGCCGAGCGAGCGCTTGCGCGAGAAGCCGACCGCGACCGGCCGCCCGAGCGCGACGAGCTCGTCCAGCCGCCGGACCAGCTGGAAGTTGTGCTCGACGGTCTTGCCGAACCCGATGCCGGGATCGAGGCAGATCCGGTCTTCGCGCACGCCGCCCGCGACCGCGAACGCGAGCTGCTCCTCCAGGAAGGCCGCGACCTCCGAAACCACATCCGCGTAGCGCGGGTCGTCCTGCATCGTCCGCGGCTCGCCGCGCATGTGCACGAGGCAGACGTACGCGTCCGCCTCGGCGACTACCTCGAGCATCCCGGGATCGCCGCGGAGCGCGGTCACGTCGTTCACCAGCTCCACGCCGAGCGCGAGCGCCCGCCGCGCGACCTCGGCCTTGGCGGTGTCGATCGACACCGGCAGGCCCGCGAGCTCCTCCAGCACGGGGACGACGCGCCGGAGCTCCTCGTCCGGGGGGACGCCCTGCGAGCCCGGCCGGGTCGACTCGCCGCCCACGTCCACGATCGCCGCCCCGTCGGCGAGCAGGCGGCGTGCCCGCGCGACGGCCGCCGCCGGCTCGAGGAACGCGCCGCCGTCCGAGAACGAGTCGGGCGTGACGTTGACGACGCCCATCAGGGACGGCCGCGGGAAGCGCTGCTCGATCGGCGGACGGCGCACGCCGCGAAGGCTAGAGCGGCGCGGGCCCGGCGTTCGCGGCGAGCGGTCGATCGGGCGCCGGCCCAGGCCCTAGCCTTGCGGCATGCAGCCCGTCGACGCGCTCGTCACCGACGCGCACCTGCGTAACGCAGTCGCCGGCCTCCGCGCGCTGGGCGCCGCCGGCATCCGCGTCCTCGCCACCGGGCCGGGCCGTGCCAGCGCGGGCCTTTGGTCGCGCCACGCGACCGCGCGCGCGACCGCGCCCGAGGTCCTCTTCGACCCGGCGGGGTTCGCCGCGGCCGTCCGCGCGCTCGCCGGGGCCCACGGCGCGCCCGTCGTCTACCCCGGGCGCGAGGAGGCGATCGACGCTCTACGCCGGCGGGGAGCCTGCCCTCTGCAGCTGATCGACGCCGGCGAGCGGCCCGGCCTGATCGACCGCAAACCGCGCTTCTACGGCGCTCCCGCTCGCGCTCGCCTGCGGCGTCGACCTCCCGGCCGCCTGGCACGCGGTCGTGCGGGGGGAGCCGGTCGCGACCGTGCGGCAGTACCGCGTGGGCGTCACCTACCGGCGGGTCGAGGGCGACCTGTACGCCGCTCGCCACGGCGACCTCCGTCGCGTGCTCTCGCTGGCTCCGCGACCGCGCACCGGCGGGATGTGGGACGCGCGCGACCCCGTGCCGTCGCTGCTGCTCGGCGGCGGGATCGTCGCCGCCGCGATCCGGAAGCGAACCGGCTAGCCCTGCGAGGGCTCGGGCGGCGGCTGCATCGCTTGGCCCGGCAGTGGGAAGGGCTTCGGCTTCGGCGTCGGCGTCCGCCGCCGCTCGCCCTCCTCCGTCGGGACGGGAGCGGGCGGCGTCTCGACGCCGAAGACCGTCTCCTCGTCCTCGCCGGCGAGCAGGCGCTCGAACTCGTCCTTGTCGATCGTCTCGCGCTCGATCAGGATGGCCGAGAGGCGGTGGAGCTCGTCCATGTGCTCGCGCAGCACGCGGTGGGCGGTGCCGTGCGCCTCCTCGATCACGCGCCGGATCTCGTCGTCGATCGCGCGGGCGATCTCGTCCGAGTAGTCGGGCTCGTTGCCCATCTCGCGGCCGAGGAACGGCTGGTCGTGGTTGCGGCCGAGGACGCGCGGCCCGAGCTTCTCGCTCATGCCGAAGCGCATGATCATCTGCTTGGCCGTGTGCGTGACCTTCTCGAGGTCGTTCGCGGCGCCGGTCGTCACCTCGTGGAAGACGAGCTCCTCGGCCGCCCGGCCGCCGAGGGTCGCGGCGAGCTGGTCCATCAGCGCGGACTTCGTGGTCAGGTAGCGGTCCTCGCGCGGCAGCGAGATCGTCAGCCCGAGCGCCTGCCCGCGGCCGATGATCGTGATCTTGTGCACGGGGTCGGTGTGGTCGAGGTAGTGGCCGACCAGCGCGTGCCCCATCTCGTGGTACGCGGTGATCCGGCGCTCCTCCTCGGAGAGCAGCCGGGCCTTCTTCTCGGGGCCGGCGACGACGCGCATGATCCCCTCCTCCAGCTCCTCCTGCTCGACCGTCTTCTTGCCGCGCCGGGCGGCGAGCAGCGCCGCCTCGTTGACGAGGTTGGCCAGGTCGGCGCCGGTGAAGCCCGGCGTGCCGGCGGCAAGCGAGTCGAGGTCGATCGACTTGGCAAGCGGCTTGCCGCGGGTGTGCACCTCGAGGATCTTGGCCCTGCCCTTGCGGTCGGGGCGGTCCACCACGATCTGGCGATCAAACCTGCCGGGGCGAAGCAGCGCCGGATCCAAGATGTCAGGCCGGTTG
>JACVRR010000147.1 GCA_014534345.1 Thermoleophilia bacterium | reverse complement strand
CGCCGACGACGCCGCCCGGCTGCGCACCCCCCCCCGCGCGGCGGCCCGGCCCCCCCCCCACCACCCCGCGCCGCCCCCGCGCGGGCCCCACGCCCGCGACCACCCGCCGCCCGACGCGCGGCCCCCCGAGGCGGACGGCACGCCGAACAAGGAGCGGCTGGGCGCGAACGCGATCCTCGGCTGCTCGCTGGCGGCGGCGAAGGCGGCGGCGGC
Organism: Thermoleophilia bacterium; assembly: GCA_014534345.1. Classification (GTDB taxonomy): domain Bacteria; phylum Actinomycetota; class Thermoleophilia; order Gaiellales; family Gaiellaceae; genus JACVRR01. The sequence goes on along the minus strand of JACVRR010000147.1, from coordinate 5,738 downwards.
GGACGCCGCCGTCCCGCTCTACCGCTGGATCGGGGGCACGAACGCCCACGTGCTCCCGGTTCCGATGCTGAACGTCCTCAACGGCGGCGCGCACGCCGAGAACCCCCTCGACGTGCAGGAGTTCATGGTCGTCCCCGCGGGGGCCGATTCGTTCGCGGAGGGCCTGCGGATCGGCACCGAGGTGTTCCACGCGCTCAAGCGCGTGTTGCACGAGCGCGGGCTGGCGACGGGCGTCGGCGACGAGGGCGGCTTCGCGCCCGAGCTGGCCTCGACCGAAGCCGCGGTCGAGGCCCTGCTGGAGGCGGCCGAGCGGGCCGGGCACCGGGAGCGGATCGCCCTCGCCCTCGACGTCGCCGCCACCGAGCTGTACGAGGGCGGGCGCTACCGGCTCGAGGGGCGGGAGCTCGACGGCCCCGGCATGGCCGGTCTGGTGGCCGACCTGGCCGAGCGCTACCCGCTCGTCTCGGTCGAGGACGGGCTGGCCGAGGACGACTGGGCGAGCTGGCTCCTGGCGACGGAACGCGCGGGCGGCCGACTCCAGCTGGTCGGCGACGACCTGTTCGTGACGAGCGTCGAACGGCTGCGGCGCGGGATCGAGGAGGGCGTCGCGAACGCGATCCTGGTCAAGGTCAACCAGATCGGCACGCTGTCCGAGACGCTGGACGCGATCGCGCTCGCGCGCTCGAACGGGTACGCGACCGTCATCTCGCACCGCTCGGGTGAGACGGAGGACACGACGATCGCGCACCTCGCCGTGGCCACGAACGCCGGGCAGATCAAGACGGGTGCGCCCTCGCGCTCGGACCGCGTGGCCAAGTACAACGAGCTCCTGCGGATCGCCGAGGAGCTCGGAGACGCGGCCGCCTACCCGGGCTGGGCGGCCTTCCCGCGGCGGGCCGAGGCGGCGGTCGGCTGACCGCCGCGGGCCACCGCACCGTGCCGGCGGAGGCGCGGCACGCGAGCGCTCCCGCTCCCGCCTCGGTCGCTACGCTCGGGACCAGATGGGACGTCGAGATCCGAGGCGGACGAAGATCGTCGCCACGATCGGCCCGGCGAGCGGGACGCGGGAGGCGCTCGCGGCGCTCGTCGAAGCCGGCGTCGACGCCGCACGCCTGAACTTCTCGCACGGCGCCCACGCACAGCACGCCGAGTGGGCCCGGCTGGTGCGCGAGGTGCAGGAGGAGGCGGGGCGTCCGCTGGCGCTGATCGCCGACCTGCAGGGGCCGAAGCTCCGGATCGCCGGGCTGTCCGAGCCGGCCGTCGTGCGCCGCGACGAGGAGGTGGTCGTCGCCGGCGAGCACGCCGCGCGGCACGGCGACCTGCCGGTCAGCCCGGACGTCATCGGCGCCGTGCTCGCGCCGGGGAACGAGGTGCTGATCGACGACGGGCTCGTCCGGCTGCAGGTGGACGAGGTGGAGGACGGCCGTGCCCGCTGCCGCGTCCTCGCCGGCGGCGTCGTGCGCGCGAACAAGGGCGTCAACCTGCCCGGCGTGCCCGTGCCGATCCCGTCGCTGACCCGCAAGGACGTCGGCGACCTCGAATTCGCGCTCGGCCTGGGCGTCGACTACGTCGCGCTCTCGTTCGTCCGCTCGGCGGCCGACGTCCGCGACCTGCGGCGCCTCGTCGAGGAGGCCGGCTCGACGGCGCGGGTGATCACCAAGGTCGAGAAGGCCGAGGCGGTCGCGGCGCTGGACGAGATCCTCGCCGTATCCGACGGGGTGATGGTCGCGCGCGGCGACCTCGGCGTCGAGATCGGCGCGGCCGAGGTCCCGCTGCTGCAGAAGCGGATCATCCAGCGGTCGCTCGAGCGCGGGCTGCCGGTGATTACGGCGACGCAGATGCTCGAGTCGATGGTCTCGCAGCCGGAGCCGACGCGGGCCGAGGCGAGCGACGTGGCAAACGCGATCCTGGACGGGACCTCCGCGGTCATGCTCTCCATCGAGACCGCGCTCGGCGAGTACCCGATCGAGGCGGTGGCGACGATGGACCGGATCGCCCGCGCCGTCGAGCCGCACCTCGGCTACCGCCATCAGCTTCCGGACGCGAGCGAGGCGCCGACCATCGGACAGGCGACCTCGAACGCGGCGTGCGACCTCGCCGAGGCGCTCGGTGCGGGCGCGATCCTCGTCCCGACCTACACCGGGCGGACGGCGTCCGTCGTCGCCCGGCTGCGACCCCGCCGGCCGATCCTCGGGCTGACGCACCGCCGGTACGCGCTGCAGCAGATGGCGCTCGAGTGGGGCGTCTACCCGATCGCGATCCCGGAGGCGAGCGACGTGGAGGACCTGTGGCGCCACTCGACGGACGCCGCCCGGGAGTCGGGCCTGGTCGAGCCGGGCGACCGGGTCGTCCTCACCGCGGGCACCGCCGTCAACATCCCCGGCTCCACGAACGTCATCAAGGTCGAGGTGATCTAGCCGGCCGCGCGCGGGCAGGACTCCGCGCCCGCGCCCTCGAACTCGTCTCCGTGGCCATCCGGGGTCGCGGCCGAAGGCACCCGCTCGCGCGCGCGCTGACGACGCGCCGCCTCGTGGCGCTGCTCGTGCTGGCGTTCGTCGCCTTCTTGTACTACCGGCCGCTGGCGGCGTACGTCGAGGCACGCGCCGCGCTCGAGCACCGCCGGGCCGAGGTCGCCGCGCTGACCGCCGAGCGGCGCGCCCTCGAGCGGCGGCTGCAGGCGACCGCCGGCACAGGCGCGCTCGTGCGCGAGGCGCGCGCGCTCGGCTACGTGCGTCCGGGCGAGCAGCTGTTCATCGTCAAAGGGATCGAGCGGTGGCGGCGCGAGCGCGCGCAGGAGGGCCCGCGGCGGGCGGCTAGGCTCGCCCGCGATGGATGACCTCGAGGTGGTGGGGCTCCAGCTTGGCCGGGCGCCGCGCGCGTTCCGGCGGGTCGCCCGGCGCTGCCCGTTCGGCCTCCCGGCAGTCACCGAGCAAGCGCCCTACGACGACTCGGGCGAGCCGTTCCCGACGACGTACTACCTCACCTGCCCGCACCTCGTCGCGGCCGTCTCGCGGGTCGAGGCGGCCGGCGGGGTCGAGCGCTGGAGCGGCCGCGTCCGCCGCGAGCCGGCCCTGGAGGCGAGCCTGGCGCGCGCGACCGAGGAGCAGCGGCGCCTGCGGCGCGAGCTCGCCGGCGGCTGCGAGGGGGCGGACGGAGGCGCGTCGCTCGCGCTCGGCATCGCCGGCGCGCGCGGGCCCGGGAGCCTGAAGTGCCTCCACGCGCACGTCGCCTACGCGCTCGCCCGCCCCGGCTACGCGCTCGGCGAGGCGATCCTGTCCGAGCTTGCTCCCCTCTGGCCGGAGCGCTGCTGCACCGCCCCGGCGGACGGCTCCTCGGCAACCGCCTAGAGCCTCGCCCGCGGCCGCGCGCCGCGTCTGGCCGCGTGCGCTCGCGGGTGATGTCTACGATCGCCGCCGTGGACGCGGCCGTCGAGCACGCACGCCAGGAGTGGGAGGAGAGCGCCCGCCGGCTCGACGCCGAGGCGCGCGACCCCGCCCAGCGCGACCGCCTGCTTCCGCAGGTCGAGGCCGTGACGGCGGTCCTGCGCAGGCGGGTCGGCGAGACGTTCACGCTCGCGCAGCTCGCGGCCGAGTACGCGGAGGCGGAGCGCTGGACCCGGGATGCGATCGCCGAGAGCGAGCCGCCCCCGGGGTGGCCGCGGACGCAGGCGCTCGTCGAAGGCGCCGCCTTCCACGCGTACGCGCGCGGCGCCGTCGACTACGCGCCTTGAGTCGCCGGCCGGCGCAGTCGCGACCGCGATCGGGCCGCGCACGCCGGGGCGGCGTCGCAGCGCTCGCCCGCGCCGCCGTGCTCGCGGTGCTGGCGGCGCTGCTGTTCGCCGTGGGCCTGTCGCTGGGGCGGGCGACGCGCGAGAGCCCGGCTCCCGGGCAGCGGACGCTCGTGCGCACGCTCCATCCCGCGACCGTGGCGCCGCCCCGGCGGACGGTCACCGTGACGGTCACTGCCGAGGGTTAAGAAGGGAGAGCTTTGGAGAGATTCCTGCCGTGGTGAACCGCGACCCGATCGGGCGGCGCGCGCCCGCGAGCGAGCCGGACTGGCTCACGTTGGGTCAAGCGGCGAAGTACCTGGGGGTGGCTCAGAGCACGATTCGCAAGTGGTCGGATCAGGGCCGCCTGGCGGCCTTCTACACGCCGGGCGGCCACCGCCGCTACCGCCGCTCCGACCTCGACCGGTTCCTGGAGCGCTCCGGCCCGGCCGGTCGCGTGCGAGAGGGACCCGTCGTGCTGATCGTCGATGACGACCCGGGCCTGCGCGCGTTCGTTCGCTCGCAGCTCGAGCTCGAGGGGTACGCGGTGCGCGAGGCCGGCAACGCCGACGAGGGGCTGGCCGCCCTCGAGCAGGCGCCGCCCGACCTGATCCTGCTGGACGTGATGATGCCGCAGGTCGACGGGTGGGAGATGCTGCGGCGCGTGCACGAGCGCCACGGCGTCGGCGCGATCCCGGTGCTGATGTTCAGCGGGAAGATCGACGCGAGCTCTGCGCACGAGGCGTCCTCGCGCGGCGCGCAGGGGTTCCTCGGCAAGCCGTTCGACCCGCAGCAGCTGATCGAGTCGGCGAAGCAGATGCTGCCGACCTGACGCGCGCCGTCGTCCGCTGCGCCGACCATGACGCTCGACGAGCGGCTGCAGCAGTGGACGGTCGCGCATCGCGTCGAGCCGCTCGACCCGCTCGCCCTCGCGGTCTCGTACGCCGGCAGCTTCGGGCTGGTCTGGGTCGGGCTCGCGCTCGCGCTCGCACTCGTCCGCCGCCAGGCGGCGCCGCTGCTGCTGACCGTCGCGGCCGTCGCCCTCGCGGACCTCGCCGCGATCGCGCTGAAGGCCGTGATCGAGCGGCCGCGACCGTACGCGGCGTTTCCCGAGCAGGAGCCGCTGGTGACCTCGTCGTTCGAGTACTCGCTGCCGTCGGGGCACGCGGCGACGAGCGCCGCCGGAGCGGCCGTGCTCGCCGCCTACGCGCCACGGCTCGCCCCGGCGCTCGTCGTGCTCGCGGCTGCGGTCGCCTGGTCGCGCGTCTACGTCGGCGTCCACTTCCCGGCGGACGTCGTGGCGGGGGGGCTCCTCGGTCTCGCCGTCGCGGCGGCGCTGCTTGTCGTCGCGCGCGCCGTGGGCCCTAGAGCTCTTCGCTCGCCTGGAGCAGGCCGGCGGCGATCACGGCCAGCGCCGCCACCAGGCTGATCCAGATCCCCACCGCCCGGCCGTCCGCCGGTACGAACCGCTCCGGCACGTCGATGATCCGGATGAGGACGAAGATCGTCGCGAGCGAGCCGAGCACGATCACGATCAGGCTCTCCGGCACCGCGCCCGGCAGCTCGATCCCGGCCGCGCGCAGGACGACGAGCGCCACCAGCAGCGCGCCGACGAAGAAGACGAGCTTGCCCAGCGTGCCGGTGTGCCAGCCGATCACGCTGATCGTCAGCCCCTCGCCCGAGCCTACGTACCAGCCGGTGAACGCCGACACCGCGAGCACGAGCCCGGCCACGAGGGTCAGCCGCTCCCCCGTCGTCCACAGCCCCTCGCCGCCGCCGGCGACGACCGGACGGTCGGCGCTCCGGCGGACGCGGGCGCGCGCGGGTGTCGGCTCCGGCGACTGCAAGGGAGCGATGCTACACGGGGGACCAGCGGGTTCCCCCGTGCATACTGGCTCGATGGTCGCGCACCCGCACGAGCGGCACTTGCCGCTTCCCGTGCAGCCGGAGGTCGCGGCGCTCGAAGCGCTCG
>JACVRR010000146.1 GCA_014534345.1 Thermoleophilia bacterium | reverse complement strand
CTCCACCACGGGGGTGCCGGCGGGCACCTCGGTCGGCGACAGCTCCGCCAGGCGAGCGGCGACCCCCGCGACGAAGGCGTCCACGCGCTCGGGCGGCAGCGGCGGGCCCGTCCCGCGCCGGCGCCACTCCACGGCGGCGTCCACGAGCGGCGGGTCGCCCAGGCGGTCGCGCGCCCAGGCGGCCCCGCGGAGCTTGCCGCACAGGCGGCCCTCCTCCAGGAAGTGCAGGGTGCGGCAGGCGTTCAGCACCCGGTACCAGCCCGCGGCGCCCACGAGCGCCAGGTCGACTCGCATGGCGTCGATCAGCCACTGGCGCTCGACCGATCTGAACACGGCCTGCGGCGACGGGCCGGCGACGGGGAGGCCGTGGTCGAGGCACATCGCGTAGAGCAGCGCGACGCGAGCGTCGCCGGGATGGTCGGGCCCGCCGATCAGCTCGCTGCCGATCGTCGTCAGCAGCCAGGCCTCGAACGGCGGATCGGCGCGCGGGCGGAGCGTGCTGGCGAGCGGCACCGTCCAGAGGTCGAGGCCCTTGACGGCGCTCGGGCGCTGGAGGCGGCGCACGCGGTCGAGCAGCCGCCGGACGCGCTCCTCGCCCAGCCAGTCGCGGGTGACGAGGGCCGCGTCGAGGTCGCTGTGGCCGTGCAGGTACGGACCGGTCGCTGCCGATCCGTACAGGTACAGGCCGATCAGGTCCTCGCCGAGCTCGGACAGCAGGGCCGTGAGCAGGTCCCGTGCGTAGCGCGAGGAGGCGGGATCGAGCGCGCCGATCGCGTCCACGGCTAGTGCCCCGGCTCGATGTAGAAGCGCGACACGAAGTCCGACGGCTCCCCGGTTCCCGCTCCGTCGAGCGCGCGGCCGTCGGCATCCACGATCGGCTCGTCGCCGGTCCCCCGGGCTCGCACGGTGACGATCCACGGGCCCTCGGCCGGCGACTCGAGGCGGCGGAACGCCCCGGGGTCGCTCGGCGCGAAGGTCACGCGCGACACGAGCCGCGGCTCCGCCTCGAACGGGTACGGCTGGATCTTCCCCTCGAGCGGCCTCCCCTCGCCGTCGGGGGGCTCGGTGGAGTGGCGGACGGACACGGCGAGCGTCTTCGGCGTGAGGCTGTCGAACCGGACGCTGTCGCTGAAGCTGAGGAGGATCGTCGTCGGCTCCACGCCTGGCGAGAAGTGCGTGTCGGCGGGCGGGTCGATGTGGTCGACCGTGACCGGGGGCGGCGGCCCGGAGACGTAGAACCAGCTCTCGAAGTCGCCGCCGCGGTGGCCGTCGCCGGAGGGGAGCCGGAGGTCGACGAACGTCTCGTACCCCTCGGTGCGCGGGTTCCCGACCGCGTCGCCGTCGAGCGGGCGTTCCCCGGCGCGGTCGAGGATGGCGTTTCCGAGCAGGCGCACGCGGCAGCGCACCGGCCCGCGGAGCTGGCGCGTCCAGCGCCCGATGTCGTTCGCGTCGAGCTGGGCCGGCACGAACGTCCAGGTGCGACCGGCCACGACGACTCGTCCGTCCACGACGAGCGACGTCCGCAGCTCGGGACGCGTGCCGACGATCGGGACCTCGAGCGTCACGACGAACGTGTCCGGGGTCGCGCTGGCCGGATGCATCTCCTCGGAGAACGTCACCCTGAGGCCCTGGTTGAGCTCCGCCAGCGGCAGCAGGCGGTCGTTGCTCCAGCTGATCCCGTTCGCCGCCACCGTGGGCCAGTGCTCGACCCGGGGCAGGCGCTCGTAGATCTCCTCGATCACCTCCTGGACGGTGTCGCTCGTGCTGCCGATGCGCCCGCCTTCGAAGTCGACGTCGTCGGCGTCGAGGTCGCACGGGTGCGAGAAGCGCTCGTCGAGCCACGCGAGCAGCCGCAGCGGCTCGTTCGCGCCCTCGTACTCGAGCAGCGCGAGCGGGGCGAACCGGCGCTCGGGGCCGTGCGGCGCCGGCCGCCAGGGGCCGTTCGCGTTCGCGTCGCGCACGCGCGCCTCGTACTGCCACCACTGGCCGGCGCGGTACGAGCCGGTGTTCGAGAGCGTGACCGCGATGCCGTCCTCGAGCACGTGCGGGCCGATCGACGCGGTCCCGCCCCCGGCGAGCTGCTGCGGGTCGAGGATGCCGTGCCAGCGGCGCAGCTTGAGGACCTGGTCGAGCGGCGTGCCATAGCGGTCCTCGTCGAGCGACACCGCCGTCGTGACGTCGTCGGGGTCGACGAGCCCGAAGGCGACCTCGTCCGCCGACGAGGACGAGGCATCGACGGCCGCGAGCTGCGCGAGCTGGCCGACTGCGCGCTCGGCCGGCACGAAGTCGTCGGCGCTGACCTGCGCGAGCGCGTCGTCGCCGAGGTCGACGACGTTGCTCAGGACCTCGACGACGTCGCCCGCGGCGAGCTTCGTGCCCGCGTCGAAGACGAGGTTCCGGCTCGTGTCGAGGCGGGCCGCGAACAGCTCCGAGCCGTTGTCGCGCGACCACTTCAGCCGCACCTGCGACAGGCTCCCGCTGCGGTGGACCTCGATCCGGTACAGGCGGTTGTCGCTCCCGGAGTACCCGGCCACGTCGGGGAGCGCGCACGGGTCGGTCGTCGGCGTCGCCTGCGGCACGCTGACCGTGAGCTCGCCGCCGGAGGCGCTGACGGTGTCGAACGCGGCCCGGAGCTCCTTCGCCGTCGGGTGCGGCGAGCTGCCCACGACCGTGGCGAGCTTCACCTGGCCGAGGAGCTCGGTGCGCGCGGCCGTGTCCGTCGGGCCGAGCGCCTCCTCCCGGATGCCGGGATCCTCGACGGCCGTGACGTGGCGCTCCCACACCTCGAGGTAGGCGACGAGCTGGTCGCCGGGCGAGAGGCCGGCCGGGGCGAGCAGCCCGTGGAGCGGGACCACGCGCGGGCTCGCGTTCCACGGGTAGCCGGCCGCCTCGGGGAAGGCGACGTCGGGGAAGGCACCCCCACCGCGGGCGTCGGCGACGAGGCCGTCGACGTGGTAGGTGCCGGGGGCGACCCAGAAGGCCGGGTCGGTCCCAGCCGCCTCGGCCTGCTCGAGCAGGAACAGCCAGACCTCCTCGCCCGCGGGGACCCGGATCTCGAGCGGGTCGAGCGTCCCCGCGGGGGTGAACTCGACCCGCTGAGGCACCTCGGGCGAGCCGGGCTCGACGGTGACCGGGGCGCCGTTGAGGGCGATCGTCGTGGACGCCTCGGCCCGCGCCCAGAGCGCCGCCGTCGAGCCGGCCGGGTCGAGCGGCTGCAGGAGCGGCAGCGTCACCCGCGCCTCGCCGGCCGTGGCCGCGAGGTGGAGCGCCGGGTAGCGCCCGAGGAAGCGGTGGCGGTAGTCGATCCAGGCGTCGGGCGTTCCCTGCGTCACCGTCAGGGCGTCGGCCGCCTCGGCGAAGACGGCCAGCAGGCGCCCCGGGGTGACGAGGAAGCCGAGGTCGGGGCTGCCGGCCGCGCAGCCGAGGCCGCGCGTCGCCGTGCGCACCTCGCCGAGAACCGCGTCGACCATCGAGGCGAAGTCGCTGTCGAGGAGCGGTCGTCCCATCTGGAGGAGGACGCGCCGGTAGCTCCGGCCGCGCTTGCGATCGGGTTCGTGGCCGCGCGAGTAGTCGCCGTGCATCGTCCCCTCCCTCAGTCGATCCTGATGATCCCGGTCACGAGGCCCGCGGGCGTGAACTCCTCGAGTCGCCGCTCGAAGCCCACCGTCCGCTCCGCGAGCTGCGTCAGGCCGAACGCCCCCAGCTCCGATCCGTTCTCGGCCCCGCGGCTGATCGCGGGGTCGCAGCCCGCGCGCAGGCGCCACCACGCGGGATCGCGCCGGGTGCGCGAGACGACGCGCACCGGCACGTCGAAGACGACCCGATGCACGCGCGGCAGCGTCGAGTCCTCGGTGGCGCGGCTGTAGCGGACGCAGCCGTGGAAGCGGTCCTCGACCGTGACGGGGTCGTCGAAGACGACCTCAGACGCGTCGAGCACGCGCACCTCCACCTCGCCGCCGACGGAGACGCGATCGAGCCTGACCGTCCCCTCGGGCACGCTCAGCGCGACCGCCGGACGGGCGTCCACGATGCTGTCCGAGACGGCGAGGACGCCGGCGCCGGCGAGGACGAGCCCTGCCGTCTCGCACCGCGTCACCGTGACGTGCGAGCCGGCCGGCAGGTCGGCGAGCTCGAGCCCGTTCTCCGCCTCGAGCACGCTGCAGAGCTCGAGTGCGATCCGCTCCGTGGGCGGCAGCGTCATCCCGGTCCAGCCGGGGCCGCCGAAGCCGATGCCGCAGAGCGTCAGGGCGGCGTACTGCGGCGCCGACGCGGGGACGTCCCAGCCCTGGCCCGGGTCGACGAGGACGATCGGCCGCTCGCGCTCCGCCGCCTGGATCGTGAGCGCGAGCCGGGTCCCCGCCCGCACGGTCGCGTCGGCGGGTGCCTTGGGCCAGACGGGCGCCTCGTCGGGGTAGGTCGCGCTGTCCTCGAGCTGCACGACCTCCGCCACGTCGCCGGCCTCGGCCGCGAGCGCCTCCCAGCGCGCGGAGACGGCCGCGAGCGCGGCGGCGAGCGAGTCGTAGCGGGGGATCGAGTGCCAGTCGGCGGGAGCGTCCGCGTGCAGCGTCCCGCTGCGGGAGACGAGGCGCGTCGGGCGCGGCAGGCGCCGGTCGAGCACCGGCTCCCGCGCGGCGGCCCGCGCGCCGATATGGGCCGTCGCGCCCTCCTCGTAGTCGACCGTCACACTCGGCGGCGCGGCCCCGCCGCCGGGCCCGTTCGGCCACGCCTGCGGCGGCTCGGCGGCGGAGAAGGCGAAGAGGCCGTGCCGGACGTCGACGTCGAGGCGCCCGCGCCTCGTCAGCGGGAGCGTCTCCGGCGGCGAGGCGTTCCAGTCCTCCCGGTCCCACGCGCACAGACGCCGCCAGCGCACGCGCCGGCGCCGGAGCCCGGCGGCCTCGGCGATCGGCGCCACCGAGCCCAGCGAGACGCGCCGGCCCGCGGTCGACTCGGACGCCCACGTCGATCCGTCCTCGCCGACCCGGACCGCCTCGCTCGCGAAGCCGAGGCCCGCCTCGGCCGGCCACGACGGCCCTGGCGGGAGCGGCTCCGCGTCGAGCTGGGGCAGGTGGACGAGGACGGTCCGCCCGTCGTCGGCGCTCCACGCGACCTCGCCGGGGCAGAGCGTCGCGCCGGCGTCGGAGCACTCGAAGCGGACGGCGAGGGCCACGCGGTCGGGCTCCGCCTCCCGCTCCGCGGCCACGTCGGCGTACTCGGCCGCCGCGCCGGCGGCGCCGACCGGCTGCCCGTCCGGGTCGAGCGCGGTCCACGTCCCGAGCCCAGGGTCGCTCCCCGTCCAGGTGAGCCGCTGGAAGGGACGGAAGCGCGGCGCGCCCGCGTGCTCGATCTGGGCCGCGAACGCGAGCGCGCAGCGGGCGCTCGGCGCGACGTCGACGAGACCGCCCGGTGTCCGCCGCAGCGGCCGCGCGCCGTGCAGGACGGCGGGGCCGCGCCCGGGCGCGGCCGGGACGCGGTTCAGCATCCGCGGCTCGGCCTCCGGCGGCAGCGGCGGCCACGCCGCGCCCGGCCCGGCGGCGAGCAGCGCGGCCGGCGCGAGCCGGAGGTCGCCGGCGACCTCCGACATGTCGATGGGCGTCCCGCCGGGATCGAGCGCCTCGTAGAGGCTGCCGTCCGCGGCGACGTGGAGCAGGCGCTGGCCGTGGAGCTCGAGCGGCGGGATCGTCGCGTGCAGCACGCCGCGCAGGAAGCCCTCCCGCGCGAGCTCCGAGTCCTCGACGGCGGCCGCCGACCCCGGTGCAGCGCTCGCGAGCTCGAGCGTCGCGCCGGGGAAGAAGCGCCCGGGCGCGCCGCCGAGCGGGCTCAGGCGCAGCATCGGCACGCGGAAGCTGCCCGGCCCGCCGCCGCCCGCGCTCGCCGAGCCGACCACGCCGGCCGCGTCGACGTCGATGCTCCCGCGGACTACGAAGCCGCCCGGGTTCGGTCGCCACGAGCCGGTGCCCGCGCCCGTCACCGTCGCGAGGCCGAGCTCGACCCGTACGCCGCCGCGCCAGCCGCGCGAGGGCAGCTCGAGCGCGGTCAGCGTCACGTCGCCGCGCCCG
>JACVRR010000086.1 GCA_014534345.1 Thermoleophilia bacterium | reverse complement strand
GCGCCGGTGACGGGTCCGCGCCGGCCGTGTGCCGAATCTGCGCCGAGCACGGGAGCGAGCCGACCGCTCCTCTAGCCTGCCGGCGTGGACCCCGAGTCGATCCTCGCCCGCCTCAACTCGGAGCAGCGGCTCGCCGCCGAGGCGCTCCGCGGCCCGGTCTGCATCCTCGCCGGCGCGGGATCCGGCAAGACGACGACGATCACCCACCGGATCGCCGCCCAGGTGGCGGCCGGCACGTTCCCGCCGGGCCGGATCCTGGCCGTTACCTTCACCGACAAGGCCGCCGGCGAGATGCGGGCCCGGCTTGCCGGGCTCGGCGTTACCGGGGTTCCCGCGCGCACGTTCCACTCGGCGGCGCTGGCGCAGCTGACGGCGCTCGCGTCCGAGCCGCCCGGGCAGGTGCTGCCGTCGAAGGTGCTGCTGCTCCGCCAGATCGCGAACGGGCTTCCCCGGCCGTTCCGCTACCGGGCCGCGGCCGATCTGGCGACCGAGATCGAGTGGGCCAAGAACCGGCGGCTGACGCCGGCGACCTACGTGGACGGCCTGGGAGAGCACGCGCCGCCGGTGCCCCCAGACGTCATGCTCCGGGTCTTCCGCGACTACGAGCGGCGCAAAGCGGCGCTCGCCAAGGTCGACTTCGAGGACCTGCTCGAGCTCGCCATCCGGATGTACGACGCCGACGCGGGCACGCGCGAGCGGTTCCGCGACCGGTACCGCGCGTTCACCGTCGACGAGTACCAGGACGTCAACCTGCTCCAGCAGACGCTGCTCGAGCGCTGGCTCGGCGAGCGGGACGACGTGTGCGTCGTCGGCGACGACTACCAGTCGATCTACGGGTTCACCGGCGCGACGCCCGACTACCTGCTCTCCTTCCGCCGCCGCTTCCCGGGCGCCGCCGTCGTGACGCTGGAGGCGAACTACCGCTCCTCGCCCGAGGTGCTCGCGTTCGCCAACCGACTCGTGCCGCGGCTCGGCGGCGCCGAGAAGGCCCTCCGCGCGGTGCGCCCGCGCGGCCCCGAGCCGGTCGTCCGCTCGTTCGGGTCCGCGCTCGAGGAGGCGACGTTCGTCGCGGAGACCGCGAAGGCGCTGCATAAGCGCGACGGCGTGTCGCTGGAGGAGATCGCGGTGCTCTACCGGACCAATGCCCGCTCGGAGGACTTCGAGGAGGCGCTCGTCCTCGCCGACGTCCCGTTCCAGGTGCGCGGCGGGCGCTTCCTGGAGCGGCCGGCGGCCCGGCGGCTGCTGCGCGTGCTCTCCGACGCGGTGACCAACGCAGTCGCCGCAGCCGTCACCGAGGCGGCACGCGCCGAGGGGTGGGTCGAGCTCGTTCCGGACGGGCTGGGCGAGGTCGAGGAGACCCGGCAGCAGGATCTGGCCCGGCTGGTCGCGCTCGCGCGCGAGTTCGACGACGGCGAGCGCACCGTCGCCGACTTCCTCGCCGACCTGCGCGCACGCTTCGGCGACGGCGAGGGCGGCCGCGGCGTCCACCTGCTCACGTACCACCGCGCCAAGGGGCTCGAGTTCGAGGCGGTCTTCCTGCCGCGGCTCGAGGAGAAGGAGCTGCCGTGCCGACAGGCGAAGACGCCGGCCGCGGTGGACGAGGAGCGCCGCCTGCTCTACGTGGGCATCACGCGGGCGAAGCGGCGCCTCTACGTCTCGCACGCGGACGGCAAGCCGAGCCGCTTCCTCGCCGAGCTGGGCGTCGCGCCGCCGCGGCGGCCGGCGCGCCCGCCCGAGCCCGCCGCCGCGCCCGACGACCCGCTGTTCGCCGCGCTGCGCACCTGGCGACTCGTCCGCGCCCGGGAGGACGGCGTTCCCCCGTACGTCGTCTTCCACGACCGCACGCTGGCCGAGATCGCCCGCCGCCGCCCGCAGCGCGTCACCGACCTCGCCGGCGTACCAGGCGTCGGGCCCGCGAAGCTCGACCGCTACGGGACGGAGGTAATCCGGGTGCTCGAGCGGACGCCCTAGCCTCGTCCGCCGACGCGGCTCCCCTCCGCCGACCGGCCGACATCGCGCCCCGGCGCCCCCTCAATGAGCCGCGCGCGCCAAGCGCGCGGCCAGCTACTCGCCGTTCTGCTCGCGGTGCTCGGGGAGGTTCCGGATCGCCTCCCGGCTCGACCACTTGCCCCAGGCGTCCTCCATCGCGTCCATCAGCTCGCGCATGAAGCGCGGCGACATGTTGACGCGGGCGACCACGGCGCCCGGGACGTCGCCCTCCTCGACCTCGTGCTCGATGCGAGCGAACGTGAGCGTGAACTCGTAGTCCGAGAAGCTGACGTTGGCGAAGTTCGCGTAGACGCCGGCGAGGTGCTCAGGGTCGAGGTGGATGTTGAGCTGGCGCTCCTGGTCGCCGTCCATGCGCCCCTACCATACCGCCGGTGGAGGCGAGGGCGATCGCGCGGCTGGCCGCCGCGCTGTCCGAGGCGGCAGGCGCCGACGTCCAGCTCGATCGGCCGAACGACCCCGAGCACGGGGACTACGCGACCAACGCCGCGCTGCGGCTGGCCCCCGTTCGCCGCCGGCCGCCGCGGCAGCTGGCCGAGGAGCTGGCGGCGGCCGCGCGCGCCGTCGACGCGGTCGAGCGGGCGGAGGTGGCCGGCCCGGGCTTCGTCAACCTGTGGCTCGGGCGCTCGTGGTTCGGCGAGGCGCTGGACGAGATCCTGCGGGTCGGCCGCGACTTCGGCGCCGGCTCCGCCGCGCGGCGCGAGCGCGTCCAGGTCGAGATGGTGTCCGCGAACCCCACGGGGCCGGTGACGGTCGCGAGCGCGCGCAACGGCGCATACGGCGACTGCGTCGCGCGGCTGCTTGAGTTCGCCGGCCACGACGTTCAGCGCGAGTACTACTACAACGACGCCGGCGCGCAGGTCGAGCGGTTCCGGGCCTCGGTGGAGGCGCGGCGCCGCGGGGACGACCCGCCCGCGGACGGCTACCACGGCGCGTACGTCGACGACCTCGCGCGGCTCGAGGGCGACCCCCTGCCCGTCATGCTCGCGCAGATCGAGCGCACGCTCGAGCGCTTCCGCATCCACTTCGATACGTGGGCGCTCCAGAGCGAGCTCGAGCGCGAGCTGCCGCAGATCCTGGATCGGCTGCCGACGTACGAGAAGGACGGCGCGCTCTGGGTGCGCTCGACCGACTTCGGCGACACCCGCGACCGCGTGCTGATCCGCTCGCCCGAGCGCGGCGCGCTGCCGACGTACGAGGCGGCCGACATCGTCTATCTGAAGCAGAAGCTCGACCGCGGCTTCGACCGCGCGATCTACGTTCTCGGCGCCGACCACCAGGACGTGCGGGGCTGGTACGCGGTCGTCGCGCGCATGCTCGGCTACGAGGAGCCCCGCGTGGAGGTGCTCCTGTACCAGCTCGTGCACCTCACACGGGGCGGCGAGAAGACGCGCATGGCCAAGCGCCGCGGGGACGTCGTCTTCCTCGACGAGCTGATGGACGAGGTCGGCGTTGACGCGGCCCGCTGGTACCTCGTCTCGCGCGGGCCGGACCAGACGATCGAGATCGACGTCGACCTCGCCGCCGAGAAGACGCAGAAGAACCCGGTCTACTACGTCCAGTACGCGCACGCGCGGATCGCGGGCATCCTCCGCAACGCCGGATCCGCCGAGGTCGGCGCAGCGCCGCCGGGCGAGCTCGCGCGCGAGGAGCGCGAGCTGGTGAAGCGCCTGCTCGAGTTCCCCGCGCTCGTGACCGAGGCGACCGAGCGTCGCGGGCCGCACGCGATCCCGCTGTACGCGATCCGGGTCGCCGACGACTTCCACCGCTTCTACCACGAGCACCGCGTCCTCGGCAGCGGCGCCCAGGCGTTCCGCCTCGGCCTCTGCCGCGCGACTCAGGACCTCCTCGCCCGCTGCCTCGACCTGATCGGAGTGGAGGCCCCCGCGCGCATGTAGCGCCGCGCTTGACACCGGTGCTTCGTAAGTCCATACTTACCGTAAGTGGCAACTTACGAAGTGGCGATGAACGCGCTCGGCGACCCGACGAGGCGGATGATCTTCGAACGTCTCCGCCGCGGCCCCAAGGCCGTCGGCGAGCTGGCCGACGGGCTCCCGGTCAGCCGGCCGGCGGTGTCGCAGCACCTCCGCGTGCTGAAGGAGGCGGGGCTCGTCAGCGAGCGCCGCGACGGGACGCGCCGCGTGTACCGCGTGGAGCCGGACGGGCTCGCCGGGCTGAGGGCGTACTTCGACCGCTTCTGGGACGAGGCGCTCGCCGCGTACGCGGCGGCCGCCCAGACAGAGGAGGAGGGATGACGACAGCACAGGAGCTGACCGTCCGCAAGACGGTCACCGTGCCGCTCGCGCCGGAGCGCGCGTTCGAGCTGTTCACCGAGCGGATCGGGGAGTGGTGGCCGCTGGGGCGCTACTCGATCCGCGGCGACGCCGCCGAGACGGCGGTGTTCGAGCCGCGCGAGGGCGGCCGCGTCTACGAGCGGACGCGGGCGGGCGAGGAGAGCGAGTGGGCGCGTGTGCTCGCGTACGCGCCGCCGAGCCGGTTCGTGCTCGCCTGGCACGTGAACCCGTCCCGCGCGGCGACCGAGCTCGAGGTGCGCTTCACGGCGGCGGACGGCGGCACGCGCGTCGACCTCGAGCACCGCGGCTGGGACTCCGAGGAGAGCCGGTCGGGGTACGACGGCGGCTGGGACGAGGTGCTCGCTCGGTACGTCGCCGCGGCCGCGGCGGCGCGGTAGCACCGGGGTAGAGTCGGGCCCCGTGCGGTGGAACGCCGCCGTCGCGGGGCTCGCCGCCTCCTGGGGCCTGATCGCGATCATCGTCGCGGGCGTCGACCTCGACGCGGTCGTGCTCGTCTTCTTACGGCTCGCGCTCGCCGCCGCCTCGATCGGGCTGGCGGCGCTGCTGCTGCGGCGCGGCACGCTCCTGCGCCTCCCGACGGCGCCTCACCGCCTGCTCCTGCTCGGTGCGGTGTTGGCCGCCCACTGGTTCCTCTTCTTCGAGGCGATCAAGCTGGCGTCCGTGGCGGTCGCCCTGCTGCTCGTCTACACGGCGCCGCTCTTCCTCGCGCTGCTCGCGCCGTGGTTCCTGCCCGAGCGACACAGCCGGGTAGCGTTCGCGGCCCTCGTCCCCGCCGGCGCGGGCCTGGCGACGATCGCGCTCGCGGGCGGCGAGGAGGTAGGCGCGTCGCCGCTCGCGGTCGCCGCTGGACTCGGCGCGGCGCTCAGCTACGCGGGCCTGGTCATCGCCACCAAGCGGGTGGTGGCCACCGTCCACTCCGCCACGGTCACGTTCTGGACGTACGCGTCGGCGGGGGTGCTGCTCGCGCCGTTCCTGCTCGCGGCCGGCCGGGTCGTGCCGCGCGGCCTCGAGATCGCGTACGCGCTCCTGCTCGGCGTCGTCTTCACGGCGCTGTCGGGGTTCCTCTACGTCAGCTTGCTGCGGCGGGTAACCGCCCAGGCCGTCGGCGTGCTCGCGTACGTCGAGCCGGTCTCGGCGGCCGCCCTCGCCTGGGCCGTCCTCGGCCAGCCGCTCGAGGCGCCGGTCGTCGCGGGCGGGCTGCTCGTCGTCGCCGCAGGGGTGCTCGTGATCGTCCGCGAGCCGGCCGACCCGGTACCGATCGAGGCCGCTCCCGTGCCGCCGCGGTAGGGGACCTTCACAGCGGGGCGCCGACCGATTACGCTGTGCCTCGAGGGGCGACGGTGCGGCGGCCGCCCCTCTTCCATCGCGGATGGTGAAGCCCGACCGGAACCTCGCGCTCGAGATCGTCCGCGTCACCGAGGCGGCTGCGCTGGCCGCGGGCCGCTGGATCGGGCGCGGCGAGAAGGAGCGCGCCGACGAGGCCGCCGTCGACGCGATGCGCCTGATGCTCGACACCGTGCAGATGGACGGCGTCGTCGTCATCGGCGAGGGTGAGAAGGACGAGGCGCCGATGCTGTACAACGGCGAGCGCGTCGGGAGCGGCGACGGGCCGGAGGTCGACGTCGCGGTCGACCCGCTGGAGGGGACACGGCTGACGGCGCTGGGGCAGCCGAACGCGATCGCCGTGATCGCGCTCGCGGAGCGGGGGACGATGTTCTTTCCCGGCGCCGCGCTGTACATGGAGAAGATCGCGCTCGGCCCCGAGGCGGCCGACGCGATCGACCTCGACGCCTCGCCGACCGAGAACGTGCGCCGCATCGCCGAGGCGAAGGGCGGTCGGGCGGAGGACGTGCACGCCGTCGTCCTCGAGCGCGAGCGCCACGACGCGCTGATCGCCGAGCTTCGCCAGGCGGGTGCGCGCGTCCACCTGATCCGCGACGGGGACGTCGCGCCGTCGATCGCGGCCGCCGACCCGCGCAGCGAGGTCGACCTGCTGATCGGCATCGGCGGGACGCCCGAGGGCGTCATCTCGGCCGCGGCGATCAAGTGCCTCGGCGGCGCGATCCAGGGCCGGCTGTGGCCGCGGAACGACGACGAGCGCCGGCGCCTGGAGGAGGCCGGGTTCGAGGTGGGCCGCGTGCTCGCGACCGACGACCTCGTCGCCGGCGAGGACGTGTTCGTCGCCGCGACCGGCGTCACCGGCGGCTCGCTGCTGGAGGGTGTTCGCTACACGCGCCAGGGTGCGGTCACCGAGTCGATCGTGATGCGGTCGCGCTCGGGCACCGTCCGCCGCATCGAGGCCGAGCACGAGCTCGCCAAGCTGCGCCGCTTCACCGGCCGGGCGTACTGACGCCGGCGGCTTGACGGATCGCGCGAGCGCGCGGAGAACCCCTGCATGCCGGCGGCGCTGTGGTACGAGGTGGCGGGGCGGGGGCTGCCCGTCGTCCTCCTGCACGCCGGGATCGCGGACAGCCGGATGTGGGACCCGCAGTTCGCGTCGTTCGCGCACGAGTACCGCGTCGTCCGCTTCGACGCCCGCGGGTTCGGCCGCTCGCCGTATGCGCCGGGGCGCTTTTCGCCGGTGGACGACGTGCGCGAGCTGCTCGACCGGCTGGGGATCGCGCGCGCGGCGCTCGTCGGCGCGTCGTCCGGCGGAGCGGTCGCGCTCGACGTCGCGATCGCCTACCCCGAGCGGGTGTGGGCGCTCGTGCTGGTCGGCGCCACGGTGCGCGGGCGCCCGTGGAGCGCGGAGGTGCGGCGCTTCCAGGCCGACGAGGCCGAGGCGCTCGCCGCGGGCGACCTCGAACGGGCGGTCGAGCTGAACCTGCGCCTGTGGGTGGACGGCCGCCGCCCGCCCGGGACCGTGCCCGAGGCGCTGCGCGCCCGCGTCGCCGGGATGCAGCGACGCGCGTTCGACCTCGAGCGCGAACGCGCCGCGCTAGAGCCGGCGCCCGAGCCGGTCGGGCCGCTGTGGCGGACGGAGCCGCGCCTGGGGGAGGTTCGCGCCCCGACGCTCGTGGTCGTCGGCGAGGCGGACGTCGCCGACGTCCACGAGGCGTCGGCGCTGCTCGCGGAGCGGGTCGCCGGCGCACGGCAGGCGGTGATCGGGGGCGCCGCCCACCTACCGAGCCTCGAGCGCCCGCAGGAGTTCGACCGGCTGGTGCTCGACTTCCTCGCCTCGGCGGCACCGGCGGGGAGCGACCGGCACTGAACCGGCACATGTCGTGCACGGAGCCGCGCGCGTTTCGGCCGTACGACCGTCCCCGGGTGGCGGGGGGAGGACCCCACTCCCCACCCGAGGGCGGCGAGTGGGGTCCCGAGCCGGTCGGCGGGCGTCGGAGGCGGTCGGCGCGGACGGCTATGCCGCCGCGGCCACGTCCTCCATCTCGCGGGTGTACTCGCCGTAGCGCGCGGCCCCGTTCAGCTTCGCGCGGTGGTAGAAGGCGCGCTGCGCGGTCTCGCGGTTGCCGGTGTCGCCGCGCCACGCCTTCAGCGCCGGCGCCTGGAGCGCGCGCCCGTACGAGAAGCTGAGCTGCCACGGATGCGGCCCGCGCGCGTTCATCGCGCTGAGATGCTCGGTCGCGAGCTCGTCGCTCTGGCCGCCGGAGAGGAACACGATCCCGGGGACGGCGGCGGGCACGTTCCGGTACAGGCAGCGCAGCGTCTGCTCGGCGACCTCGTCGACGCTCGCCTGCTCGGCCGCGTCGTACCCCGAGAGCACCATGTTCGGCTTGAGCAGCATGTCCTCGAGCTCGACGCGCTGGTCGTGCAGCTCGGTGAAGACCGCGTTCTGCACCCGGCTGGTCACCCGGTACGCGGTCTCGATCGTGTGCTCGCCGTCCATCAAGACCTCCGGCTCCACGATCGGGACGAGCCCCGCCTCCTGGCTGAGCGCCGCGTAGCGCGCGAGCGCGTGGGCGTTCGTCCAGATGCAGTACTCGCTCGGGATCCGCTCGCCGATCGTGATCACCGCGCGCCACTTGGTGAAGCGCGCGCCGAGCTCGCGGTACTCGGCCAGCCGCTCGCGCAGTCCGTCCAGGCCCTCGGTGATCTTCTCCCCCGGCGCGAGCGCGAGCTGCTTCGCCCCCTTGTCGACCTTGATCCCGGGAACGATCCCGCGACCCGCCAGCAGCTCCGCGAACCGCGTTCCGTCGCCGGACGACTGGCGGATCGTCTCGTCGTAGAGGATGACGCCGCTGATGAACTCCTCGACGCCATCGGTCGTGAACAGCAGGTCGCGGTATGCCTTCCTGCTCTCCTCGGTCGACTCGAGGTCGATGCTGCGGAAGCGCTTCTCGATCGTGCCGGTGCTCTCGTCGGCCGCGAGGATGCCCTTGCCGGGTGCGACGAGCGCCTCCGCCGTGTCACGCAGCTCGTGGTGGCTCATCTCGTGCCCTCCGTCTGTCGCCGTCCACGCGACTCTACCGGGATCCGAGCGGCGGCGCGGTAGAATTCGCGCCGCGCGCGGACGTAGCTCAGCTGGTAGAGCATCGGCTTCCCAAGCCGAGAGTCGCGGGTTCGAGTCCCGTCGTCCGCTTCGGAAAAGGGCCTGGAAACCGGCCTTTTCGTCGGCGCTTCTCCGCGGCCTACGCCGAGCCGCCGCCGCCGCCGCGGCGGCGGGCGCGCACGCGGCGGCCGCGCTCGAGCAGGTCCCTGCCCTGCGCGGCGACGGTCGGCGCATGCCGCCGCCCCTCCTCCAGCAGGCGGCGACGGTGCTGGGGCGGCAGCCGCCGCCAGATGTCGTAGGCGGTGAGCGCCACGCCGGCCGGTCCGAGCCGCCGCAGGAGGAAGCGCGGGAGCACGGCCGCGTCGTACCCGCACGCCCGCGGCGGTAACCGGCGGTCGCGCGTGCCCGTCCGTCGATCGACGCTGTTGTGCTGCGAGACCCGGCACGCTACCGTGCTGGCAGAAGCAAGACCCGTGGCGGGTTCCGTGCTGCTGCGGCGCCCGGTGGGCCCTCTCTCCCGCCGGTCGCACGGGACGGACGCAAGCGGGGCGCGGCTCCCCAGGACCCGGGGGGTCGCCTCCGGCCCGCCTCCTCTCCGGGCTCCCTCGATCGAGGGATCCGCGCGGGCCGAGACGGGGCCGACGTCCGTCCTTGGCTCCCTTCCCGCGGGTCTCCTACACTCATCCGATGCCCGGCCGCTCGCTCCTTCTCGGCGCCACGACGGCGCTGCTCGCCTCACTGGCGCTCGCGCCCGGATCCGTCGGCGCCTCGCCGGCTCGCGCGCTGGAGCGCCCGCTCGTCGCGGGCGCGGACGTGGGTGCGGCGGCCGTCGCCGGCGTCGCCGTCCGCCGCGCCCTCGCGCGGCGCGAGCGCGTCGCCGTCGTCGTCGCCCTGCGCCCGGACGGGCTGCCGGGCGTCCGCCGGTTGGACCAGCGGCGCCAGCGCGTCGCCGCGGTGCAGCGGCGCGTCCTCCGCCGGCTGCCGCGCGGGAGCTTCCGGGTCACCGCCCGCTGGACGGTCACGCCGGGGTTCGCCGGCACGGTGACGGCGGCGGGGCTGCGTCGCCTGGGCGCCGCGCCGGACGTCCTCCGCGTCGACGTCGACCGCCGCGTGCGCGCGCGCCTCGCCGAGAGCGTCGCGCTGATCCGGGCCGATCAGGTGCAGGGGACGGGCGTCACGGGCGCCGGGGTCACCGTCGCGGTGCTCGACACCGGCGTCGACCGCACCCACCCGGATCTCGCGGGCGACATCGTCGGCGAGCAATGCTTCGCGCACCTTCCCGACGACGTGGGCGGCTGCCCCGACGGAAGCGCCGCGCAGAGCGGCCCGGGCAGCGCCGCGGACGACCAGGGCCACGGCACGGCGATGGCGGGGATCGTCACCTCCGACGGCGTCCGCTCGGCGAGAGGGGTGGCGCCCGCCGCGAAGATCGTCGCGGTGAAGGTGCTCGCCGCCGACGGCGAGGGCACGACGGCCGACCTCGTCTCCGGGCTCGACTGGCTGGTCACCAACCGGCCAGACGTCAAGGTGGTGAACATGAGCATCGGCGGCGGCGAGCGCTACGCGAGCGTGTGCGACGAGGCCAGCGCGAGCACGATCATGCAGGCGTCCGTCCTCCGCGCGCTGCGTAGCCGCGGAGTCACCGTGTTCATCGCCTCGGGCAACGACGGCTCCGCGACCGCGGTCGGCGAGCCGGCGTGCATCGACGGCGTCGTGTCCGTCGGCGCGGTGTACGACGCGAACGTCGGCGGCGTCAACTTCGACAACTGCGCGGACAGCCTCACCGCCGCCGACACGATCATGTGCATCTCCAACGGCGGCGCCCGCCTCGACCTCCTCGCCCCGGGCGGAGCGACCGCGGCCCCGGCGCTCGGCGGCAGCATCGGAACCGGCTACGGCACGTCGAACGCCGCCCCCCACGCGGCCGGAGTGGCGGCGCTGATGCTCCAGGTGCGACCCGATCTCGCGCCCGACCAGCTCGTCGGCACGCTGAAGGCGACGGGGGTGTCGGTGCTCGACCAGCGGACGGGCCGCCGCTTCCCGCGCGTCGACGCCGCCGCGGCGGTCGCGGCGGTGCCGT
>JACVRR010000027.1 GCA_014534345.1 Thermoleophilia bacterium | reverse complement strand
CGCGCCTCGCGCCGGTGGTCGGTGGGGAGCCGGGGGCCGCCCTCGTCGGCGAAGCGCTCCACGTGCGCATCGCCGCGACCGCGCGGACAGTCTGGCTCGTGCTCGAGGCGGCCGACGGCCAGGCACGCACGAACGCCGCGACGCTGCAGCGCCTCGGCTACGTCGACGTTCGGGTCACGTGCGATCTCGCAGGCCGTGAGCGCGTCGTCGAGGGCCGCGCCGGCGCGCGGAGCCGGCGCTTGTAACGGATCCGGCAAACCTGCCACACTGCGCGCGGAAGCCGACCTCCGCGGCGAGCGTCTGGGAGACACATGACCGATCCGACCGCCGAGCAGCGGTCCACCGAAATCGCCGGCGGGGCGGTCGAGCGGGCGTTCCTGATCGCCGACGTCCGGGGGTACACGCGTTTCACCCGCGAACACGGCGACGCCGCGGCCGCGCAGCTAGCCAGGAGCTTCGCCGAGCTTGCCCGCGACGCGGTCGAGGCGCGTGGCGGCCGGGTGATCGAGCTGCGCGGGGACGAGGCCCTCGCCGTCTTCGACCGTGCCTCCCAGGCCGTCCGCGCGGCGGCCGAGCTGGTCGCCGGCGGCTTGGACGAGACCGCGGCCGATCCGACCCTTCCGCTCCTCGTCGGCGTGGGCATCGACGTCGGGGAGGCCGTCCCCGTGGACGGCGGGTTCCGCGGCCTTGCGCTGAATACGGCGGCGCGCCTGTGCGCGCGCGCGTCGGCCGGCCAGGTGCTCGTGACCCGGCGCGCCGCCCTCAGCGCCGGCGAGTCCGACGGCCTCCGGCTCGCGCCGGCGGGCACGGCGGCTTTGAAGGGCTTCGACGCGCCGGTCGAGGTCATCGAGGTGCTCGCCGACGGTGCGCCGCGGCCGGCACGGAAGCCGCACGCCGACCGGGCGCCGCCCCTGCCGATCGGGCTGGACGCCGACCCGCCGCTCGCCGGGCGCGCGCGCGAGCTCGCGTGGCTCCGCGGCAGTTGGCGGCAGGCGCAGCGCGGCCGCGGTCGTCTGGTCGTCCTCTCGGGGCCTGCCGGGATCGGCAAGACGCGGCTGGCGGCCGAGGTCGCCGCGTTCGCGCACGCGCGCGGGGCGGCGGTCGCGTACGCGGGCGCGGGCGGAGCCGCAGCCGCGCTCGCCGTCTCGGCGCTCCGCGACGCGGCTGCGGCCGACGCACCGACGCTCCTCGTGCTCGACGATCTGGACGCGGTCGCCGACGCGGTCGCCGGGACGGCGAGCGAGCTGCTCGACTCCCTCGGGGCACGCCCGGCGCTCGCCGTCATGCTCGTGCGCGACCCGCACGCGAGCCGCGCGCTCGCCGAGCTCGTCGAGCGGGTGGACAGGGACGGCGACGCGCACCGCCGGCTCGGCCCACTCGCGCTCGAGGACGTCCGGGAGATCGCCGCCCTCTACGCACCGGACGGACCCGCGGAAGTCCCGGTCGAGTCGATCGCGCGCGCCTCCCGCGGGGCACCCGGCCGCGCCCACGAGCTCCTCAGCGAGTGGGCCGAGGCCGAAGCGACGAGACGGCTGGCCGCGGCCGCGGAGTTCCTGGCCGCGGAACGCCGAGAGCGCCGAGCCGATCTCCAGTTCGCGAACACCGTCATCGGGCGCAAGCTCGCGCGGTTGTACGGCGCCGAGAACGCCGTCGCGGACGTCCTCGACGCCTGCCCCTACAAGGGCCTCGCGCCGTTCGACGAGCGGGACGCGGCCGTGTTCTTCGGGCGCGAGCGGCTCGTCGGCGAGCTTGCCGCGCGAACTGTCGGCGCCGGGCTGCTCGCCGTCGTCGGTGCCTCGGGGAGCGGCAAGTCCTCACTCGTCGCGGCCGGCCTCGTCCCGTCGCTCCGCGCGGGGTTGCTGCCGGGAAGCGAGCGCTGGACGCCGGTCACGATCCGTCCCGGTGCACACCCGCTGCGCGAGCTGGACGCTCTTCGGCCCGACCCGCGCGGCGAGCGCGTCGTGCTGGTCGTCGACCAGTTCGAGGAGCTGTTCACGCTGTGCGAAGAGGAAGCCGAGCGCGCGCGGTTCGTCGAACGGCTCGTCGAGCTCGCGGCCGAGCCCGAACGCGTGGTCGTCGTGCTGACGCTCCGAGGAGACTTCTACGGGCATTGCGCGGCGTACGCCGAGCTCGCGGAGCTGGTCGCCGGGAACCAGGTGCTGGTCGGTCCGATGAGCGCCGACGAGCTGCGACGGGCGATCGAGCTGCCGGCGCGTCGGGCGGGCGTGCGCGTCGAGTCCCCGCTCGTCGAGGCGCTCGTCGCCGAGGTCGGCGAGGAGGCGGGCGTGTTGCCGCTCCTGTCGACGGCGCTCGTCGAGCTGTGGCTCGAGCGGCGGGACGGGTGGCTCCGCCGCGAGGCGCGCGACCGGCTGGGCGGCGTCAGCGGCGCCGTGGCGCGACTGGCCGACACGGCGTACGAGCACCTCGACGACGGACAGCGCGAGGCGACGCGGAGGCTGTTCCTGCGCCTCGTCACGAGCGGCGACGACTCCACGGTCGTCCGCCGGCGGGTTCCCCTCCCCGAGCTCGATCTCGAGCGCGACCCGGTGCTCGCCGCCGTCGTCGAGCGCCTGGTCGCCGACCGGCTGCTGACCGCGCACGAGCGCGCGGTCGAGATCGCACACGAGGCACTGATCGGGGAGTGGCCGCGCTTGCAGGCATGGCTGCTCGACGACGCGCAGGGGCGCGAGCTGCGGGAGCAGTTGACGCACAGCGCGCGGCGCTGGCACGAACAGGGACGCGACGCCGCGGATCTCTACCGCGGCGCCCGCCTGTCGGCCACCCTCGACTGGGCGGCCGGCCGCGAGGCGGAGCTGAACGAGCTCGAGCGCGAGTTCCTCACGGCGAGCCGGGGCGAGAGCGAGCTCGAGCTGGTACGACAGCGGCGCCTGAACCGGCGGTTGAAGGGGTTGCTGGCCGGCGCCGGGGGGCTCCTCGTCCTCGCGGTGCTGGCGGGAGCGCTCGCGCTCGGCGCCCGCAGCGACGCGGAAGATTCGGCGACCGCCGCCGTCGCCCAGCGGCTCGGCGCCCAGGCGCTCGTCGTCGAGGACATCGACCTCTCGCTGTTGCTCGCTCGCCAGGGCGTCGAGCTCGAGGGCTCCCAGCAGACGCTCGCGAACCTGCAGTCGGCGCTCGTCCGGAGCCCGGCCGCGATCCGGGTCGCGCGGCCCCTCGCGGGTCGGCTGCTGTCGGTCGGCGTCTCCGACGACGGCCGCCTGCTCGGCTACTCGAGCAACGCCGGTCAGCTGGCCTTCGTCGACGCCCGGACGGGACGCGCGCGCCGGGTCGTGGAGGGCGACGGGTGGGGCTTCACCTCGTCGCCCGATGCCGTGATCGTCGCACGAGGCAGCGACGACGGGTTGGAGCTCATCCGCGTCGACCTGCGGACCGGCGCCGAGCAGCGCCACGGCACCGTTCCCAAGGGTCCCGACGACTTCTTCTCGATCAGCGACGACAACCGGCTGTGGGCGCTACGCCGGAGAGACTCCGCGAACGCGCTGATCGGCGACGTGCGAACCGGGCGGCCGCTCCGCGAGCTGCGACCGCTCGCCGGAGCACCGCCCCTCGTCGACGTCAACTTCCGCGGCCGGTATCTCGTGACCAGCTCGCCGAAGGGGCCGCCGACGCCGACGACCCCCGTCCGCTTCGACGTCTGGCGGACCGGGACGTGGCGGCACGTCGCGACCGTGGAGAGCTCGAGAGGCGGCCTGCTCACGTTGCCGGCCGTCGACCGCGCGGGGCGCCGATTCGCGGTCGGATACGACGACGGGTCAGTGCATGTGTGGGACCTGCGGACGGGGACGTCACGGCAGCTGAACGGCCGCCACACCGCGGCCGTCCAGGGCGTCGGCTTTAGCCCCGACGGGGCGACGTTGGTCTCCACCGGCGACGACACGGAGGTGCTCGTCTGGGACGTCGAGACGGGCGA
Organism: Thermoleophilia bacterium; assembly: GCA_014534345.1. Taxonomy (GTDB): domain Bacteria; phylum Actinomycetota; class Thermoleophilia; order Gaiellales; family Gaiellaceae; genus JACVRR01. The sequence continues at coordinate 17,570 of JACVRR010000027.1, read as the reverse complement.
GCTCCGGCAGACGCTCAGCGGCCATGCCGGCCGCGTCTTAGGCCCCGGGTTCAGCCGCGACGGCGAGACCGTCTACACCGCGGGGCTCGACGGCGCCGCGATCACGTGGGATCTCCGCGGATCGCGACGGCTCGGGCGACCGTTCCGGGCCGGGAGGGGCGTGCTCGGCACGCTCGACGAGGGCGATCGCGGGCCGTCGTTCGCGCTGAGCCGCGACGGCAGACGCCTTGCGGCCGCCCAGGGGAACGGGCGCGTGGCCGTGGTGGAGCTCGCGAGCGGCCGGCGGCTGTTCGAGACGTCGAGCATCGGCGGCGCGCTGCTGGACGTCACGTGGAGTCCGGACGGGCGAGAGCTCGCGGGCGCCGGTACGCGCGGGCGGGTGGCGACCTGGGACGCGGACGACGGGCGGCTGCGACGATCGTTCCGCGGCATCCCGGCGACGCTTCCGCCGCAGGCGCGGGAGCCGCGCCTGGCGAACCCCATGAACGACGTTCAGGCGGTCATCTACAGTCCCGACGGGCGCGTGCTCGCCGCCTCCTCGTCCGACGGTCGTGTCTTCCGCTGGGACACCCGCACGGGGCGGACGCTCGGCCGGCCGTTCGGCGCCGAGGAGCCCGCGGTCGGGAACGCCGCGCTCGATCTGGCGTTCTCCCCGGACGGCGAGCGCCTCGCCGCTGCCTTCGCCTTCCTGCCAGGAGCGGGCGGGACGGGGGTCGTCTGGCGCCTCGCGGACGGGAAGGAGCTCTACCGGACCGACATCGACGGCTGGTACGGCCGCGGCTCGGCAGTCGCGTTTTCGCCGGACGGCCGCCTGCTCGCGACCGGCGGCGGCACGGGCGAGATCAAGTTCTGGGACGCGAGGGACGGGGAGCGGCGCGGACGGACCCTCACGGGTATCTCCGGATGGGTCCTCTCGCTCGCCTTCGACCCGACGGGTCGCGTCCTCGTCAGCGGAGGGTCCGACGGCTCGGTGCGCCTCTGGGACGTCGAGCGGCGGGCGCCGTTCGGATCGCCGCTTCCGGGGCTCGACAACACCTGGGTACACGCGCGGTTCACGCCGGCAGGCGACCGGCTCGCGGTCGTGTACGCCGAGGGCAGCGGGTTCGTCTGGCCGATGACGCCGTCGAGCTGGAAGGAGCACGCCTGCACCGTGGCCGCGCGGACGCTGACGCCGAGGGAGTGGGAGCTCTACCTCCCCGACCGCCCATACCGCCCAGCGTGTAGATAAGCGGCGTGCGCTCGGTCGACGAGGTCGTCGCGGGCATCCGGGCCGGACAGCCGGTCGTCCTGCCGACCGACACGGTGTACGGGCTGTGCGCGACACCGTATTCGGAGCCGCCCGTCCGCCGGCTCTACCGGTTGAAGGGGCGTGGGGAGGAGCAGCCGACTGCGCTCGTCGGGCGCGACCTCGACTTCCTGCTCGAGTGCGTGCCGGAGCTTCGCGGGCGCGCCGCGACCATCGCGCGTGCCCTCCTGCCAGGGCCGTTCACCCTCGTCCTGCCGAACCCGGCGCGGCGCTTCCGCTGGATATCGGGCACCCGGCCTGAGACGATCGGCGTGCGCGTTCCGGACGTCGAGGGGGCCGCGCGCGAGGTGCTGGAGCAGGTCGGTGTCGTCGCGGCGACGAGCGCCAACCGTCCCGGCGAGCCGGACCCGCGTCGGCTGGAGGACGTTGCCGAGGAGCTGCGGGCGGGCGCGGCGGCGCTGCTCGACGGGGGCGAGCTCCCCGGGACGCCGTCGACCGTGCTCGATCTGACCGGCCGGGACCCGGTTGTCCTCCGCGAAGGCGCCGTGTCGGCAGACGAGGCGCTCGCGCGGACGCGAGCCGCGCTCGAGTAGCCAGGCAGGCACCCGTCCGGACGAGCCACGTCTCCGTACCAGGTGCTCGGAACCTGGCCGGAGCCGACGGCGCGCCGCGCGGACGGCGGGAGTAGCATCGAGGGATCGACGGGAGAGGAGCCGCCGCATGGCCGTAGCGCAGGAGACCCTCGAGCAGCTTCGCCGGCAGGGGCTCGAGAGCGTCGACCCCGAGATCGCCGACCTGCTCGGGCAGGAGCTCGAGCGGCAGCGCGGGCAGATCGAGCTGATCGCCTCCGAGAACTTCACCTGGCCGAGCGTCCTCGAGGCGGTCGGCTCCGTGCCGACGAACAAGTACGCCGAGGGCTACCCGAGCAAGCGCTACTACGGCGGGTGCGAGGTCGTCGACGAGATCGAGGCGACGGCGATCGAGCGCGCGAAGGCGGTGTTCGGCGCCGACCACGCAAACGTCCAGCCACATGCCGGTGCGCAGACGAACATGGCCGTCTACATGGCGGCGATGCAACCGGGCGACACGATGCTGTCGCTCGAGCTCTCGCACGGCGGCCATCTGACGCACGGCTTGCGCGTGAACTTCTCCGGACGCCTGTACAACGTCGTCCACTACGGCGTCAGCCGGGAGACCAACCTCGTCGACTACGACGAGGTGCGCGACATCGCGAAGAACTGCCGCCCCAAGCTCATCGTCTGCGGCGGCTCGGCGTACCCTCGCGCCGTCGAGGCCGACCGCTTCCGCGAGATTGCCGGCGACGTCGGCGCCCTCCTGCTCTGCGACATGGCCCACTTCGCCGGCCTCGTCGCCGCCGGGCTCCACCCGAACCCGGTGCCGCACTGCGACTTCATCACGTCGACGACGCACAAGACGCTCGCCGGCCCGCGCGCCGGCTTCATCCTCTGCCGTGAGGAGCACGCGCAGGCCGTCGACCGCGCCGTCTTCCCGGGGATGCAGGGGGGACCGCTGCAGCACGTGATCGCCGCGAAGGCCGTCTGCTTCAGGATCGCGGCCACGGAGGCATTTCGCGACTACCAGCGCCAGGTGCGCGCGAACGCCGACGCGCTGGCGGAGACGCTCGTCGAGGGGGGACTCGAGCTGCTCACCGGCGGGACGGATACGCACCTGCTCCAGGTCGACCTCCGGCCGACCCGCTGGTCCGGCAAGGACGCCGAGGAACGCCTCGCCGAGGTGAAGGTCACCGTCAACCGCAATACCGTGCCCTTCGACGAGCGGCCCCCAACCGTCGCGTCCGGGATCCGCATCGGCACGCCCGCGGCGACGATGCGCGGCTTCGACGACGACGACTTCCGCGAGGTCGGCCGGATCATCTTCGAGGCGCTCGGCGACGCGCCGGAGCTCGGCGCCCTCGCGGCGCAAAGCGAGGAGCTCTGCCGCCGGCGCCCGCTCTACCCCGGGTTCCGCGGCTTCACCACCTACGCCGCATGACCGCCGTCGCCACCGAGCGCCGCGTCACCGAGGTCACCCACCCGCTCGTCCAGCACAAGCTCTCCTACCTCCGCGACCGCTCGACGCCGACCGTCCACTTCCGCAAGCTCGTCAACGAGCTCACGCTGCTGCTCACGTACGAGGCGAGCAAGGACTTCCCGACCGAGGCGGTCGCCATTGAAACCCCGCTCGAGCGCATGGAGGCGCAGCGGATCTCGGGCAAGAAGGTCGCCGTCTGCCCCGTCCTGCGCGCAGGCGTCGGGATGCTCGAGGGCGTGCTCTCGCTCATCTCGAGCGCGCGCGTCGGGTTCATCGGGCTGTACCGCGACGAGGAGACGCTCGAGCCGGTCGAGTACTACGTGAAGCTGCCGGAGGACCTGTCAGAGCGCGACGCGATCGTGCTCGACCCGATGCTCGCGACGGGGAACTCGAGCGCGGCGGCCGTGGCCTCGGTGAAGGCCGCGGGCGCGCGCTCGGTCACCCTCGTGTCGCTCGTCGCGGCGCCTGACGGGATCGAGCGCGTCCACCGCGACCACCCCGACGTGCACGTCGTGTGCGCCTCCATCGACCGCGGCCTGAACGAGCGCGGCTTCATCCTCCCCGGGCTCGGCGACGCCGGCGACCGGCTGTATGGAACGCGGTAGCCGTAACGACCGGATAGGGGATGAGCCGCTCCTTGCCGTAGCCCCGGGCCGGGGCGAGCCCGCGTGGCGTTGCGACGGAACCGGCGCCGGCGGCCGTTCCACCGCGTCCATACAGCGTGTGACACTTGATCACCTCCAAGCGGCGCGCCGATGAGCCAGCTTCCCACCGGAACCGTCACCTTCCTCTTCACGGACATCGAGGGGTCGACGCGCTTGCTCAGGCAGCTTCGGGACGTCTACGGTGAGCTTCTCGCGGATCACAGCCGGCTTCTCCGGGAAGCGCTCGAGCAGGCCGGCGGTCGCCAGATCGACACCCAGGGCGACGCGTTCTTCTTCGTTTTCAGGCGCGCGAAGGACGCGCTCGCGGCGGCCGTCGCGGGGCAGAGGGCGCTCTCCCGCCACACCTGGCCGGAGGGTGTCGAGGTCCGGGTGCGAATGGGGCTTCACACGGGCGAGCCATCGGTCGGTGGCGAGCGCTACGTCGGACTCGGGTTGCACCGCGCGGCACGCATTTGCGCTGCTGCCCACGGAGGCCAAGTCCTCGTCTCCGACGCAACTCGCGGCGTGACCGAGGATGAGCTCCCAGAAGGGGTCACCCTCCGCGACCTCGGCTACCACGCGCTGAAGGACTTCGACCGACCGCAGCGTCTGTTTCAACTTCTCGCGCCCGATCTCCCGAGCGAGTTCCCGTCGCCGCGCACTGGACAGCCGGAGCCGGTGCTCGCCGGGCGCGAGGGCGAGCTTGTAGAGGCTGCGGAGACCGCGCTCGCAGAGCCGCGGCGGCGCCGGCGGGCTGTTGTCAGCGTGATCGCGGGTGTGATCGCGGCTGCGGTCGCCGTTCCGATCCTGGCGCTCGCCGAGAGGACCGGGGATAGCAGCGTCGTCGTGAGCGCAAACTCGGTCGCCGTCATCGATCCGAATACGAACGAGCTCGTCGACTCCGTCGCTGTCGGCACCGCTCCCTCGAGCGTCGTCGTCGGCGAAGGCTCGGTCTGGGTGCTGAACGGCGAAGACCGGACGGTTTCGCGGATCGATCCCGAGACGATGGACGCCACGACGATCGGAACCGGAACGACCCCCTCCGACCTCGCGGTCGGAGGGGGTTCTGTGTGGCTGGTCACGCGCTGCCCTCACAGCACGGTCTTCCGGCTCGATCCCGGCTTGAGTCGAGTCGAGCCGGTTGTCACGTTACGCTCGGAGTGCCCGTCCGGCGACCCGCGGCCGAGCTACGTCGGCTACGGGGCGGGATCGGTGTGGGTCGCTAACAACCGAGAAGACATCGTCTGGCGAGTCGATCCCGACGAGCAGGCGGTGGAGACGATCCCGCTGGACGCCAAAAGCGCTGACTCCGGCGGAGAAGGGATCGCCGTCGGCGAGGGAGCAGTGTGGGTGAATCGGGCCGATTCGGTAGTGCGCGTTGATCCCGGCACGAACTCGACCACGCGCGTGGACGTCCGGCACGAGTTCGGCTGGATCGCCGCCGGCGAGGGAGCCGTCTGGACCGCCCACAACGTCCTCGGCCCCGGGCGTGGTGCCGGAGGGACGCTCTGGCGTATCGACCCGAGGCTGGATGCGGCCGTGACGACGATCGAGGTGGGCACTGGCCCGCTCGGCATCGGCGTCGGCGCGGGCGCAGTCTGGGTCGCGAACAGCGTGGACGGAACGGTCTCGCGGGTCGATCCGCTCGACAACGAGGAGGAGCAGACGATCGAGGTCGGGGGGACCCCGCGCGGCGTCGCCGTAGGCGAAGGAGCGGTCTGGGTGACCGTCGGCTGAGTTCGATCATGCGGCCGAGGCTGCGGCCTTTTCAGGCGGTGCAGCAGCTAACGGCCCGCGCCGCACGCTGCCGGTGCGACGAGGCCCGGGCGGCGCATCGCCTCGAGCCAGACGGCGCGCGCCTCCTCGCGCGTGCCGCGGTCGGGGAGGCGCTCGGCCACCCACGCGGCGCCTGCGGTCGGGAGCTCGCCTGCGATCGGGGCGATGCCCTGGTGGCGCTCGTCGAGCAGGTCCTCGCCCGGCCCCGTCAGGACCTCCGAGAGCGTCTCGCCGCGGCGGATGCCGAGCAGCTCGAGCTCCGGGTCGCCGGGGCCGCCCGCCCGGCGCCAGATCCGCTCGGCCAGCTGGCCCACCGACAGCAGCTCCGGGTCGGCCGGCCCCGCGAGCGCGACGCCGTCGGCGGCGAGCAGGGCGCCGTGGGCGGCGAGCGTGGCCGCGTGGGCCATCGTGATCCAGTAGCGCAGCATCCCCGTGTCGGTCACCGTGAGCGGCACGCCCGCGCGCGCCTGACGGAGGAAGAGCTCGGAGGCGCTGCCGGCGCTGCCGAGCACGTTCACGAAACGGACAGCGATCCGCCGACCGCCGCTCCGCCGCGCCGCGAAGGCGGTCAGCTGCTCCATGAAGCGCTTCGTCCGCCCGTAGAAGCTCGCCGCGAGCGCCGCCTTGTCGGTCGACGCCACCACCACCGTGTCGGCGCCCGCCGCCTCCGCCGCACGGAGGACGTTCCAGCTGCCGATCAGGTTCGTGTCGACGAACTCGTCGGGGAACACCTCGCCCCAATCGACGTGCTTGTACGCCGCCAGGTGGAAGACGACGTCCGGGCGCGCCTGCGCGAGCTCGCGCTCGACGCGCCCGCCGTCGCGGACGTCGCAGAGAACGTGGCCTACGGCCACGTTCTCTAGAGGGGGCCGGCTTCGCCGGTCTTGGGCGAGAGCGTTCTCGCTCACGTCGAGCAGCGTGATCCGCTCGGGCCGGAACCCGCCGAGGAAGGTCGCGAGCGCGCGCCCGATCGAGCCGCCGCCCCCGGTGATCAGCACGCGGCGGCCGCCGAAGCGCTCCTGCAGCTCGAGGAGTGACGGAGCGGGATCGCGGCGGCCGAGGACGGCCTGCCAGTCGAACTCGTCGGCCGGCAGCCGTCTGGCGCGAGCTCGAGCCGCGCCCGGCGGCCGGGCGGCAGCCTGCTCGATCCGGCGGTAGGCCGCCTTCATGTTCTCGGAGCGGGCCGGGTCGGGCTCGTTGATCTCCGCGACGACGTAGCGGACGAGCCGGGCCAGCCGTTCGACGACGGGGTCGAGCTCGAGCTCGCCGTCCCCGTACGGCAGCCCCTCGCCGAGCAGCCCGTGCGCGTCCGAGACGTGCGCCACCTCGGCGTGCGGGCCGAGCTCCTCGACGTAGCGGTCGAGCTCGAGGGCATCCTCGCCCGCGAGGTCGAACAGCGACGGGTACGCGGCGGCGAACGAGCGGAAGAGCGCGGCGTGCGAGGTGTCGAGCGTGAAGCGCAGGGCGGGGACGCGCTCGCGCCAGCGCAGCAGGTCGCGCCAGTGCCCGCCGACGGGGGAGAGGTAGACGCCGCCCGTCCGCATGCGCAGCACCGGCGGGACGTTCTCGAGCAGGGGCACGACGCCGCGCGCCTCGCAGGCGTCCGCGTAGTAGCGGAGGAACGTCTCGACCGCCTCCTCGTCCAGCGCCTCGCCGGCCCGGTACGCCTCGGGGGAGAGGGGCACGAACAGGTGGATGGTGAGAACGGGCGCCGCGATCGCGGCAGCGAACTCGGCGCTGCGGTCGATCCCGGCGCGGGCCTCGGCGTCGAGGCGGTCGACGCGGACGAAGGCGCCGCTCGGCCACGCGACGGGTGCCTCGGCGGTGACAGCGAGGCCCCCGGTGGCGGCACGGGTGTGCTCGACCGCACGCGCGAGCGCCCGCTCGTCGGCGACGTGCGCCGGCGCGAGCGCGAGCTCGACACCGCGCCACGGGCCGCCGTCCAGCCGGTCTGCCAGCTGATCAGGCTCGGGAGCCGCTTTCAGCAGCGGAATAGCCACGGAGCCAGTCGACATAGAGGCGGACAGCTTCGTCGAGCGGGCGGACGTCGAAGCCTAGCCCCGGCGCTTCGGGGGTGGCCGCGTAGCTCGCGTCCTCGCCGGCGGGCAGCGCACCGCCCGGGGTCTCCACGGGGACGCTCGACCCCGCGGCGGCGCGCACGAGCTCCGCCGCCTCGACGAGGGGCGTCGCGGCACCGCTGGCGAGCGTGAACGTCTCGTTCCAGCGGGCGCCGGCCACGAGCCGCTCGAGCGCGCCGACGACGTCGTCGACGTAGACGAAGTCGCGCGTCCGGTGCGGGTTCCCCGGCAGCACGATCGGCTCGCCGGCGAGTGCGCAGGCGGCGAACGAGCTGATCGCGCCGGTCGCTCCCTCGCGCGCGACCTGGCCCGGGCCGAACACCGAGGTCAGCCGGACGACCGCTGCCGGCGCCCGGTGCAGCCGGCAGACGTCCTCGCCGAGCCGCTTCGAGAGCGCGTAGGGGTCGGGCGGGTCGGCCGCGCGGACGGTGGACGGGTAGACGAGGCCGCAGCCGTGCTCGAGGCAGCCCTCCAAGAGGTTGAGCGTCGTGCCCGCGTTCATGCGCACGGCCCAGGCGGGGTCCGCGCGCCCGCGCGCCGGGTCGGGGATGCCCGCGAAGTGGAGGACGGCGTCGCAGCCCGCAAGCAGCCGGCGAGCGGCGGGATCGCCCGCGTCGGCCTCGGCGCCGGCACGGGCGAACCGGCGCCGCACGCCGCCCGGCCGCGTGACCCGGACGACCTCGTGCCCGCGGCCCTCGAGCAGCTCGGCCGTCCGCCAGCCGAGGAACCCGCCGGCGCCGGTGACCACGAGCCTCACGGCGCGAGGTACTCGGCGACCCGGTGGCGGTACGCGTACGGCGTCGCGTACGTCCAGCCCGGGCGGCCGGCCGGGAGCTCGCCGCGGGCGAGCGCCGCGACGTCGGCGACGGTCACGCTCTCGGCGGCGACGTTCGCGGCGGAGACGCCGCGGCGGATCGGCTCCGCGAGCAGGACGCGCGCGGCGTCCTCGACGTGCACGACGCCGATCGTCGCGCGCCCGCCGTCGTCGAGCGGGAGTGGCTCGCCCCGCGCCGCGAGCCGCCGGAACCGGTCGACGACCGTCTGCGACTCCGGGCGCTCGTGCTCGACGGCGCTCGGCCCGTAGACGATTCCCAGCCGCAGCAGGGCGAGGTCGAAGTCGTGCCGGCGGGCGTACAGCGTGAGGCACAGCTCGGCGTAGATCTTCGACAGGTGCGCGAGGTCGCCCTGCTCGCCGTAGGGATGCTCCGGGCCGACCTCGCCCGCGAGGCGGGAGCCGTAGACGTGCAGCGAGCTCGCGTAGACGAGCGGCGGCCCGCCCACGCCCGCGACCGCCTCGGCGACCCGGCGCGCACCGGTCAGGTTCGTCTCCTCGGTGTAGTCGGGCTCGCGCTCGGCGAGCGGCCGGCTCGCCTGCGCGGCGAGCAGGTAGACGCGCGCGGGCGGGGGGTCGAGCAGCCGGTCGAGGTCGGCGGCGCTGCGGATGTCGGCCGTCTCGACCCGCGCGCCCCGGTGCTCGAGGGGCGCCAGCTGCTCGCGGCGCGTCGCGTACCAGTTGTCGGCGAGCACGACCTCGTGCCCCTCCTCCAGCGCGACCTCCGCAAGCTTCGCGCCGACGTAGCCCGCGCCGAGCACCAGCAGACGCTCGCCCCTTCGCACGTCTGCCGCAGCGACGAACGCCGAGCGTCCCCGGCCTAGATTCGGTGGACGTTCGGCGCCGGCGGGACGACGTTGCGCGTGTCGACCACCAGGCGTGCGTGCTCCCAGAGCGGGCGCTCCAGGAACTGGCGGTGCTGCGTCAGGACGACGACGCAGTCCGCGGCGGCGACCTCGTCCGGCGACCACTCGACCGGCTCGTGGCGGACGCCGTCGAGCTCGACGTGCTCCACCCAGGGGTCGCAGTAGCGAACGTCGCCCCCGCGGGCGAGCAGCTGGCGCATCACCTCGAGGCTGGGGGACTCGCGCGTGTCGTGCACGTCGGCCTTGTACGCCATCCCCAGCAGGAGGAGGCGCGTCGCCTTGATCGCCCGGCTCTCCTCGTTGAGCGCGTCGGCGATCTTGCCGACGACGTAGCGCGGCATCGAGGCGTTGATCTCGTGCGCCGCCTCGATCAGCTGCGCCGAGTACCCGTACTCGCGCAGCCGCCAGGCGAGGAAGTGAGGGACGACCGGGATGCAGTCGCCGCCGAGGCCGGGGCCGGGGTAGTGGGGGAGGAAGGCGAACGGCTTCGTGGACGCGGCCTCGATGACCTCCCACGCGGAGATCCCGAGCCGGTCGCACATCAGCGCGAGCTCGTTCGCCAGGGCGATGTTGACCGCGCGGAACGTGTTCTCGTGCAGCTTCGCCGTCTCGGCGACCGTCGGGCTCGAGCACGTCACGACCGTCTCGACGATCTCGCGGTAGAGGACCTCGGTGCGCCGCAGACACTCCGCCGTGACGCCCGACACGAGCTTCGGCGTGTTCCGGATCGTCCACTGCTCGTTGCCCGGGTCGACCCGCTCGGGCGCGTAGCCGAGGAAGACGTCGCGGCCGACCCGGGCGCCCGTCCGCTCGAGGATCGGCAGCACGATCTCCTCGGTCGTCCCCGGGTGCGTGGTCGACTGCAGCACGACCAGCTGCCCCGGTGCGAGGTTCTCGGCCACGGCCTCGGCGGCCGCGACGACGTACGAGATGTCCGGCGCACGCGTCTTCGACAGCGGGGTCGGCACGCAGATCGTGAGCGCGTCGAGGTCGGTGACGGCGGCGTAGTCGGTCGTCGCGCGGAGCCGGCCGTCGGCGCGGTCGTAGCGCTCCGCGGGCACGTCGACCAGGTAGGAGCGCCGCTCCTCGACGGCGCGCACCCGCTCGGCCGAGACGTCGATGCCGGTCACCTCGAAGCCCGCCTCGGCGAACGTCATCGCCAGCGGGAGACCGGCGTAGCCGAGGCCGACGACGCCGACGGACGCGTCGCGTGTGCGGACGCGCTCCTCGAAGGTGGCTGCTCTGGACGCGGTGTCGGTCACGAGGGGCGGAACCTAGCAGAGCTTTCGGCTGCGCCGAAAGCTCTAGAGGTGTCGGAATCACGTTTTTGCAGCGGCTTTTCCGAGACGCCAACGAACTCCATGCTCCTCTAGGCCTTTCGGCGGGAGCCGAAAGGTCCGGTATAAACGACCGGTGTCCTTCCCGGACGCCCTGCGGACCCTGCTCGCCTGGGAGGTCGCCGTCGGGTTCGCGGCGGCCGTCGCGATCGTCCTCGCGCTGACGCCGCTCGTCGCGCGCCTCGCGCCCAGGATCGGAGGCGTCGACGACCGGCGCGACCGGCCGCGCGTCCACGAGCGGCCCGTGCCGCGGATCGGCGGCGTGGCGATCGTGGTCGCGATCGTCCTGCCGGCGGCGCTCCTGCTCGGCGAGGAGCCGCGCTACCTGGCGATCCTCGGCTCGGTACTGGCCGTCTCCGCGCTCGGACTGGTGGACGACATCCGCGGGCTGCGGCCGAGGACGAAGATGCTGGCGGTCGTCCTCGTCGCGCTCGTCCCCGTCGTCGCGTTCGACGTCCGCTTCGAGCGCGTGACGCTGCCGCTGATCGGCGACCACGAGCTCGGCTGGCTGTCCGTTCCCGTCTCGCTGCTCTGGATCGCCGCGCTCGCGAACCTGGTCAACCTGATCGACGGGATGGACTCGCTGGCCGCCGGAATCGTCGCCATCGCCGCCGGGTCGTTCGCGCTGCTCGCCGCGTCGTTCGGCCGGCTCGACTCCGCCGTGCTCGCCGCCATCGTCTGCGGCGCCGCGCTCGCTTTCCTGCGCCACAACTACCACCCCGCCTCGGTGTTCATGGGCGACTCGGGTGCGCTCGCGCTCGGCTTCGTGCTCGCCGCGCTCGCGATCGACGGCGTGCTGAAGACGGCGGCGACGATCGCGCTGGTCGCGCCGCTGCTCGTGATCGCGGTGCCGATCCTCGACACCTCGTTCGTCGTGGCCAAGCGGCTCAAGTACCGCCGCCCGCCCTGGTCGGCCGACCACAACCACTTCTACCACCGGTTCATGCGGATCGGGTACTCGCAGCGGCGGACGGCCGCCTATCTGCACGCCTGGGCCGCGCTCCTCGCCGCCTACGCGATCGTCCTCCGCTTCGTGCCCCCGCGGCCGGGAGGCGACTGGGACGCCGGGAATGCCGCGGTCGCCGGCGTCGGCGCGGTGCTCGTCGCGGCGACGTCCGTCTGGATGGTCTACACGCTCGAGATCCTGAAGGCGCGGCACCTGCAGGCGCTGGGGCTCGGGCGGCTGGTCGACGAGGAGCGGGAGGAGTCGGTCGAGCGGGTTCTGACCGCTGGACGCCGGTGAGTGAGTTCCACGCGGGGCGGCTGCTCGACCACGTCCACCTGCGCGTGCGCGACCTCGAGGCGAGCAAGCGGTTCTACCGCGCGGCAATCGAGGCGCTCGGGCTCGGCCTGACGTGGGAGGGGCGCGACGCGTTCTCGGCCGACGAGCTCTACGTGAGCGACGACGGCCCGCCGACGGTCCGGCTGCACCTCGCCTTCCAGGCAGCCGACCGGGAGGCGGTCGAGCGCTTCCACCAGGCGGTGCTCGCCGCAGGCGGCCGCGACAACGGCGGGCCGGGCGAGCGGCGCTACCACCCCGGCTACTACAGCGCGTACGCGCTCGACCCCGACGGGAACAACGTCGAGGCCGTACACCACGGACCCGCGACGCGCTCGGCGCCGTCGGTCGTGATCCAGCCCGGCGGGTAGCAGGGCTCGCGCGGACACGGCTCCTCGGGACATGTTCTGATGCCTGGCACGCGGACACGTCCCGCGCGACGAGGCCGATCGCGCTCAGGCGGCCCAGGGCAGCGCGAGCGCGAGGAGGTCGCGCGGGTCGCGGCGGACGCGGTCGCGCCAGGCGTCGCCGGGCTTCCCGGCGACCTCGAGCTCGGCGGGGTCGCGGAGCAGCCGCAAGCGGCCCTCGGCGGCCAGGCGCTCGTCGACCGCGCCCAGCGGCCCCTCGAACACCGAGTAGACCGGCGTCCCGAGGACGGCCGCCTCGCGGTTCATCGTCCCGCCGGCGGAGACGAGCAGGTCGGCGAGCGCGACCAGCGAGCGGGCGTCGACGGCGCGGTCGGGGACGATCAGGCGCGGGTCGAGCGCGCGGGCGGCCGCGCGCTGCTCGTCGGTGCGCGCGAGCACGACCGTCTGCGCGCCCTCGTCCACGAGCCGCCGCAGCACCCCCGCGAGCAGCGGGTTCTCCGAGCCGCCGAGGTAGAGGGCGTACGAGGGCGCCGTCCTCACCACCGCGACGGGGGCGTCCGGCTCGACGCCGAGCTGCCGCAGGACGCTCGCGTCCGGCTCGAAGTCCCGCAGGTAGTACTCCTCCTTCAGGCCCGGGTACGAGACCAGCTTCGGCGGGCGCGCGCCGTAGCGGGCGAGCCGTGCCGCCGGGATCGCGTTCGGCACGAGCACGCGGGTCGCCAGGCGGCAGTTCCAGTGGTGCTGGAGCGATGCCCACTCGTAGTCGAACATCGTCGTGTTCGCGACCCGCAGCGCCCGGCAGGCGGCGGTCAGGTCGGTCGACCCGTGTGCGAGGGCGCAGTGGAAGCGCCCCCGGCGCCCGAACGCGAGCAGCCGACGCAGGCGGTCGCCGGCCGCCCGTGCCTTCCCGAGCCGGCCGGCGCCGCCGTAGCGGCCGAGGGCGGTGTACGGGTGCCCCCAGTCGTCGAGGAGCTCGAGAGTGTGCGAGAGCGGGCGCGCGGTGAGAACCGCCTCGTGCCCGTCAGCCTCGAGCAGCTCGACCAGTGGCCGGAGGACGACCACGTGGGCCGTGTTCGTGATGTCGAACCAGACGCGCAGAGCGGCGATGCTACGGGCAGGATCCGCCCGTGAACCTGCGTACCGTCGGGAACGTCCTCCTGGCCGGCGCCGCGCTCGCGCTCGTGGTCGCGCTCGTGGCCGACGCGGCCGGCGCGCTCTCGGACGGCGTCCGGGCGGGAGTCGCGATCGCCGGACTCGGGCTGCTGGGCGCCGCGCAGGCGGTCCGCGCGTACCTCGACCGCAGTCCGCGCCCGCTCGTCGTCCTCGCGCTCGTTCTCGGCCTGCTCCTCTTCCTGCTGCTGCGCGAGGCGTAGAGAGGCGGCCGAGCGCGGGTCGGCACCCCGGCCGCGAGACGCTTTCGACGCCCGGCGACCGCTGCCACGAACCCGCCGGTATTGGTCGAAACCACGCGGAATCAGAGTGTTACAAGCGGGCCAACGGCGATTGGTATGCTCGCCCCGCGTGGAGCCGTCGCCGCGACAGACGATCCAGCCCGCAGCCGCCGGAGCGCTCCTCGCCGGCACGATGGTCGCCGGCGTCGCAACCGGGGCGCTGGTCGGCTGGGCGGCCGGTTCCTGGGGACTCGGCGCCCTCGGCGGCGCCGTCGCCGGCATTCCCGCCGGTACGTACGTCGTCTACCGGCGCTACCGCGGGTACTTCACGTGATCGACCGCCTGGTCGAGACGCCCCGCCCCATCCCGAGCCGGCTCGTCCCGACGCTCGGCGGCGGCACCGTCGTCGCGCTCGCGCTGCCCGTCTTCGCGGTCGCCTCCTGGCCGCTGCGCGGCTGGCTGCTCGGCGCGACGCTCTGGCTCGCCGCGCAGGCGCTCGCGCTGCTGCTCGCCCGCCTGCCGCTGGGCGCCGACCGACCCGCCACGGCCGGCGTCGTCGGGATCGGGACGATGTTCCGGCCGATCGCGGTCATGGTGGTCGCGATCGCCGTGGCGGCGTCGAACCCCGCCCTCGGCGTCGCCGCCGCGCTCGTCTACGCGCTGGCGTACTCCGTCGAGCTCCCGCTCTCGCTGGCGCTGTACTTCGCGGGGCGTGCCGAGTGAGCAGAGTGCTGGCTGTCGTCGCCTCGCTGGCGCTCCTCGCGGCGCCGAGCGCCCTCGCGGCCGAGAACGGCAAGTTCGACCCCTCGCACGAGTTCGAGCAGCACGCGTGGGTGCCGATCCACATCGGCCCGCTCGACCTGTCGATCACCAAGGCGGTCGCGTACCTGCTGCTCGGCTCCGCCCTGACCATCGCCCTGGGCGTCTTCCTGATGCGCTGGCGGGTCGGCACCGACCCGGACCGTCGCCAGACGATCGGCGAGTGGATCTACGACGTCGCGCAGACGCAGATCGCCGAGCAGGGCCTGCCCTCGAAGGCGATCGGCCGCTGGTTCCCGTACGTCGCCTCGCTGTTCCTGTTCATCTGGGTGCTGAACCTGATCAGCTTCATCCCGCTGCCGCTCTCGGACGAGCGGTTCGAGATCCTCGGGCTGGAGCTGCCCACGCTGGGGATCTACGCGGCGACCTCGGCGATCTCGGTCACGCTCGCGCTGGCGCTACTGACGTTCGTCTTCACGCACTACGAGGGCGTCCGCTCGAACGGCGCCGTCGGCTACTTCAAGAGCTGGATTCCCGACGTGCCGAAGGCGATGTACCCGCTGATCGTGCCGCTCGAGGTGCTCGGGCAGTTCATGCGCCTCGTCTCGCTCTCGGTCCGACTGTTCGCGAACATGCTCGCCGGGCACATGCTGATCCTGACCTTCCTCGGGCTCATCTTCCTGACCTCGATCTGGGTCTTCCCGATCTCGGTCCTGTTCGGGACGGCCTTCTACCTCTTCGAGGTCGGGATCGTCGTCACCATCCAGGCGTTCATCTTCGCCGCCCTGTCAGCCATCTACATCGGCTCGGCCATCGAGCCGGAGCACTGAGGCGTCGCTTGTCGACGCCGACCATCAGCGCGACGGGCTCCGCCCGGAGTGCGTCTGAAATGACCGGTCGACACAAGTGCCGTAGCCACAACCGCTGAAGGAGGAGGAATGTCGTCACTGTTCGTGCCGCTGCTCGCCCAGGCCGACAACGGCGTCGACGCCGGCAAGGCGATCGCGCTCGCGCTCGGGATCGGCCTCGGCTCGGTCGGCGCCGGGATCGGGATCGGGAGCATCTTCGCCTCGATGATCCAGGCGGTCGCGCGCCAGCCCGAGCTGCGCGGCGAGCTGCAGGGCATCCAGTGGCTCGGCTTCGCGCTCACCGAGGCCGTCGTGTTCTACGGCCTGATCGGCGGCCTCCTGGCGTTCGTGCTGGTCTAGCCGAGGGGAACTGAGGACGCGCCATGGACAACCCGCTCATCCAGGTCGCACCCGGCCTGATGATCTGGACGCTCATCTGCTTCGGCATCACGTTCTACGTGCTCAAGCGGTTCGCGTTCGGGCCGATCCAGCGGGCGATCGACGAGCGCCGCGAACGTATCCGCCAGTCGCTCGCCGAGGCCGACCGTGCCCGCGAGGAGGCGCGCGGCCTGCTGGAGGAGCACCGGGCGCTGAGGGCGCGGGCCCGCCAGGACGCCGAGGAGGTGCTCGCCGAGGCGCGGCGCGTCGCGGAGTCGATGCGAGAGCGCGTCCGCGAGGAGACGGAGGCCGACCGGCAGCGGCGGCTGGAGGAGACGCGCCGTCAGATCGAGGCCGAGACGCAGCGCGCGCTCGAGCAGCTGCGCGCCGAGGTGGGCGAGCTCGCCCTGGTGGCCGCGGAGAAGGTGACGCGGCGCTCGCTCGACGGCGCCGAGCAGCGGCGCCTGATCGAGGAGGCGGTCGGCGAGCTCGACTTCTCGGCGCTCGAGGCGGCCGAGCGCTGACGCGCGTGTCCGACCGAGCTCGCAGGGGCCCCTAGGTGGCCGTCGTCCACCGCACCTACGCGCGGGCGCTCCTCGACGCGGCGAAGGAGCAGGGCCGCGTCGCCGAAGTGCGCGAGGAGCTGGTCGACTTCGCCGCCAGCGCGCGCGAGGTCCCGGAGCTGGGCGCGCTGCTCGCGAACCCCGAGCTCGACCGCCAGGTGAAGCGCGCCGCCCTGCGGCAGCTGCTCGCCCGCGCCGACGAGCTCGTCCGCAACTTCCTCCTGCTGCTGGTCGAGAAGGGCCGCGCCGGCGACCTGGACGACTTCGTGCGCGAGTTCGAGCGGCTCGTCGCCGCCGAGGAGCGGCGGCTGGAGGTCGAGCTGACGACGGCCGTCGAGCTCTCGGACGAGGAGGCGCGCAGCGTGATCGCGCAGATCGAGCGGGCGGCCGGGCGCCGGGTCGAGGCGCGCCGCCGGGTCGACCCGGCGCTGATCGGCGGCCTCGTCCTGCAGGTTGGTTCGTTCCGCGTCGACGCGAGCGTCCGCGGGCGCCTCGAGCGGCTGCGCCGTGAGCTGCGCAGCGGTGCGAGGGCAAGCGTCTAGCAATCGGGAAAACCGCAACGGAAGAGGAGCAGTCGTGAAACTCCGCCCAGAAGAGATCACCTCGATCCTGCGCGAGCGGATCGAGCAGTTCGACGTCGAAACGGACCTCGCCGAGGTCGGCACCGTCCTGCAGGTCGGCGACGGGATCGCCCGCGTCCACGGGCTCGAGAACTGCGTCGCGCTCGAGCTGCTGGAGTTCGAGCACGGCGTCACGGGCATCGCCCTCAATCTCGAGGAGGACAACGTCGGCGCCGCCCTCTTCGGCGAGTGGGAGCACGTCGGCGAGGGCGAGCCGGTGCGCCGGACGGGCCAGATCGCGAGCGTTCCCGTCGGCGACGCGCTGCTCGGCCGCGTCGTCGACCCGCTCGGGAACCCGCTCGACGGCGGTTCGCCGATCGAGACGAGCGAGCGCCGCCCGCTCGAGTTCAAGGCGCCGGGCGTGGTCGACCGCCAGCCGGTCTCCGAGCCGGTCCAGACCGGGATCAAGGCGATCGACTCGATGATCCCGATCGGCCGCGGCCAGCGCGAGCTGATCATCGGCGACCGCCAGACCGGCAAGACCGCGTTGATGATCGACACGATCCTCAACCAGCGCGGCGGCGACCTGATCT